>NZ_CP026112.1:900686-1200915 GCF_002902925.1 Paraburkholderia terrae | reverse complement strand
CTGCACGTCTGCCGAGAGCGCGGTTGGTATCTATCGCGGGGTCCCCCTCTTGAATGTAATGGCCACGCCTGAACGGGGTTGGGATACCTTACCTAAGGAGATATTTGATCGCATCTTCGCACTGTGTGTGTTGATTGCAATTTCTCCAATACTGTTAGCAATTTCTGCTGCGGTGAAGTTGTCTTCGCCCGGCCCCATTGTGTTCCGACAGTACCGCAAAGGCATGAATGGAGATGTCTTTTCGATCTATAAGTTTCGCACCATGTATCAAGGGGCTGACGCACCAGGCTCTGTCCTTCAGGCACGAAAAGGCGATGTGCGTGTCACCAAAGTGGGGCGCTTCCTCCGAAGTACAAGCCTCGATGAACTTCCACAATTTCTCAATGTACTCAAAGGGGAGATGTCAGTGGTTGGACCTCGTCCGCACGCGGTCGAGCATGACGAATATTACAAAGATCTTGTACAGCACTATATGTTCCGCTATCGAATCAAACCAGGAATCACCGGATGGGCACAGGTCAATGGTTACCGCGGCGAAACAGCAGCGATTGAGACGATGGAAGCACGGGTCAGATTCGATCTGTATTACATCCAGCATTGGACGTTCTGGATGGATATGAAAATCATCGTGCTGACCATTCTTAAAGGCTTCGTCGGTGCTCGTGCCTACTAGTAGTACATTTTCGACCGCCGTCGAACAGAATATTCCTCACGCCTTCGCTATCGATCAGCTCAAGCGCCATACGATCCCTGAACATTTACCGATATAAGATATGTCATACAAGCAACTGGCCATACTGGGGACTCGGGGTATTCCTGCGAGCCATGGTGGATTTGAGACTTTCGCGGAGCGCCTTGCACTCTACCTGACCAAACGCGGATGGAAAGTCACAGTCTATTGCCAAGGAAGCACCGGGCAACCCGCAACGATTGAAGATACATGGCGTGGCGTCCATCGGATCATCGTTCCCGCACAGCGGGGAGGAGCGCTCGGAACAATCGAATTCGACTGGGCGTCGATGCGGAACGTGGTGATCCAACGCCCTCAGCTCGTCTTGACCCTCGGCTATAACACGGCAGTTTTTTGCACGCTTTTACGCTGGCATGGCATCACCAATCTGATCAACATGGACGGATTGGAGTGGCGACGCGACAAATGGAAACTCCACGAACGAGTCTGGCTGTGGCTTAACGAGCGAATTGGTTGCTGGACCGGAAACCACTTGATCGCAGACCATCCTGTCATCGCCGCACATCTGGCCACACGAGTGAAGAGGCGCAAGATTACGATGATTCCATATGGCGCTGATGCCGTCGACGATCTTGCGCGCTCGCCTTTGGACATGTTAGGGCTGAAAGAAACCGCTTACGGGCTGGTCATTGCACGACCAGAGCCGGAAAACTCAGTACATGAAATAGTGACGGCATTCTCACGGGGCCGTCGTGGTGCGAAACTTGTCGTACTGGGAAAATACGATCCTGGTGCGCATCCGTATCACCGTGAAGTGTTGAGCGCAGCAAGCGAGGAAGTGCTGTTTCCCGGTGCGATCTACGACCAGTCTGTGCTTCGGGCCCTACGCCGACACGCACATTTCTATGTACACGGACACCGCGTTGGCGGTACCAATCCTTCTCTCGTCGAGGCCCTTGGCGCCGGAAACGCGGTAATTGCTCACGATAACGCCTTCAATCGCTGGGTCGCAGGACCTCACGCAAGATTTTTCGCTACGGAAGCCGACTGCGATATGCATATTTCCGCCTTGCTCGCAGACCCCGCGACCGCGAGGGCTATGAGTCAGCAAAGCAGGCAGCGTTTCGAAAGTGCATTCCGTTGGGAAAGCGTGCTCGCACAATATGAGGCGTTGCTGGAGCGGCATTCGGATAGAAGCGTACGACCGCATGCAGATTCATTCGCCGATCGGCAAAAGCAGAAGCCCGATCATGCTGTGGCAATGGAAGCGCCACACGACACTTCGGCCGGGCGTTGAGCCGAGGCACCGAATGAGAAACGTATGTTCGGGTCCTTTTTCCGCTCACATTAGAAATCTGCACCGAACATTGGCGCAGTATGTCATTGTGACAATTTTCGCCCTTGATCCCTCCTGTCTGATCGCCTCCAGTGTGAATAACACTGGTACACGCTTTTATCGCATCGAAATTCCCGATATCGCGGCTCAATCAATTGCTGATTTCGGTTATCTAAACGCTCCGCTGACTGAAAAGGATCGCCTCGAGGTCTGCGGTACAGCTTTTTGCAAGATCGGCGCATCCACGCCAATTCGTTTGTTCGGTGTCAACCTCGGGTTCGACGCAGCGCTTCCTGATCAGGACCAGGCCCGTCGACTTGCTATCCATTTGCGCTGCTTGGGCGTAAACCTGGTACGACTTCATGCGCTAGACTCAATTTCATCATCCGACTCTGGAAACGCAACTGCACTTCTGACCGCTGCCCCATTCCCTTCCTTCAATCAGGACGCGATCTTCCGGCTGCGCAACTTGCTGGAGCAATTCCGGCAGCAAGGTATCTATGCCGATCTGAACCTTCACGTCGTTTATCAGTTTCGGCCAACGATTGACCATACCATCGCTCTGGATGATGAGACTGCGCTCCCAAATCAATCGAAGCCGTTTCTCATCGTCGACGATCTCGCAATACAGTTGCAGGCGCGTTATGCGCGTGGTCTTCTTGACGCGCTGAAGGGCGCTGGAGAACCTGCATTGGCTCTCGTGGAAATCAATAACGAAAGTTCATTAATCTATGCGTGGATGAATGGTGATTTGCACCGACTACTAACCGGTCCTTTCAAGGACTCACTGATGGCAAGATGGCAAAGATTCGCCGCCACGAAAACTAATTCTGACATCGTCGATCCGAAAATCTTTCCACCACTGGATGGAAATAACACTCCCGTTCAACTATCCTTCCTGAAATTCCTATCTCAAGAAGACAAACGCTACGTTGATTTTATCTCGAACTCCATTCGAGATATTGCGCCTCGTCTTTTAATAATTGGCACACAAATGAGCTTCGGCGGACTCATCAATTTCACATCGATGTCTGAAATGGATGCTCTCGACAATCATTTTTACGTTGATCACTACCACTTCCCTAATAAAATGTGGAGATGGGACGACTGGCAAATCACAGACTCATCCAGCATTAAATCGCGGCTCGCACCTTTGCTCAGTTCGGCATATTATCGGTCCTTCGACAAACCTTACCTTATCACGGAGTTCAACCAACCGTGGCCAAACAGGCAATCTGCCGAAATACTTCCTGAGACAGCTGTCTTTGCAAGCATGCAGGATTGGAGTGGATTAGCATTCTACGATTACACCCATTCACGCGCCGACTACACTGCGACCACCCCAAGAGAATTCAGCCTTGTTGGAGACGCGACCAAACTGGTCCAATTCGGGCAAGCTGCTTGGTTATTTCGAACGCGTGCCGTAGCACCGTTGTGCGGAGCGGCAACTTACACCTTTGACGATCATCTCGCGATGGTTGCGACACGCCAGCGAATTACCAACGATCTCGCCAACTTCCTACAGCAAGAAGGCACGCTGACAGCTGAGGCTCCGCTCGCTGTCCGTGTCGGATATTCTGCCAGGAACCTTGAACCGCCCCTCGCTTCCTGTGACATCATGGCGCGTTTCGATCTCAAGGCGTATCAGATGATCATCGACGCCTCAACCGTCAAGGGAATAACGGGGTATGTGAAACCAAATGAGGAGTACGACTACCGCTCATTTCGCGTGACCCTGCGCGGAGACTCTCGTGGTTTCCTGTCGCTCATGCTTTCTGCGCGCGACGGGCTTCCCGTAGAGCAATCGCATCAGCTACTACTCACATTGCCGGGCTACACCGTCACCTCGTTCCAAACCGAAAGAGGTCCGGCACCGCTGGATCTTGCGCACCGCCTTCCGAACTGGATGGAACTGCTTTTTGGCTTATTCAAATCTAGACCAATAGAGTGGAATTTCGTTTCTCCGTTGCATCATCATACGGTCAATCTTCGTTCCCTCACACCGCCTGTATGGATGGAGTACGTACCCTGCACTTTTACATTCCGCTCTAATTCGCGAAAGTTAATCGTCTACCCTCTTTCCGAGACAGGTGCTCGGATGGCTCCCTTGCAAGAAAAGTTTGTGAAAAAGATCTCGGACGGATTCTCGATTGACTTGCAATCTGATTCTCAACCTCCATCACCATGGTATGAATTGGATACATTCTCTTCCTGAGACTTCGGGTCAATCGCGAATACGCTCGACAACTGCATCCTCTTCATGAATTACATTCTCGCCACGTATTGTCTATATTTGTCCACATTCCGTCTCCGGAGGATGGCTCTTCTATTTCCATTATTATGCCTCTTTACTCCGAAAGGATTTGGATTATTGGATTTACCAAGCGTACCTTATTTATCTCTAAATCGTGCCATCGTAGTCATCATGGTCGCCTTCTTCCTTATCCGCGTCATGTCAAACGGATTTCGGATCACGAACACCAACTTTCCTTTGACACGACCTTTTGTTCTTCTAGCGGGTGCATATTCAACTTCGTGCATTTTCAATCCGGCTACCTGGTCATCCGATGCTGTCACAGCCGTAATGAACTTCTCTGAACTCGTCTTTCCGTGTTACTTCATCTGGTACTTTTGCAAATCCACTGACGAAGCAAAACGCGTCCTGAAGTGGTTTTATGTCATCGGCTTGATTGTATCGCTGTACGGAACTGCCGCCTATCTTTTGCACTTCAATCCGTACTTCGACTATCTGAAACAGACAACCCCGAGCGGCCGCGTTACGGCTACAGACTATGAAGACTCGCTGAGAGGATTGCGAGCAGTCGGAACACTTTCTCACCCCATTACCTATGGAGCGTTTCAGACCTTCACGGTCTTGGTCGGCATCTTCCTTATGCGGAAGAACCGCTCCGCCGCCAAACTACTCATATTTCTAGGTGCCCAGACCGCTCTGCTCGTGGGAATCGCCGTTACCAATTCGCGCACACCATTAGTCTATGTGATTCTCGCACTTGTGATCTTCACTTGCTTCACGGGTCTACGTGATAAAGTAATAGTAATCAAGGTCATCGTTGTGGCATTGGTCGTAGGTAGCCTTTTCGGAATGGATCATGTGGAAAGGCTGGCAGACTTCATCTCGTCTGTGGCGAGTAGTTCGCGTGGGGATACGCAGAACGGCAGTTCACTTCAGATGCGTGCAGGCCAGCTATTGGTAGCATGGAGATTCTTCTCGGAATCGCCCATCTTTGGTGGGGGCGTGTCCGCCACACGCACGATCATCGCATCAGGCACATATCCAGATTTCTATAACGCGGAAAGCGCGATCTTCCAATGGGCGATCGATCTTGGATTACTAGGCCTAGTCGCTTATTTCGCGCTTTTTGCTCAACTGTTTCGCTTGTGCGCACGGGTAAAGATCCGGTTTTTTCGCGCAGTGTTATACGCGATGATCGCTGGCTACGTCGTCTTCATTTTCGCGACCGGCGTACTTGAGACGATGCAGCTTTTCCTCGTTATTGTGACGCTCTTTCTTATAGCAGGGGGGAAAGAGCATCCGGAACATGATCGTCGCCCTCGCCGGAGAACCTACGCAAGGTCGCACGCTGCACCGTCTGGCACATAGTTTCGGCCGCGACGTTCGTGCGATTCGGCATTGGTTGTTGAAAGGAACTTCAAACGCCGGCATGCCAAGAATGTACATTCTGCCGTGCCGCTTTTCATCGACGGGTGTTGCATGTCCGTCGATGAACACGCTACCGATGGAACCTGACCATGGATCATCAGCCCAAGAGGTCTTTCGGTTGGTTAGACGTGGTCAGACTACCACTCGTCGCTGGTGGCGCAGTATGGAGTCAAGTGGTCAGCGGACCTAGCGAGCGAGTTGGCACCCTCACAACCGACAACTGGCACGCAAACCACGTGTCGCCTGCTGACCAGAGGGCGAGATCGAGAAGTGAAAGAACCTATCTACCGGCCCGAAATAACTTGACCGTCACAATCTGGCGGTCGTCATCGCTTAAAAAACACTTCCAAAAGGTACAAACGAATCCGATCAGTAGAGCGACGACTACGAACGAACTTGCCCACAGACTGGTGATCGAAAAAGTACCCCATAAGGCTATGATGCAAAGGATCGCGAGTGAGCTAATCACTCTAATCGTTCCCAGCTTGACGCCCGCTACTCTCAAACTCATCCAGTAAAGCAATCCCGCGTCGAGTATCATCCGCAGCGCCCAACCCGCGGCAGCACCGACAATTCCGAAACTCTTTGTTAGCAGGACCAGACCCATGACATATACCGGCAATTCGATCAGATGCAATTTTGCCGTCACATCGGCGCGCCCTTGTGCCTGCAAGAGATTGAATGCAACCTTTGAAAAACCGTTAATGAACAAACCAATCGCCAGCAGTTGCATGACACACGCACTGCGCTCCGCAAATTCATGGCCTATCCATATTTTGAGAAAAGGCCGTGCGAATGCAACAACCAGCAACACGAGAGGAAAAAGGCACGCTGTGATCAGTTTCGCCCCAAGCATCAGCATATCGCCCGATTGTGATCTGTCGACTGCGAACCGGCTGGCCATGAGTGGAAATAACACACCAAACAGGCCTTCCGAAACGATGTTCAGCTTGAACACAACCTCATAGGGAGTCGTATAGAATGCCACGGCCGTGGTACCCAACAACGCACCAATAAAGAAACGATCCATGTAAACCATCATCGGCGATACGATATTCGATACTGTCATCCAGCCACCAAACGACAGCAGTTCCTTGCATAGTCGCCGATCCGACAACCCGGTAATCATCTTTCCGCCTATTTGATGTGCCGTGCAATACCAATGAACGGCGACGGAAACGACCCGCCCGAGTACCAGCGATAACACGATCCAGTCCAGTCGATCGGAAAATGGAAGCACACATAGCGGTCCGCCGAATGTCCATAATCCAAGCGGCGTACGCAACGCATTTGTAATGTCGAAGCGCTGAAATGCTTCCAATATCCCACGTAATCCTGTCGTCAGAATGACGGACGGAATGGATAGTGCAAGCAGATAAAACGAAGTTCGCGATTCGCCCACGTACATGACTGGCACCTTGAGCATTGTCGTCAACGCCGGCGTCACGATCGCTACCGTAATAGCACCCGCAACGCCCAGTCCGGTCATGAGCACAAGTCCTGTCGATATGATCTGCGGCACTTCCTCTGTCCGCCCCGCCCCAATTCTCTCCGCAACGAGTCGCGTTAACGCACGACCGAGACCGAGATCGAAAAGATTGAAATAGCCCACGACCATCCATGCAATGGTCAACAGACCAAATCGGTCCTTGCCCATATGGTGGATCAGCATGGGTATGCTGATAGCCGCGAGCGCGAGTGGGATGAGTTGACCGAAGATGTTATACGTTAGATTGCGCGCAAGACTAGAACTCTCGGTATACCGCGCTATGGTGTCAGGCAAACGAGCCATTAAGGGGGTCCGGGAGATTGATGAGTTTACTTAGGCAGATTCGTCGTTTTCTCTGCATGTGTAATCGGTAAAACGACATCTGATATGGCTCTCATGTAGCTTTGCACCGTGAAACGACGCTGATAGTCCTCGCACGCCGCTGTCGACATGGCCGTATAGTTGTCGGGCGTTGTAGCGAGCGCTCGCTCTAGCGTGCAAATGAACTCCCTCGCATTCCCCGGCGCAAACAAGAAACCCGTAACCCCTTCAACCACAATCTCCCTTAGACCGCCTGCGGCGGCTGCAATAACAGGACGTCCCATCGCAAAACTCTCGATTGCAACGCGCCCAAATGGCTCCGGTTGGATTGATGGCACGAGCACGAAATCGGCCCACTCGAAATGAGCCGTCGGATCGTCGGTAAAACCTTCTATCTCTACGGCTTGCCGACACGAGGCCGCTGTCTCACGAAGCTTCTCGAGCAATGATTCATAGCCTGGATAGACATCGCCCACGATGCGAAGGTGGATAGGAATCGAGTGTCCGAGCGTAGTCAACGCATCCAGCACAAATTGCTGCCCTTTCCACGGGTTGACGCGTCCCAGAACAACCACGCGTGTCAGTCTGCTGTACCTTCGAACGATCGACTGAACGCACGATGGCGCATCGACACCGTTATGGATCACAGTCCCCGGCAATCCAAAAGCGACCGCGGTTGCGGCTGAGTTATAGATCAGCTGCACTCGAGAAAAGCGCAGTAAAACGCGAAAAACGCGGCATGCCAGCGACGATGGAATCTCCCGCACGTGGACATACGCTGCCGACTTCTGACTACGCAACGCCGCGATCGCGGATATGCACACGATGGTATTGACATAACAGATATCGTATGCACGAAACATTCGACGATATTCAAGCCACGCAGATGCGATGCTTTGCAGCGTCCTCCACGGACTTGCCTTGAGTTCCATCTTCCGCAGAATGCCCCGCGGCTTGAAGATGATTTGAGTTACGTACGGTTGCAACTGCCCAACGACTGGCCCAGGTTTGGGCAGCACCACATCTATTATTGCGAACGGATGTCGCTCGCGCAGCGCGCGCACAGCGGAAACAAAACTCCTGTCCGAGCCGTACAGTTCCGCACCTTGGTGAATCATCAAAATGTTTAATCGTTCGTTCATCAAAACACCTTGGCTAGCAGCTCGCGGAAACTCAATGACGTGTCTGCTCGCCTTGATGCACGCCACGCTTTCCAGAATAGGTAGCATCTGATTCCGATCACCTCTCCAATGTTCATGTCGAACACACGCAACCACGACTGCCAGAGCCAGATCTGGCGCTCAAGCGCAGTCTGCGGATCCATCGTGCTGCGCAACGCGGAGTCATGCCCAAGCACGGCATCGTGCAAGTAGGCTCTTCCACCACGCCGGGCGAGATCGCGGCAAAAGCGCGTGTCAACTCCATAAAAGCGAAGCCGTTCGTCGAACGGCCGCAGTCCCGCGCGTTGGAGGAACGCACGTTTCATGCACAGTCCACTCATCATTGCCGTGAAATGGCTTGGCAAAATATTGTTGACTTTCATATCTGCAAGAGGAGCGCCCTTTATCCACCTCAATCTCCCCGGGCTAATCACGCTTCCATCGTGTTTGATGATGGGAACAAAAACGTCGGCCTCAGCGCTCGCGACGTTTGCGGCGAGGCTCCGAAAGAAGTATTCGTCGATACTCGAATCCTGATCGAAGACGATCACATAAGAGCGGTTCGATGCGCGCAAAAGCGTGTTGTAGACCTTCGATAGAGGCTCGTTATTTGGCGCCGTGACGTAACGCCATTTGAACGGCAGAAAACCATTCGCTGGAGGCGAATGAACGCTCGCGGCGTTATCCCATATATGAACTTCTACGTCGAAACCCAACGACTGAAGATCGATCTGGCTCAGCGTGACGAGCGTTTCGGCCGCTTCGGGTCTGCGGCGGTAGAGGACGACAAAGATGTCAATTGTCCGCACGGCCGTCCTCTCGGCGGGTGCCGACGATGCGAGCCGGAATTCCCGCGGCGATCGAAAGCGCTGGCACGTCACGCGTGACGACGCTCCCTGCGGCAATGACACAGCCGTCCCCAATCGTCACGCCCGCGAGCACCGTAACACGCGCACCCAACCAGCAGTCGTCACCAATCACGATCGACTGCCGAATAGTTCCCTGTTCCCGAATCGGACGGGACAGATCGCGGAAGTTGTGATTCTCAGGATGCGCGGTAAAGTGCTGACCGATGATGGTGTTGCGGCCGATCGACACGCCCCCCGACCCGCCGACGCTCGAATACTCGCCGATGCCGCAGCCGTCGCCGATACGAATATAGCTGCCGGGCCGCCCAACGTCCGTGCCCACCACGATCCGCGAGTACGCACCGATGTTCACACGCGTACCAACCTGCAAACCGTCTCGACCGAGGCCGCTTAATATCACACCATCGCCGATCATAGCGTAGTCTCCCAGCTCGACGCGACGTGCGAAACGGAGCCTTATGCCACGCCCCATGAAGCAGAGCGCTGTGCGCTTGCAACGTAACGAAACCAGCGTACCGCGCATTCCGTTAATAGCCTGTTCACACAGAAACCAGAACAGGTCAGCACTACCGATTTCATCCCCGACCCGCTTTCCAGGACGTATGTGACCGAGAGCACAATTGACGATAGCTTTTAACATACCCACTCCGTTATTTCAGTTGGGCAAGCAAGCAATCTGCGAACGACATTGGGCACGCACGATATGATCTTTACGTAGCAACATGCGCGAAATCGCGGCCAACCGTATAGTACGTCCATCCGGCGTCCTTCATCACTCGCGGGTCGTAAAGATTGCGTCCATCGAAGACAAGCATGTCGTTGAGAATGGCTTTCATCTCTTCAAAATCTGGACTACGAAACTCCTTCCACTCGGTCACTATCACAAGCGCGTCTGCTGCCTTGAGCGCGTGATTACGTTCCGCGACGAACTGGATTCGAGCATACGCATGGGCATCGAGATCCGCTTCCAGACAGCGACGCGCCGCGTCGAGTGCAACTGGGTCGTACACGCTCACCGATGCACCTGCACGCAAAAGGTCGGCAATAAGTTGACGACTCGTCGCCTCGCGCATGTCGTCCGTATTGGGTTTGAACGAAAGACCCCAAACCGCAAAATGTCTGTTCGCGAGGTTGCCATTGAAATGGCGTTTGATCTTTTTGAACAACACAGCCTTTTGTCGCTCGTTCACGCGTTCCGTCGATGTGAGGATGTTCAGCTCTACGTCGTACTCCGCGGCAGTACGCACGAGCGCCCGAACGTCCTTGGGAAAACATGATCCGCCGTATCCACATCCCGCATACAGGAAGCTGTAGCCGATGCGCGGGTCCGAGCCGATTCCTTGACGTACGCTTTCGATATCCGCGCCAACCCGATCGGCAAGATTCGCGAGTTCGTTCATGAACGAAATGCGCGTCGCAAGCATCGCGTTTGCCGCGTACTTGGCGAACTCCGCAGAGCGTACATCCATAAACAGCGTACGCTGATGATTCCGGTTGAACGGCGCATAGAGCTGCTCGACTAGACTTTTCGCGCGAAGCCCGTCGACATCGGTATCGCAGCCAATGACAATTCGGTCGGGCCGCATAAAATCCTCGACAGCGGCGCCCTCTTTGAGGAACTCCGGGTTTGATATGACGGCGAACGGCACATCGGTGTTTCGCGCCACGAGTTCCCCAGTGATTGCCTTACTCACTTTGTCAGCGGTGCCGACAGGCACCGTTGACTTGTCGACGATCACTTTGAACCCCTTCATGCGCCTACCGATATTGCGCGCCGCTTCCGAACCATCCTCGTCGGGCGGTGTGCCGACTGCTATGAACTGGATGACGCCATGCTCGACGGCATGCGCAATATCCGTTGAAAACCTCAGGCGCCCTGCTTCTCGATTGCGCGTGATGATATCGACAAGACCTGGCTCATGGATCGGCACGCAGCCGCTATTGAGTAGTTCGATCTTGGTGCGATCGACATCCAGGCAAAGCACGTCGTTCCCGAGTTCGGCGAGACACGCGCCAGTGACCAGACCGACATACCCGGTGCCAACAATGGTGACTTTCATTATTCGTATTTCAGTAAGGTATTTCGATGGATCGACGACGCGTGGCCTCTGTCCATCGACACTCGCGTGTCATTCAGTTGGAAGTCTCGCCTTCTTCATTTCCGTATCTGTAAGCGACGTATCGGTAGGAGCCGTATTTCGACCGATATCCGAACGCGCGTGGCTCAATACCGTTAAAGATCACGCCCTTGGGAATACATTGGGCACGCTGCAATTGACGTGTAGTCTCGACGAGTTCGCCCACCGTCGTCTTCCCTGAACGGGCGGCCAGAAATACCGTGTCAGTATTTACGGCCAGTATTGACGCATCGGGAGCCACCAATACGGGTGGACTATCGATCAGGACCAAGTCATATCTATTGCTGAGCATCTCAAGAAGGCCCGTCATGTTTTCGCTAAGCAAAAGATCCGACGGATTTGGCGGAATGGTTCCGGTGGTAATCAGGTCGAGCCCCTCCGAAACGTCGCGCAGGATCACGTCGTCCAGCACAGACTGATTAGCCAGCAAGTTTGAGAGTCCCGAACCGCGTGGCTTGCCAAATTGCGCGTTGAGATGGCCTCGCCGCATGTCCGCGTCGACAAGGATGACCCGTTTGCCCGTTCCGGATATGACTGCCGCTAGGTTCGCCGCAAGAAAGGATTTGCCAATTCCTGGCGACGGTCCCGTCAGCAGAAGACGGTTGTTACGCGCTTCCAGCATCGCGAACGCAAGTGCAGTACGCAGGCTGCGAAGGCTCTCTACCGTAGGATCGTCCGGATGCCGGTGCGCCAAGAGAGGCTTTCCGATGGCCTTCGACTGACCAGTTACACTGTGCAACTTCCATGCGGTTGAGAGCGGTATCGTCCCGTAGACGCTAAGACCCGCGAAGCGCTCAATGTCATGCGCGTCGGTGATTCCGCCGTAGAGTCCCTCGCGAACGAATGCGAGCGCCATGCCAACCAGCAAGCCGATCACCGCTGCAATACCGACGACAACTGGAATCTTGGGCGAAATGGGATCGTCAGGCAAACGCGCGTAGTCGACCTGTCGCACACTGCCCACCTTCCCCGCCGCGACAAGCTTAAGCTGCTGGATGTTGTTGAGCGTCCCCACGTAAATGTCGGTGTCGACCTGAACGTCACGTAGCAGCGATACAGTATCTTGCTCGACAGTCGGCAGAAGCTTGATCCGGTTGCCTACGTCAGCCAGCTTGGACTTAATCGTGAAGATTTGCCTATCGATCGCCTGCAATGCGGGATGTCCCTCGGCGAATCGCGTGGCCATGTCTGCGCGCTTCTGCTCTAGATCCGCGAGATTGCCCTGCGCGGCCACGCTTTCCTGGAGGTACGCTTGTGCTTCCAGTCCCAGATTGAACGTGCCTTTCTCTCTGCGCAACTCGTTGTATCGCTTCTCTACCGAATAGAGATTGTTTTTTAGGTCCGGCAGCAAGCCTTCGAGGAACTGTGACGATTTTTCCGCCTCCGCTGTCTTGCGTTGCACATTCTGTTCGACATAGCCACGGCCGATCGCATTCAGTATGTTAGTGATCTGAGTTGCGTCATGGCCGCGAAGCGACGCGCTTATGACATTGCTCTGCTTGCTGGTTTGCTCGATAAGAAGCTTCTGCTGAAGATCCGTTATGGTCTTCAGTTCTGGTTCCCGTGAAAGGTTGAATGCAGCACCCGGATTTCCGGCAATACCAGTGACAAGGATGCGTACCTGACCAACACTTTGATTGGCCGTTGTCAACTGTCCGACGCGTCCCTCGATCGGTTTGTCAAGATCGGAATTTTCAAGCCTGTAACGGCCTCCATCAAGAACCGTCAGGCGGAATTTCTCCTCTTGTAGTTCTTTCGGAACATCGAACCTCGCGACCTCGATATTCTCTGTACCCCAGCAGTATCCTCCATATCCAAATAGCCCAGGATGAGAAAGACTCTTCGCTTGCGCGGCAATACGCCACCCGACGAGCGGGAAATATCGCGGCGTCGCCCTGATGTATAGATGCAATTCATCCACTGCACGTGCGACGACCATGCGAGAACGAAGAATCTGAACCTCGTCCTCTGCTTGTGTTTTAACGTCGAACAACGACGATACACCGGCAAGTAACGAACCCGCACTTGCCGGATTGTCTTCCTGGACTTGAATCAGGATATCGGACTTGTATGTAGGGCGAATCAGAAAGGCGAGTGTGACGCCTATCACGAGCGCAAATGCGCAGATTCCTGCAATCAACCACCTACTCTCAATGAGAATGTCGAGATATCGAACAAGCTCGCCATTCTCTTCGTTAAAGTCGTCTGTTCCGCTTTTCACTTCGTTGATCATGTGTGTGTTTGTCATTGCTCCATCAACGCCTGTATGCGCGGCGTCCACGATTCGACGCCCCGCTGTACCAGGCGGAATGAATCCGTAAAATGACCGATGGATTGGCGGAACGGGTCCGGGACATCAAAATTTTTGTGTTCACCGAGGCGAAACACCCTGCCGGATGCACGCGGATGCCGTCGCATGATCTCGTGTTTATGACTTCCCTCCATCGTCAACACGAGATCCGCAGCCGTCACGAGTACGCTACTGATCTGTTGTGCACGATGAGACGAGAGGTCCAATCCAAACTCGGACGCAACTTGAATTGCAAATGCGTCGGCTGGGCATCCAACCAATGCGTCGAGCCCTGCCGACATGACGCGGATGCCCGGCAACTCCCGACGCAGCATGTACTCTGCCATCGGGCTACGACAGATGTTGCCGACACATACCATGAGGACAGTACCTATCATTTGGCCACGACCGCTCCCGTGAGTGCCGCGTTGACGGCCGGCAGCAAGAGGTTTAAAACACGGCTCAAGCGCACGAGCCCGTTACCGTCAACATAGACAACATCGCGAGGATTGAGCTCGAACTGATTCGCGAGAATCATCGAAACCGGGGACTTGGCATCGAGGTGGAAAACCTGTGGTGCCGGACTCATCGAGTCGCGAATGACGTATACCTCCGATGCATCCGCAGTTGCATTGTTTAGACTGCCTGCCTGAGCAATTGCGTCGCTCAAGGTCAAGCGCCCGCTCCTCATCGGCACCGCGGTGACGGGCTTGTTTACCTCACCCATCACGAATACCCCATTCTCTTCCCGGGCAACCACTCGAAGAAGGTCCCCATCCTTCAGGACGATCTTCGCCGGGTTGAATCCTTTGCCTAGCATCCCGGTGAGATCCAGCGGATAGGAGTGTCCGCTGCGTACCAGCATCATCCGGCTCTGATCCGCTGTTGGGGCGAATCCTCCAGCCCGGTTGACAGCGTCGTAGAGCGTCATCGGAATATCGTTGAGTGGCAGCGTCCCTGGCGTACGCACCTCGCCATCCACATAGATCTGTCTGGCCCGAAACGACGCAACGCGCACCGTGACTTGTGGCTTGATGAAGACTTTAGTCAGAGCGACCGCCAGTTGACGTTGAACCTGTTCGGGCCTCAAACCTGCGACGTGAATCGATCCAACGTAAGGAAAATCCAAGTTGCCATCCTGATCGATAACAAAGCCTGGTACCGGGTCAGAAGGTCGCGTTGTCGTTTGGCCACCGGGACCTTGAGCCTGTGCCAGTTCGGGATGGTCCCAAACCGTGACCTGCAGGACATCGCCCTTGCCGAGCGTATAAGGTTCGGCACTCGTCAACAGGCCTTGCATCTGATTCACACCGGCACGCGTGAGGTCTTCCTGCATTCGTGCGATCAACGCAGCGTCTATGTCGGTAATCGACACGCGCGCATCCGACCCGCCGGCTTGAGCGCCCACCGCTCTCGCAGATAATTTCGCAGATGCATCCATCTTCATGCCCGGCGCCGCCGCACAACCGAACAGTCCCGCACACGCCGCCAGCAGCACGGCACGCGAGTACCCCACGCATGCGCGCTTGCGCCGCACATTCGAAACCGCTTCCATCCGCCTATCCTCTTTCTTCACGCTCTGTTGCCGCTGCCCGACCGCACGGGGTACAACGCCTTACACAACAGTTCAGCCAGGCTCCAGCGACCCGCCAGCATACGAATCCCCTCACCACCTTTCCCGCCAATACCCGAACCGTTTTCGCCAACCGCCATCTCATATTTCGGACCAGACCTCACGGACGCCAACCACGTTCCCAAGAAAAACACAATCCGGAGGAACTCTGAGAGATAATGTCGGTCCACATGGGGTCGTGCGGCGATTCCACGTTCGGTCCCTATGCGGCAAAACCTCATAGAAACCGCCACGAACCAACGCCGTGCTACCGCGCCAAAGCCCTCCCACGCCCACCGCAGGGACCGCGACCAGCGCAACAGCCACAAAGCACCCCCCCAAATTCCAGCCTCACCGAGCCCGCGCTGCGCGTCATCCGCGCACCGTCTCGAGAGGCGTTTTCGCCGAAAAAACGCATGCAGACATCCAAAAACCGTCTGATCGAACTGGATTTCTTCCGAGGGCTAGTTCTTGTATTTATCGTCGTCGACCACATCGGCGGCAGCATCCTGTCGCGCGCGACGCTGCACGCGTATGCGCTGTGCGACGCGGCCGAAGTCTTCGTCTTCCTCGGTGGATTCGCGACGGCCACGGCCTACGCGTCGCTCGCGAAGCGCCACACGGAAGCCGACGCGCGCAACCGCTTCTTCAAGCGCTCACTCGAGTTGTATAGGGCGTTTCTGATTACGGCCGTCTTGATGCTGCTCGTAAGCGCCGTGATGAGCGCGTTCAGCATCGACGCGCCCAACATGGCCACGACCGATCTCGACGACATGATGGACACGCCCACCGCGGTCCTGCGCGACATCCTGCTATTCCGTCGCCAGCCGTATCTGGCGTCGGTGCTGCCCATGTATGCGTTCTTCGCGTTTGCCGTGCCCGCCATCCTGCCGCTTGCGCGCAGCAAGCCGTGGCTGCTGCTGGCGGGCAGTCTCGCCGTGTGGTCGATCGCGCCGTCGCTGCTGCCGCATCTGCCCGTCGCGGAAGACGCGCAATGGGACTTCAACCCCTTCGCGTGGCAGTTGATGTTCGTGCTCGGCGTGATCGCGCAGACGCAGCCCGTCTATCAGCGCGCAAGTGCGCACCGCCACGGGTGGCTATTGACTGTGCTTGCCTGCGGCATCATCGCAGCTGCCGCCTGGTTCAAGCTGTTTGTGGAAGTGGGGCCGCTGGACAGCAGCCTGAAACAGAATCTGTCGTGGCTGCGCGCCGTGAATTTCCTCGCGATCGCATGGCTCGTCGCGAATATGGTGCGCATCGGCTGGGCGAGAGCGCTCGCGCAGCGCCTGCCGTGGGTCGGACTCGTCGGGCGCAAGGGCCTCTTGTGCTTCGTCGCGGGGACGGTGATCTCGCTTGTCGTCGACTCGCTGCTCTACACAGCCACCGATGGCTATCTGAATATACCGCTCGGCCTCGTCGCCGACGCTGTCGCGATCGGCTCGCTATTCGCCGTCGCCAAAGTATCGGTGCCGATCTCCCGCGTACTGACGCTGCGCCTACGCGGCTCGGGTCCCGCCTGAAGTTCGCGATCAGGTAGTTACGCGAGCCTCACTCAACCAGACACTGCATTAAGAAAGGGCGCATCAGCGCTCGACCCACTCTGTCCATAGCACCATCAGCACAGTCATCAGCGCCGGGCCGACGAATAGCCCGAGCAGCCCGAACGTCTCCGCGCCGCCGAGAATCCCGAACAGCACGAGCAGAAACGGCAGCCGCGCCGAACTGCCAATCAGCACCGGCCGCACGAAGTGCTCAGCGACAAACGCAACGACGAAGCCGAACACGGCAAGGCCAATCGCAGGAACGAGCGCGCCTTGCTCGATGAAAAGCCAAAGCGCCGCGCCGCAGAATACGATCGGCGCGCAGAACGGCAGCATCGCAGCGACGGCCGTGACGAACCCGAGCAGCGCCGCGTGCGGGACGCCCGTCAGCATATACGCGAGCAGCAGCAGCGCCCCCTCGCCGATCCCGACGACCACCAGCCCCGACACCGTCCCGCGCACAGCCGCCGCCATCCGTTCGGCGAGATGCATGCCGTCATAGCCGAACGCGCGCCGCATGCCCTTCATCAATTCGCCCGACAGCTTCGGCCCAGCCTGAAAGATCACGAACAGCGTGACGAGCATGAAGCCGAACAGCATCAGCGCGTGCGCGGCCCGCGCGCCGAAATGCCGGCCAAACGTGACGACAGCTCCGCCGTGCAAGCCCTTCATCGCAGGCGAATCGCGCAGCGGCTGGGTCAGGTTGTCCTGCCACCAGGCCCCGATCTGCGCTGCGCCAAACGGCAAATGCTGGATGAAGTCCGGCAACGGAATGCCGTTCTCCTGCACGTCGTGCGCCCATTCGATCACGTCGTGCGCCTCGGCCGCCGCCTGCGCAATCCCGATCCCGACAGGCAGCAGAAACAGCAAGCCGATGGCAATGGTCAGAACGGTCGCGATCAGCGTCGAACGCCCCTTGAACAGGCTGTGTTCTTCGATCCGGTGAAACGCCGGCCACAGCGCAATTGCGATCACGCAAGCCCACGCAATGGCCGGCACGAAATCGCGGATCACCCAGATCGCCAGCGCCACCATCACGGCATACAGCGCGGCCGAAGCGATCCGCTGCATCTTGCGGCGATTCGGGATGTCGGCCTCGGGTGGAACGTCGGGCGGGCGCTGATTCATGTGACCTCGTGATGGACTCGATGCGCGTTCAACGACCGCGAATCGCAATGATGGGGCGGGCAAACATCGTCAGCGGATAGGCGCATGCGCAATGCCTGCGCACGCTCGCCACGGCGTTGCCAAGCCGTTCATCTTAAAGGATGCAACGATTGCCGGCAGACCAGGCAAACGGTCCGGCCCTTTTCTGCCGTTCATACAACAGTTCGTTGCATATTTGCGTGTAATCGATATAACGAGCCGCAAAACGGCTTCATACCGTCCGCGTGCATACCCAAGACCTGATTATTGCTAAATCGGGAACAGTGTTTCTACGCGAGCACAATGGCTCTCACGCGCGCGCGGGTCTAAATTCGGCACACCACAAATACGGAGCCGACCATGACCACGCTGGAGTGTTTACCGTTGATGGGCGCTAACGGGTTGCGCATCGAGATTCTCGAACACTCTGACACGACGCTGGTGATCCGCTGGATCGAACCCGGCCGCTGCCATTATGGCGAGCAACGCTGGCGCCGCCGCTCGGCGCATACGTCCGGCACGTGCGCCGTTTCACGCAGAAAGATCCGGCGTGGCGACGCCGTCTTCAAGCCAGCCGAACGCCCCGCTCCCGCGAACGCCTCTGCCATGATCGCGGCCGAAGTGCTCGAGCACGCATTCGCTGCATAACCGACGTTTCTTGCAACAATCGGCAGTCGTCGGGGTTCCCGACGTCAACCGCCAGCGTGTTCGACGAGGAAGCGGCACACTTCGCGATGCATCCATTGCACGCCGGGACTCGTCGCCAGCGCGCGCCACGATCCGTGGACGAGGCCAATGCCGACAGGCGCACTCGCCTGCCCTCCCGCGGCACGGATGCGTTCTGCAAAGACGCGGGCGTCGTCGCGCAATGGATCGTGCTCGACGCCGATCGCAAGCGTCGGCGGAAATCCATCATAGCGTGATGCTTCGAGCGGAACGGTCCACGCGTAACCGTGTGCCCGGCCGCCCCAATACAGCGCGCCGCAGCGGCGCACATCGGCAAGCGTGAGCATCGGTGCATCGGCTTCCGAGTTGCGCGCGGGCAATTGCGGTTCGATGCCCAGCATCGGATAAACCAGCGCGACGCTGCGCACACCCGCTTTCCCCTCGTCACGCAGACGCATCGCGACACTCGCCGCGAGCGTGCCGCCCGCGCTGTCGCCTGCCAGTTGCAGCGAACGCGGTAGCGGACCGAACGGCAGGCGGCCATCGAGCGCGGCGCGCGTGACGGCGAGGCAATCGTCGTGAGCGGCCGGCGCGGCGTGCTCTGGCGCAAGCCGATAATCGACGGCCACCACGCACAACCCGGTATCCGCCGCGATGCGCGCCGTGATCAGGTCGTGACTGTCGAGCGATCCGACGACGAACCCGCCGCCATGAAAATACAGCACGGTGCCCGCCGACCGCGCGTGCTCAGCGGGCGCATACAGGCGCACGCCGAACGTGTGCCCATCGGGCGATGTGAAAGGCGCGTCGTGAGTCGTGACGCCATCGGGTAATGGCGGCGTGAACGCGGCGGCGTACCGTTCGTACACCGCGCGCTGTCCGGCAAACGTCGACGCTGATCGATCGGGCGGATAAAGACCCTTCGTGCGCTCGACGAATGCAACCATCTCGGGTTCGAGCATGTCGCGTGCTCCGCTTACGTTTTCTGATCATGCACGCGAATGCGCGCGGCGCTATTTGCGCGTTTGCCCCGGCAAGCCAATCACGCGCCCCGCGTATCGCGGCGCAGGCAGCGCCGCTTGCGCATCGACGAGCGCGCGCACGCGCGCCTCGACATCGCTGTCGAACACCGCTGAACGCGGCCCGCTGGTGTCGACGTGCAACAGCATCTGCTCCCCCGCCGCGACAGCTTCAGCGCCATCGCCAGCGAACATTTCGAGGTACAGGTGCATGCGCTTGGCGTCATGCGCGAGTACGCGCATCTCGACTCGCACTCGGGCGCCTTCCTTGATTTCGTGCAGATAGTGGATGTGCGCTTCGAGCGTATAGATCGAGCGGCCACGCGCTTTGCGCACCGCGTCGTCGAGGCCGATCTGGTCGATCAGCGCATCGGTGGCGAAGCTGAAAATCAGCATATAGAACGCGTCGCGCAGATGGCCGTTGTAGTCGACCCACTCGGCGCGCACGACGTCGTGATACGCAGGCAATTCCGCGTGTCGCGGCATGGCGAATGTCTCCGTCGCTTTGAATGAGGTACTGCACGCGCGGGACATCTGTTTCGACGCCCCGCATACGCACAGATATTACTCGACCTTATTCGTCGGCACGCAAGCCATGACGCGCTTTCGTTTCGGCAATCGCGGACAGCACGTTCGTGATGCATTCGTCGCGATAGCGTTCGAGTTGCTTGATGGATCGCGGACCAACCTGCTCCGCCGTTCCGTCCACCACGCGATCGATCAACTGATCCGTCAGCTTCGGCGCGACGAGTTTCGTCCACGGCAATTCCAGCGCGGGCCCGAATTGCTGCATGAAATGCCGCATGCCTGCGTCGCCGCCAGCGAGCGTATAAGTGAGGAACGTCCCCATGAACGACCAGCGGATGCCCGCGCCAAAGCGGATCGCATCGTCGATTTCCCCTGTCGTCGCGACGCCTTCGTCGACCAGATGCAGTGCCTCGCGCCACAGCGCTTCGAGCAGCCGGTCGGCGATAAAGCCCGGCACTTCCTTGCGCACATGCAGCGGCCGCATGCCGAGCGCGCGATAGATGCTCATTGCGGCGTCGACGGTCGAAGGCGCGGTTTGCTCACCACCCAACACTTCGACAAGCGGCAACAGATAAACAGGATTGAACGGATGCCCGACGATACAGCGCTCGGGGTGAAACGCACGCGCATAGAAATCAGTCGGCAGCAGGCCCGATGTCGACGATGCGATGATCGCATCGGGCTTCGCCGCGCGGCTAATCTGTTCATGCAACGCGAGCTTCAATTCCTCGCGTTCAGGCGCGCTTTCCTGAATGAAGTCGGCATCCGCGACGCATGCTTCAATCGTCTTCACGAAACGCAGACGCTCCTGCGAAGCGCCCGCCGCGAGTCCGACGCGTTCGAGCGCGGGCCATGCATTCGCGACGTTGTCGCGCAACTGCTTCTCCGCGCCCGGCGCCGGGTCCCATGCAATGACGGCGAGCCCATGCGCGAGCGCGCGTGCCACCCAGCCGCTGCCGATCACACCTGCGCCGATTGCTGCAAAAGTCTTGATATCCGTAATCACTGCCATTGCCGATGATCCTCTCGAATAGTTCAAAGCGTTATGCGAACTGTTCTGCAGCACGCTTTTCAAGCAGCCGTTCGCCACGTGCAGGCAAGCCGAGTTTCTTTCGGCCTTCCGCCGGTGTCAGCGCGCGGCCGCCAAGCCTTTCGATGATTTCAACGGCGCGCGTGACCAGCGAGCCATTGCTCGCAGGCACGCCCTTGTCGAGCCAGATGTTGTCTTCGAGACCCACGCGCACGTGACCGCCGAGCAGCATCGCCTGCGCGACCATCGGCATCTGCATCCGGCCGATGCCGAAGCCCGCCCATTGCGCGCCTGGCGGCAGGTTGTCGACCATGGCCTTCATCGTCGTGGTGTCGGCGGGCGCGCCCCACGGAATGCCGAGGCACAGTTGAAACATCGGCGGCGCATCGAGCAGGCCTTCTTTCAGCAATTGATTGGCGAACCACAGGTGGCCCGTATCGAAGATCTCCAGTTCCGGCTTGACGCCGAGTTCCTGAATGCGCTTCGCGCCCGCCCGCAATTGAGCGGGCGTCGATACGTAGATATAGTCGCCGTCGCCGAAATTGAGCGTGCCGCAATCAAGTGTGCAGATCTCCGGTAAAAGCTCTTCCACATGGGCAAGCCGCGTCAGACCGCCGACGAGATCGGTGCCCGCGCCGAAGCGCATCGGATCTTCGCCGGGACCGATCTCCAGGTCGCCACCCATGCCCGCCGTCAGATTGATGATGACGTCCGTATCCGCGGAACGAATACGGTCGACGACCTCGCGATACAGATTCGGATCGCGGCTGCCGCGCCCCGTTTTCGGATCGCGCACATGGCAATGCGCGACGGTCGCGCCTGCTTTTGCGGCTTCGATCGCGGCATCGGCGATCTGTTTCGGCGTGACGGGAATGGCGGGATGCCTGCCGACGGTGTCGCCTGCACCCGTGACAGCGCAGGTCACGATCACTTCATGGTTCATGCGTGCAATTCCTGTTAACTGTGGTGTCTGATTAGTTGCAATGGAAAAGTACTTTCCGTATTCGAATGTCGAATCTCAAAGACCGAGGTAAGCCTTCACGGCAGGCAAGCCATCCTTGCCGTCATACGTCTTGACGCCTGCGAGCCATTCGTCGAGTACTTGCGGATTCTTTTTCAAATACGCTTTAGCGGCTTCGGCGGGTTTCTCCTTGTTCATCACCGACTGCATCACGACGTTCTCGAGCTGCGTGGTAAAGCGAAGATTGCTCACGAGCTTTCCCGCGTTCGGGCAGCGCGTCAGAAAATCCGGCGACGTCAGCGTATAAACACGCGCCTCGCCATCGTTCGGACCGAATACGCCCTCGCTCCCGCTCAGGTACTTCATATCGAGCTGAATGTTCATCGGATGCGGCTGCCAGCCGAGAAAGACCACCCATTTCTTCTCGCGCACTGCACGGTCGACGGTCACGAGCATGCCCGCCTCGCTCGATTCGATCAGCTTGAATCCGCCCAGACCGAACTGATTGGTCGCAATCATCTTCTGGATTGCGGCATTCGCGCTGCTGCCCGGCTCGATGCCATAGATCTTTCCGTCGAGTTCCGCGCGATGCTTCGCGATATCGGCGAAAGTCTTCAGTCCCGCGTCGTATTCGTAAGTGGGCACGGCAAACGTCGCCCTTGCGCCCGTCAGATTAGGTGGCTGCAAGACGTTGATCGACTTCGCGTCGACGAACGGCGCAATCGCCTTTTCCTGTACGGGCCACCAGTACCCGAGCGAGACGTCGAGCTGCTTGCTCTTCAATCCGGCAAACGAGATCGGCACGGATGCCACCGTCGTCACTGGTTGATAACCCAGCCCTTCGAATACCGTCGACGCGAGTGCCGTCGTCGACGTGATGTCGGTCCAGCCGATATCCGCGAAATGGACGGCGCGGCAACTCGGCGGGTCCTGCGCGAGCGCGGGCAGCGACAGTGCGGCCAGAAGGCCGGCAAGACATGCGGAAATGGCTTTGATGATCAACTTCATGACGATCCCCTTCGACACAGCTCGTAATGTTCTAGAACGCCCGGGTGGCAGGCGGCGAGTGAGACGACCCTGGAAAGACGCGACGTGCATTAAAGGTACAAATCCATATTCCGGCAAAATCGACTATCAGCGACCCGTTCTTGCTTGCGCGCGACCATGAGGGAAAACCAGCATGCGTCGGCACGATTGGTGCGCTGCGCCATACGAGCATGGATTTTTGTCGGCTTGCCGCATTGCATGCTGCTTGCTACGCTCGCCGGATTCGACGAATCCGGCCAACCTGACATCCAGAAGATCGAGCGATGCCCGAAGACATTTCGTTTCTGCTGCTGCCGGGCTTTTCGGCTCTTGGCTTCATGTCGGCTATCGAGCCTTTGCGCGTCGCGAACCGCTTTCGCGAGAACCTTTATCGCTGGCATATCCTGAGCGTGGACGGCGCGCCCGTGGCCGCGAGCAACGGCATTTCGATGAATGCCGAAGCCGCATTCGGCGACGTCGATCACGCGCGAACCGTCTTTATCGTCGCGGGTTTCGATCCGCTTGCGTGCTACAACCGCGCGCTCGGCGACTGGCTCCGACGGCTCGACCACGCGCACGCGACGCTCGGCGGCATCGACACGGGCGCCTTTATTCTGGCCGAAGCGGGACTGCTGCGCGCAACCGACAGCGTGACCCTGCATTGGGAGGCGCTCTCCGCATTCCGCGAGCGCTACCCGTCGGTGGATGCGAGCGAAGAGCTATTCGAGATCGGCGCGCGGCGCATCACGTGCGCGGGCGGCACCGCTTCGATCGACATGATGCTCGACCTGATCTCGCGCAGCCACGGTGCGGCGCTCGCTTCGTCGATCTCCGAACAATTCGTCGTGAGCCGCATCCGCCAGCGCTCCGATCATCAGCGCATGGAAATCGCCGCGCGTTACGGCGTGCATAACCGCAAGCTGATTCAGGTGATCGGCGTAATGGAACAGAACATGGAAGAACCGCTTGCGCCCGCCGATCTCGCGCAGGAAATCGGCGTCACGCGCAGACAGCTGGAGCGGCTTTTTTGTTCGTCGCTAAAGGACACGCCGACCCATTTCTATCTGCAATTGCGGCTGGATCGCGCGCGCGAGCTGTTGAGGCAGACCGATATGTCGATTACGGCAATCTGTGTCGCGTGCGGCTTCGAGTCGCCGTCGCATTTCTCGCGGACCTATCGCGCGCGGTTCGGCGCGAGTCCGCGCAGCGACCGGAGTCCGCTGCGTCATACTGCCGGTGGCAATGCGAATACGACACTAGAGACCGCAGTGCCTTGAATGTAGTGTCGTTTTGATCGATTTGCCTTGCCCTTTGCGGACAAGGCAAATCAAACAGGCATCAGAACGAGTGCCGCATGCCGATACGTACATCGGCCTGTGTCGTCGTGGCGGACGGCGTGAAGCTATAGCCGATCACCGCATCCACGCCGCTCGACGCCTTCAGATAATCACCTGAAATATAGACGTCCGTGCGCTTGGACAGCAGATAGTGCGCGCCGAGCGAACCCTGATTCCAGTGATGTCCTTCGAAGTTCGTATACTGGTAGCCGCCGATCACGCTGAACGCCGGCGTCACCTGCCAGCTCGCGCCGCCTTCACCCACCTTCATGTGCGACGTGACGCCCAGGCCCTTGATCGTCGTATAGGTGAAGTTACCCATCAGTGTCACGTCGCCGATCGCGTAGCTCGAGCCGACGCCGAATGTGCCCTGCTTGTCGACAGGAAATGGGTTGCTCGAAAAGAGATCGGTTCTCGCGCCTGTCGCCGGATCGACGGTAACCGTCTGCTGGCCGAGAAAAGTGTGTACGCCGAGCATCGCGTACGGATCGAAGGCGTAGATGCCGTGCGGATTGTTCAGTTGCGTATAGGCCGCGCCCATCGTGAACGGTCCATTCGCATAGTGTGCGCCGACGCTCCATGCGCTGTCCTGGTGGAAATCGCCTGCAACGTTGCCGAACGAGTACATGCCGCCGAACATGAAGCCGGCGAATTCATTCGACAGGAACTTCACCGAATTGGGCAGCCGGTCGCCATTGAAGCGGTCGAAGTCGCCCTGGTGAATCGCGTAGCCGCTCCCCCACGCCGAGATGTTGTACAGGTACACCATCTCTTCCGTCATATCCAGCTGATTGCCGAACGACAGCGTGCCCCACTGGTTCTTCAGCCCCACATACGCCTGACGCCCGAACAGCGCACTGCCGAAGCCCAGTTGCCCATTGCCGAGGTGAAAGCCGCTTTCGAGCACGAACACCGCCTGCAAGCCGCCGCCCAGATCTTCCGTGCCCTTGATGCCGAAGCGGTTGCCATATGAGATGCCGTCGTCGAACTTCACGACGTGCGAGCCACCTGTATTATTGACCCAGGTAATGCCCGCGTCGATGATCCCATACAACGTGACACTGCTCTGCGCGTGACTCGCGTTCGACATTCCAGCGAGCGCGAGCGCGACGCCTGTCAGTGCTGCGGCATTCAGCTTTTTCATTGTGTGGTTCTCTCTTGCCTGACTCTGAGGGGGATAGGGATGCGAAGCGGACTTCGCGGCTTGTGCAATTCGCACGACGATGAATGCACAGTACAAATCCATTTTTCAGGCAACTCGACCAAACACGACGTACTTTGGTCTGTTAGCGACACACGCAACAAAACGAACACGCATACCGCATAAGAAAAGCGCGCGGCCCCTTGCGGAACCGCGCGCCATTTGACAGTCTCGACAATGCCGATTCAATGAATGCCGAGTTGCGCCTGCACTGCCTGCAATCCGTCGCCGCCATTCGTGGTCGTCACGCCTTTGAGCCATGTATTTAACAAAGCGGGATTGCCTTTCAGCGCATTCGACGCCGCGGTAATGATATCCACCTTGTTTTGCAGCACATTCGTGATGATCTGGTTTTCCAGATCGACATTGAATGTCAATTGTTGAAAGAGCCTGGCGAGATTCGTGCATTGGCCGGAAAAACCCGCACGCGTTACGGTATTCACCGTCGCGCCACCGTAGTTCGGGCCGAAATACGCGTCACCGCCCGACAGATAGGTCAAATGGAATTTCGTGTTCATCAGATGCGGTTCCCACGCGAGAAACACGATCCATTGCTTGTCTCGCACCGCGCGCTCGACCTGCGTCAACATCCCCGTTTCACTCGATTCGACAATCTTCCAGTCGCCGAGACCAAATGCCTTATCGGAAATCATCTTCTTGATGTTCTGATTGGCGGGCGCACCTGGCTCGATGCCATAGATCTTTCCGTTGAACTGGTCGGCGTGCTTGACGAGATCGGCGAATGAATGCACGCCCGCGGCGGCGACATAGTCGGGAACGGCAAGCGTGAACTTCGCATTGGTCAGATTCGCATGCAGCACGTCGATCGAACGTTCATCAACGAACGGCTTGACGAGCGGACCTTGCGCGGGCATCCAGTTGCCCAGAAACACGTCGATTTGCCCTTTTTTCAGACCCTGATACGTGATCGGCACCGACAGGTTCGACACGTTCTGCTGATAGCCAAGCGCCTTCAGCAGCACGCCCGTGACTGCGTTCGTCGCATCGATATCGGTCCAGCCGGGGTCGGCCATCCGGACTTGCGTGCAGCTTTGGGGCTCTGCTGCATGCGACGAACCTGTCAATGCAATGCCGCATGCAGCAAGCACCAATGCGGCCTTCGCAAGCGAACTTCTCCAGCGTATGTTCATCGTGGACTCCCGTATTGAAGTTTTCTCTCTCTTGCCTGTCATTAGCCGCTGACGACGCGCGGATAACGCGCCATCGCTTCGAGCGTATCGAGTTCAATGTGATTGCGCATGTAGCGCTGGCTTGCGTCGTTGAATGGCTGCCAGTCCCATGAGCGGATCGTGCCTTGCGTTGTCGCTTCAAAATGAAAGCGCCGGCGGCGCTGGCTCGCGATCACCGCTTGATGCAGTGCGGGAATGTTCCAGCGCTGCGCGATCTCCTTGCGAAATGCGTCGACGAGCGCGGCATTCTTCGGATCTTGCGCGAGGTTCACGCGCTCCTGCGGATCGTCCGCAAGATCGTAGAGCTGATCGGGATCGACGGGCGTATGAATGAACTTGTACTTGCCGCGCCGGATCATCATCATCGGCGCAATTGCGCCTTCCGCGAAGTACTCGACAATCGCTTCGTCGTGGCCGCCGTCGTTGTGCAGATGCGGGATAAGGCTCTGTCCATCCACGGAATCGGGCCATTCCACGCGCCGGGCGCCCGTTGCCATTTCGACCAGAGTCGGCAGAAGATCGACGTGCGAGACCGATGCAGCCACGCGATGCGCTCGATAGTGCTTTGGCGCATGCACGATCAGCGGCACGCGCACGCCACCTTCAAAACATGTCATCTTGTACCAGAGCCCGCGTTCACCGAGCATTTCGCCGTGATCCGATGTGACGATGACTATCGTATCGTCGGCGAGGCCGGTTGCTTTCAGCGTGTCGAGAATCGCGCCGAATTGCGCATCGACATATGAGAGCGCGCCATAGTACGCGTGTCGTGCGTCGCGAACCTGTTGTTCAGTCGGCGGTGTGATATCCGCTTCGTAAACATCGCGCAGACGCTTCGAATGGGGATCGCTCTCTTCGCGCGTCAGTGTTACGCGCGGCATGTCGATCTCTTCATCGCGGTACAGGTCCCAGTATTGCTGCGGAATCGCGTAAGGATCATGGGGATGCGTGAGCGACGCGACGAGGCAAAACGGCCGCGCGTCGCCGCCCGCCGCACGCTCGCGCACGATGTCGTATAGCTTCTGACGCGTCGTGTAGGTCACTTCGTCGTCGAAATCGAGCTGGTTCGTGCGCACGCACGGGCCCGCATCGAGCACAGAACTCATGTTGTGATACCAGCTAGGCCGCACGTCCGGACGATCCCAGTCCGGCACCCAGCCGAAATCGGCGGGATAGATGTCGGTGGTCAGGCGCTCCTCGAAACCGTGCAACTGGTCGGGGCCGCAGAAATGCATCTTGCCCGAGAGGATCGTCCGATAGCCCGCCGCCCGCAGGTAATGCGCGAACGTCAGCGTTTGCGCGGGCAATTCGGCGGCGTTATCGTAAGCACCGATTGCGGCGGGCAATTTGCCCGCCATCATCGAAAAGCGCGACGGAGCGCACAGCGGGCTCGCGCAGTACGCGGAATCGAATACGACGCCTTCTTTCGCCAGCGCATCGATGCGCGGCGTCAGCGAGACCTGATTGCCATACGCGCGCAGCGCGAACGGCGTCATCTGGTCCGCCATCAAGATAACGATATTCTGCTTTGTATTAAGGCTCATGGGCGGGGCGGATTAGAATCGTGGGGTTACGCTTCGAGGTGCGGCGCTTGCAATGCAACGAGCGCCGCCTGCATGTCACTATTGCCGCTCATTAAACCGTTGTGAAGGCGGCGTGTGCTTATCGGCCCATAAGGGGATGTTATGCCGGGACCAGACCGTCTTCCGCCGATGCAGACCTTATCGGCCTTCGAATCGGCCGCGCGGCTCGCGAGCTTCACGGCCGCCGCGCGCGAGCTCGGCTCGACGCAGCCCGCCGTGAGCCAGCGCATCGTGCAGCTCGAAGAAGACCTCGGCGCACCACTATTCGAGCGCGGCCATCGCGGCGTGACGCTCACGCCCGAAGGCGCGTTGCTCTATGAAGCCGTGCGCAGCGGTCTCGACACGATCCGCGAAGCGACAGCCGACATCCGCGCGCGCCGCGCAACGGGCGCATTGACGATCCTCACCGACGCCGGCTTCGCCACCTACTGGCTGATGCCACGCCTGGCACGACTCAAGGCGTCGATGCCCGGCGTCAACGTGAAGATCGTCACGTCGCAACTCGGCTACGATCCGCATCGCGACCACGCGGATATCGCCATAGCGTTCGGCGACGGCCATTGGCCGCCCTGCACGTCGACGCGCCTTTTCGCCGAAGCCGTCACGCCCGTCTGCTCGCCCGCGTTCCGCGAACTTCACGCATCCGTACGCGTTGCCGCCGATCTCGCCGCACTGCCGCTACTACACGTGCAGCCCACCGACCCCGAGCGCTGGCTTGCCTGGAACACATGGTTCGCCGCGCACGGTCTGCAAGCGCCGGAAGACAGCCAGGGGATGATGTTCAACAGCTATTCGCTCGTCGTGCAGGCCGCGCTGATGGGCCAGGGCGTCGCGCTCGGCTGGACGCCGCTGACAGACGAGCTCATCGCATCCGGCCTGCTCGTACACCTGCTCGACACGCCCGTGACCACCGAGCGCGGCTATTACCTCGTCTGTCCGCCCGCGCGCCCCGCGCCGGCCGCCGTGCCGCTCTTCCGGCGCTGGGTTTTCAACGAACTGATCGACGTCGGCGAGCACGCGCACGCCTGACGTTCCGATACCACGAGCACGGCGCATCGGTTCTATGCGCGCGCAAATTGGGCTGATTTACTTGATCATCCCGCTTGCCGCGTCGCGCTGCGCTACAGGTTCAATGGCACGGTCATGCGGGAATCCCATATCGAATGACAGAGGACCCGCATGCCCACCACCGATCGCCCGCATCAGTTCGCGCTGACCCTTTCCTGCCCGAGCGCCGCCGGCCAGGTTGCTGCCGTCGTCGGCTTTCTCGATCGGCACCACTGCTATATCGACGAACTCACGGTGTTCGACGACGACATCAGCGAGCGCTTTTTCGTGCGCTGCGTGTTTCATGGCGTGGCGAGCGCGCCCGAAGCGGCGCTGCATATCGATACGTTGCGGCGCGAGTTCCACCCCATCGCCGCCGACTTCGATATGCAGTGGGCGATGCACGATCTCGACACGCGGCCCAAAGTACTGATCATGGTGTCGAAGCTCGAGCATTGCCTTGCCGACCTGCTATTCCGCTGGCGAATGGGTGAACTGAAAATGGACATCGCGGGCATTGCATCGAATCATCCCGACTTCGAGCCGCTTGCCGTGCAGCATGGTTTGCCGTTCCATCATCTGCCTGTGACGCCTGAAACGAAGCAGCAACAGGAAGCGCAAATCCTCGACCTGTTCGAATCAAGCGGCGCGGAGCTGATGATTCTCGCGCGCTATATGCAGATTCTGTCCGACGAAACGAGCCGCAAGCTCGCGGGCCGCGCGATCAATATCCATCACTCGTTCCTGCCCGGCTTCAAGGGCGCGCGGCCATATCATCAGGCACACGCGCGCGGCGTCAAGCTGATCGGCGCGACGGCGCACTTCGTCACCGACGATCTCGACGAAGGCCCGATCATCGAGCAAGAAGTGCAGCGCGTCGACCATTCGTATGGGCCTGAACGCCTGCTGGCCGTGGGCCGCGACGTCGAATGCATCACGCTGGCGCGCGCGGTGAAGGCGTTCGTCGAACGGCGTGTGTTCATCAACGGCGACAGAACCGTCGTGCTCTGAAAATAGAAGCCGCCGCGCTGCAAGGCAGACGCGGCGGCGGCATCACTTAAAGACGATCAAAGGAACGGCTTCGCCAGATAGTGCGAGAACCATACGACGAACACGGCTAGCAGTAATGCGCCATACGGCAGCAAACCACGCAGGCCAGCGGGCCGCAATCCGCCTTTCCACTCCATATCCTGCTGCATGCGCGCGGGGAAACGCCCGCGATCCTGCACGTAGTGGCGGAACATGAACACGGGCACGATCAGCAGCATCGCGATCAGTCCATTGCGCATCGTTCCCACGCCCTGCATGTCCGCACCCGCGCCGATGAACGCGAGATCCAGATAGCCACACAGCGCGCCCGCGGCGAGCAGCCACGCCGGACAACGGAACGGCCGGTCCGCATCCGCGCGATCCAGCCGGTGAATCCAGCCCGATTGCAGATTGAGGAACACGAAGATCATGTAGCAGACGTTCGAGATCGACAGCACCGTCATGTAGTCCGACATCAGCAGCAGGATCAGATTGAAGCCGAGGTCGGTCCACATCGCCCGCGTCGGCGCGCCGTGCTCGTTGACGTGCGACAGATACTTCGGCAGCCAGCCATCGACGGATGCCTGATACAGCGTGCGCGACGAGCCCATCATCGAGGTCATCACGATCAGCAGGATGGTCAGCATCAGCATGATGACGACCACGTCGAACACGATCGCGCCACCGCCGACCATATGCGCCATCGCAGCGGCCACGCCCGTGCCGTCGGCGATCTTCGGATCGAGCATGCCTTTCGTGCCCAACACGCCCTGAAACGCGAGCGGCACCAGCGTCATCACGACCAGGCACGCCATGCCCGACCAGAAGATTGCTTTTACCGTGTCGCTGCGCGGATCGCGGAACTCGCGCGTATAGCAGACGGCCGTCTCGAAGCCGTACGCGGCCCAGCCCGCCATGAACATCGCGCCGAACGCCATCGTGATGCCCGCGCCATTCCACGAGCCGAACGTCGACGCCGTCACGTTGCCTTGCGCATCGTGTCCGAGTGGCAGCAGCGGCCACAGATGCACGGCGGGCACGTCGCCCGTCACGAACGGCACGATACCGACGATCAGCAAGGGCGCAAGCGATGCAATGCCGAGAATGCGCTGCGTCTTCGCGGCTTTCGACGCGCCGCTATGCTGCAGCTTGAATGTGATCAGCAGAAAGATCGACGCGATGATGAACGTCGCGTTGATGCGCAGCGACAGCCCTTGTTTGATGAAGCTGAGATCGAGCAGTGTCAGACGCCACGTATTGATCGCGGCATCGGGCGCATAGAGACTGGAGAGCGCGTAATTGGCGGCGAGGCCCGTGCCCAGAGCGAGCATCGGCGACCAGGCGAGCCAGTTGCACCACACGGAAACGGGCGCGATGGTCTTGCTGTAGCGCACCCAGGCCATCGCGCCGTATACGGACGCGCCGCCCGACTTGTGCGGGAAAAGCCCTGAAATTTCGGCGTAAGTCGCGCTTTGAATCAGGCCCATCAGGATCGCCGCGACCCATATGGCCCACGCGGGTTGACCGATCGTCGCGGATACGCCGCCGATCGTAAACAGCACGCCGCCGGGCACGCCGCTCGTCACCCAGAAAGCGTCTTTCCAGGTCAGGCCGCGTTGCAGCGAATGACCTTCATGCGCGGCGCCATCGGTAGCGCCTTCGATACTGCGGGTACGCAGTCTTGCCTGATCCATCCAGAGTCTCCATCTGTAGTAAGAAGGAGCCTGCGCGCTGGCTGGAACACGAACAACCGAAACATACATCGGTGATGCCGATACGCGCGCAGCGCATCTGCATCACCACAAAACGCTCGTCAGAACGCGTTAAGAAGGACGGTCATTGTGCTCCGCCTACCCAGCTGTTCACGCGGTCGCCGTGTGCGGCGATCCACGATCCGGCTGCGTCGGCAGGCTTGGCGCCGTTCTCCGTCGCCAGCATGACGCTGTCGATTTCGCCCGGCTTCCATTGAAATTTCTTCAGAAACGCGACTACTTGCGGTGCCTTCGTATCGAGGCCCGGATTGATGACGCTATCCACGTGTTCGGATTCGCCGTACACCTTCTTCGGGTCTTCGAGGAACTTCAGCTTCCACTTGGCAAACATCCAGTGCGGAATCCAGCCTGTAACGATCACAGGCTTATTGGCATTCATCGAGCGCGCGAGTTCCGCGGTCATTGCGCTGCCCGAACTCGGCATCAGTTGATAGTCGAGGTTGTAGGCCTTGATGGCATCCGAGGTTTTCTTCATCACGCCTGCGCCGGCGTCGATACCGACGATGCGTCCGCCGAAGTCGGCCTTATGCGCCTGCAGATCGGCGATGGTTTTTTCCGGCACGTCGGCGGGCACGATCAGGCCGATCTTTGCGTCGTTAAAGTTGGCGCCCAGGTCTTGCACCTTGCCCTTGAACTGATCCCAGTACGCGCCGTGCGTGACGGGCAGCCACGCCGAGAGAGTCGCGTCCAGGTCGCCGCGCGCCACGCCCTGCCACATGATGCCTGCCGCTACGGGCACGAGTTGCACTGGGTAGCCGAGGCGTTTTTCGATGATCTGTGCGGCGACGTTCGATGTGGCGACGCTGTCGTCCCAACCTTCGACGTAGCCGATTTTGATCGTCGGTTTGGTGTCCGCTGCCGCGGTGCCCGTGCCGATTGCGCTCATTGCGGCGAGTAGCGCCCCGCATAACATCAGTTTTTTAAGGTGCTTCATGGTCGATCTCCTTGTGGCCGCTTGCCGCGGTGTGGCTTTAGAATCGCTAACCAGAATGCATCAGGTGGTCGGGTTTGCGACGTTTACTTGTCTGTATGCGACGCATGGTTTTTTTTGTCTGCGACGCTGGGTGGTTCGCTATGGTTTGCGCTGGCATCCGCGTTATGCCTTCGTGGCGCGGCCAGTTTGGTTTCTTTGCCTTTGCGCTGGCATCCGCGTTTTGTTAGCGTGCTTCAAGCGTCGCCCCTGTGCGGGGCGGCACCTACTTTTCTTTGCCGCCGCAAAGAAAAGTAGGCAAAAGAAAGCGGCTAACACCGCCAGCTCTAGTGTTTGCCTGAGGGCCCCCACAGGGTCTTACGCTTCACACGGCAATCACGTGACCCATACTCGTTGCCAACGCTCTTGCGGTGCGCCTCACCCGCTTCACGCGCTCGCGTTGCGACACGCCATGCCAGATGTTCCACGGCCGCCCAGGTGGCAAACTGTGTGTAGGGCGTAGTGCCACACACGCCACACTTCGGACCGATAACGCATGCGTCCCGCCAGTAAGAGCGCTAACGTGTACGACGCGACAACCTACACACAGTTTGCCACCTGGGCGGCACATACCGTTCGCTGCCGCTTGCCCGGGTACGGGCATTCGAGGCGGGTGAGGCGTTCATTCGAAGCGTTGGCAACGCACGCAAACAGAAAGGCTGCCGTGCGAAGCGTAAGACCCTTTGGGGGCCCTCAGGCAAACACAAGAATTAGCGGTGTTAGCCGCTTTCTTTTGCCTACTTTTCTTTGCGGCGGCAAAGAAAAGTAGGTGCCGCCCCGCACAGGGGCGACGCTTGAAGCACGAAGGCATAACGCGGATGCCAGAAGAAAATCAAGCAAACCAATCAGCCGTCGCAGACAAAAAACTCACTTATCCACCACGAGATCACTCAAAGGCTTACTACAGCACAACAACACCATCCCCTGATCGATCTCCCGCTGCCGAATCCCACCGTTATGCTTCATCTCCACCTGGCCAGACACGAGCTTCACCTTGCAGGTGCCACACATCCCTTGTGTACAGGAAGCGGCCAACCGCACTCCCGCCTGCCGGGCCGCATCCAGCACATGTTGCGACGACCCACATTCAATCGACCGATTACTGCGTGAAAAGCTCACCGAGAACATTTGCGTGCCATTTGCAGCACCATTAGCCTTCTCTTCGGCCTCAAGCACTTCAGCCGCAACTTCAGGCTCATTCTCGATCAGCGTCTCGAAAGAAAAACTCTCTTCGTGATACTGCTTGCGATCAAACCCCGCCTCATCGAGCAGATTGCGCACAGCCTGCATATAAGGCGCAGGACCGCAGGTAAAGATCTCCCGCTCCATAAAATCCGGAGCAATCAGCTTCAGCAGCGGCAGCGTCAAAAAGCCAGTAACACCTGGCCAGTTAGTCCGACTCCCAACCCGCTCACAGACAAACGAAGTCCTGAAATTAACCTGATTAGAAGCAATCAGATCAAGCTCCCGCGAGAAGATAATGTCATCCGGCGTGCGAGCGCTATGCACAAACACGATATCGCGATCCTCGCTCAACTCATGATGCGCGCGACTCATCGACATCAACGGCGTAATCCCAGACCCAGCCGACAAAAACAGATACTTCCGCGCCGGATGCCGCGCGCACGTAAACTCACCCGCCGGCCCCAGCACCCGCACGCGCGCACCCGCCTGCAGGTTATCGTGCAGCCAGTTCGACACCTTGCCGCCAGGCACACGCTTCACAGTGATCGAAATCGTATGCGGCCGCGTCGGCGACGATGAAATCGTATAGCAGCGATTGATCGTCTCGCCGTCGATCTCCAGCTCCAGTGTGATGAACTGCCCCGGCTCGAACACGAACGCACGGCCTTCCGGCGAACGGAAGAAAAAACTCTTCACGTCGTGCGTTTCCTGACGAACCTGGCAGCAGACCAGCGTTTCCTCGACATCGCTCGTCCAGCGCGCCGGCAACGCGCTCCAGAATTCGGGCTTCGTCACGCGGCTTTCGACGGGTCCGAAGGTTGCTGCATCGCGCATCATTGCTTGCTCCACTTGCCGCCAGGCATCCGGTTGGTTTTATCTGCAGCCGGCCTTAAACGGCCTTGATGTTGATCGTGCGTTGCTCCGCCACCGGGCTCTCGACATGCGCCGCAAGGCGCTGCACATACCAGTCGCTGAACTTCTCGACGAGCCCTTCCGTGTACGGCGAATACGGACCCGGCTCGTATGCGCTGCTCGAGGCGCCGCGCTGCGAAAATTCGACGAGCGTACGGTCCTGGTCGTTGGTCGCGTTCCACACGGCCGTGAGATTCGCTACGTCGTAATCGACGCCTTCCACCGCATCCTTGTGTACGAGCCATTTCGTGCGCACCAGCGTTTCGCCCGCCGACAGCGGAATCACCGAGAACGTCACGATGTGATCGCTCATGAAGTGATGCCACGAATTCGGCTGTGTCCAGAACGACAACCCGCCCAGGTCGGCCTGCTCGAATCCGCCGAGCAACTTCTTCGATGCGACCTTCGCGTCGAGCGTCTGCGATTCGCCGCTGCGATCGAGCGGCAGACGCTGCGTGCGAAAACCCGTCACATCCGACAACTGATCGATTTCAACAGAAGGCAGACCCATCTCTTCCCACTGCTTCTCGCGCTCGATGCAGGTGCGCTCGAACGCATCCATGCCTTCCGCGTTCGCAGGCGAGCGCTGATAGCCGAAGCCGTACTCATAGAGCGAAATGGTCAGCTCGGGATGGTTTGCGACGCAGTGGTAGCACTCGCGGTTGTTCTCCATCGTGAGCTTCCAGTTGCCTTTCTCGATGATGTCGATCTGCGCGGCAATCTTGCAGTTCGGCAGATCGTGCGGCAGCAGATACGGCTCCATTGCCGCGCGCATCACGGCGAAATCGACGGGCGGCTCTTGCGCGAGGCACACGAAAATCAGACCGGCAAGGTTCTCGACATGCACGCTCTTCAGGCTGTGCTTGCAGCGGTCGAACTTCTCGCCCATGTGCTCGGCGAACATCAGCTCGCCCGCGAGGTTGTATGTCCAGCTGTGATACGGACACACGATATTGCCAACTGACCCCTTGTCCTCGTTGCACAGACGCGCGCCGCGATGGCGGCACACATTGTGGAATGCGCGCACCTGCATGTCGTCGTCGCGCACGATCAGGATCGAATCGTTGCCCAGTTCGACGGTCACGTAATCGCCCGGCTCGGGAATGTCCGGCTCGACGGCGACCTGAATCCAGTGTTGACGGAAAATCGCGTCCATATCGAGCGAGAAGATTTCTTCGCTCAGATAAAACGGTGCTTCGAGGCTGTAACCCTTCTTGCGCCGATCGACGAGCGCGCGAATGTCTGCCGATACTTTCATGTGTGCTCCGGGTTCCGAGGCCGTGTGGGTGCGGCGCAAAATCAGTATTCGATGAGTTGATGCTCGCGCAAATAATCGAGTATCACTTGTGCTTTTTCGACCGAAGTCCCTTCAATTACGACGCTGCCGCCCCGGCTTTCCGTGGTCGTCGCGGACAGCATGCGGGCATGGCCCGTGCGCTTCTCGGCGGCGGCGAGCCGGACCGGCTTGCGCGCGACGGGCGCGAGCGTCCATTGCGCCGCTTCCGCGTCGGCGCCCGCCTCCACGCGCTGAGGCGCGATCGAGCCGGCGCGCAGCCGCGCGTACGCATAGCGTGGCGTGACAGTCGCGAGCGGATGCACGGCGACGACGGCGGGCAGCGCGACCTCGACGCGGCGGCGCACGCCCTTCGGCAAGAATTGCCGCACCGTCGCGCGGCCGCCTGCAATCGAGACTTCGACGGCCGTGCCGACTAGCGGGACCTGCAGCGCGTCCGCGAGCCGGTAGGGCAGCATGCCGCTGTCGAACGCGCCTTCGGCACAGGTGCCCGTCAGCACGAGGTCATAGCCTTTGAGCCGGACTGCGAGCAGGCCCACGGCGTCTCCGTTGTCTGCGCAGGTCAGCACTTCGACGCGCTCCGCGCCGAGCGCCAGGTACTCTTCGAGTGCGGGATTACCCGGATCGCCCGCATGCAGCACGTCGAGTCGCGCGGCGTGCTGGCTCGACAGCTGGCGGCCGATTTCCAGCGCGGCGGCATCGTTACGGCTATAGCGCGCGACGCCGCTGACAGGATGCTTGCCGACCGACACGAGCACCGCGATTTTTTCGAGCTTGCCGTTCATGCCGCGACTCCTTCGACGATCTGCTTCACAACGGGCGCAGCGCCCGCGCCACGGCCCGAGCGCGCCCGGTCGATCTCGTCGATCAGCGACGCGATGGTCGCCTGCGTATCGCCGATGATCGTCAGGTTTGCGCGCTTGACGATGGGCGCGCTGCCATCCAGATTCACCGCGATCACGTGGCGGCAATCCTTGATGCCCTGCAAGTGCTGCACCGCGCCCGAAATGCCGAACGCGATGTAGACACTAGCCTCGACAGTCTTGCCCGTCGCGCCGATCTGCTTGTCGCGCGTGAACATGCCGTTGTCGACGGCAACGCGGCTCGCCCCGATTGCCGCGCCGAACGTGCTCGCGAGCTTTTCGAACGCGGCAACATCCGTCACGCCGTTACCCGCCGACACGATGAAGTCCGCCTCTTCCAGCGCGACTTGCGCGGCGTCGATTTCCTCGATACCCAGATCACGGTATGCGCCGTTCGACGCGTCGTTCGTCTGCGCGGACGCAGTGAGTTCGAGCCGCTCGCCCGCGCCGATAAACGGTAGCCGCGTATCGACTGCACCCGCAGCAAGCAGAATCACGTCGGGCAATGCGCGCGTTGCATAGGCCTTCTTCGCCTGCGCATACGTCGACACCTGCTTCGCGTCGATCTGCACCACGTGCGTCGCGATGCTTGCGCCCGCGAGCGCCGCATAACGCCGGCCGAGATCGCCGTCGCCCGTCGGGTTGTCGGGTATGAAAATGTGCGCGGGCGCGAGTTGCGCGACACACGCCGCGACGGCCTGCACTTCGCGTTCAGGCGCGAACGTGCGGCGGTCGAACGACGGCAGTTCGATCACCTTGTCCGCGCCAAGCGCGGCGGCGTCATCCTTCAGCTCGCCGAGCACCAGCAGCGCGACTTGCGTCGCCGCGTCCGCGATCAGTGCGGCAGCTGCCAGCGCCTGGCGCGCGTGATCGTCGAGGCCGCCACGGTCGCTGTGTGCGACGACGAGCAGCGTGCGTTGCGACGCTTGCGTGGTACGCAGCGTTTTGACGGCGGCATGGCCATGCGCGCCAGCATGCAGCGCGTGATCAGTCGATGCACCCGCGACATGCTCCGCGCCGAGCGTGATGCGCTTCAGTCCTGCTGCCGTGATGACGAAGGGCCGGCGCGGATCGATACGTTTAATAGTCGTATTCATCGTTCACTCCAGCGCGGCCGCAACGAGTTCAGCCACATCGAGCACCTCGGGACGCGGACCGACCACGCCTTCGAGCATCGCCGTGCAGTTCGGGCAGCCCACCGCGACCACGTCCGCGCCGATCGTGCGCGCATCGGCGATGCGGATATCGGGAATGCGCTGCTTGCCGGGAATATCCGTCAGCGGCGCGCCGCCGCCACCGCCGCAGCAACGGCCACGCTTGCCATGCCGCTCCATCTCGACGACCTTGATGCCGATCGTCTTCAGCAACTGGCGCGGTGCTTCCGTTTCGCCGTTGTAGCGGCCCAGATAGCAGGGATCGTGATACGTGATCGTCTTGTCGTTGAACGCGGCGATGGCTTTCGGTGCCAGCTTGCCGCTCGCGACGAGTTCCGCGAGGAACGTCGTGTGATGCAGCACTTCATAGCGGCCGCCGAGCGCGCGATATTCGTTACGCAGGCTGTGCATCACGTGTGGATCGGCAGTGACGATGCGCTTGAAATCGAGCGTCGCGAGCGTACCCATCATCTGCTTCGCCATGCGCTGGAACGTGGCTTCGTCACCGAGACGGCGCGCGACGTCGCCCGTATCCGTTTCTTCGCCACCCAGCACCGCGTAGTTGACGCCTGCCTTGTTCAGCACCTTGACGAGCGAGCGCAACGTGCGCTGATAGCGCATGTCGAACGCGCCTTCGCCAGCGACGAGCAGCACATCGACAGCCTTGCCCGGTTGCGCGACAGGCGAATTCAGATCGACAGACCAGTCGTAGCGCGCCGCCTTGTCATAGCCGCCCATCGTGCCCGTCTCGCGCAGATTCGCGAGCACTTCGGGCCCCTTGCCCGGCACCGTGCCGTGTACGAGCGTCTGGTTGCGACGCATGTCGACGATCGCGTCCACGTGTTCGATCAGCATCGGGCATTCGTGGACGCAAGCGCGGCACGTCGTGCATGACCACACCGTATCGGCTTCGATCAGGCTCGAGATGATGGGACGTTGCGGATCGCCGCCATGCTGGCCCACCTTGATGCCAGGCGTCGGGCTGCCCGCATACGCTGCGTCCGTGCCGCCGACCATGCCTGTCACGAGATCCTGAATCAGCTTCTTCGGATTGAGCGGCTGGCCTGCCGCAAACGCGGGACACGCCGCTTCGCACTTGCCGCACTGCACGCACGCATCGAAGCTCAGCAATTGGTTCCAGCGAAACTCGACGGGCTTGCCGACGCCGTATTCGTTCTGCTCGAGCACGGGCGCTTTGAGCGCAGTCGGCGGAACGACCGCTTCACGACGCACGTCGCCTTTCGCTGCAAACCGTTCCTGACGCGGATGAAACGCGAGGTGCAAGAGACCTGCCAACGCGTGCTTCATCGGACCACCACGCGCCGCGCCGAACGTCATCGCGAACGCGCCTGCCGCAATCAGCAGCGCGAAGATGATCGCGAGTCCACCCGACATCGCCGAGGCCGGCAACAGCGTGTACAGCAACAGACCGAGGGAGAACGAGCCGAGCAACCAGGGCAGCGTATTCCACGGGCCACGCGACAGGCGCGCGGGCACATCCTTCGCGTGACGCCGGCGCCATACGAACACGGCGCCCACCAGCATGATCAGCGCAGCCAGAAAGATCAGCCGGTCGAGCCACGGCGAATAGATCGCCAGGCCGTAGTTGATGAACACGAGCGCGAAAGCCGCAATCGCACCGCCCGCCGTCGCGACGTGCGTCTTCGCGATGTACGGATCACGCGCCACGACATGATGCAGATCGACGAAATAGCGCTTCGGAATGGTCATCAGGTTCGTCCAGCCGAATGCGCCGGCTGCCGTTGCCCGTCCGAGACGCCAGTAAGCCGCCCGTTTTGCGACCGCGAACGCAAGGCCGGCGACCGAGACCCACAACAACGCGGTGATGAGAAACGCCGGGCTCATCGTCAGAAGTCCTTGCAGAGACGCAGCGCGTCGTAGATCGCGCCGTGAATGTTATGCATCGAGATGCAGTCGCCGACACGGAACAGCAAAAAGCGTCCATTGCCGAGTTCTTCCGAAAGCGACGGTTGCGGTTCCGCCGCGAAGAGCTTGTGTACGTCCACCTGCCCGCGATTCACCGATTCGGACTTGAGCTTCCAGTACAGCGCGTCGTTCGGCGTGCTGCCGTTTTCGATGATGACCTGATCGACGACGCGCTCTTCCTGTTCTTCCGTGTACTCGTTGCGGATCACGGCAATCTTCTTGCCGTCTTCCTCGTACACGCGGTCGAGCCAGTAGTTCGGTGTGTGGATCACGCCTTGCGCGTACAGACGCCGATAGAAAATCGGGAACGTCGTGCCGCCGACGTCGTCGGCCACTTTCACGTCCGGCGTGACGATCTCGACCTTCGAGCCGCGGCTCGAAATAAAGTCGGCCACGCCCGCGCCTGCATGCGTGCTAACGCCATCGTAGACGAGCACGTTCTGCTTCGGCTCGACCTTGCCCGACAGAATGTCCCACGAACTCACGGCGAGACCTTCCTCGACGCCCCATGCAGGCACTTGCTGCGTGAAGCTCGTGCCGCCCGTGGCGAGCACGATGATGTCCGGCTTCTCGGCGAGAATCATCTTCTCGTCGGCTTCGACACCCAGACGCCGGTCGACACCGAGACGCTTCGTTTCCATGTCGAACCAGCGCACGATGCCCGCCATCTGCTCGCGCTGCGGCGCTTTCGCGGCCAGCATGATCTGCCCGCCCACAGCATCGCTCTTCTCGAACAGCACGACATCGTGACCGCGCGAACGCGCAACGCGCGCCGCCTCCAGTCCCGCCGGACCCGCGCCGACCACGACCACCTTGCGGCGCGGTCCACGCGTTTTCTCGATCACATGCGGCATCGTCGCTTCACGCGAGGTCGCCGCGTTCTGCACGCACAACACATCGAGACCGTTGTACTGGCGGTCGATACAGTAGTTCGCGCCGACACACTGCTTGATTTCGTCCTCGCGGCCATCGCGGATCTTGATGACCATGTGCGGATCGGCGATCTGCGCGCGCGTCATGCCGACCAGATCGACCATGCCGTTCGCGAGCAGACGTTCCGCCTGCCCCGCGTCGCGAATGCTTTGCGCGTGCATCACGGGCAGCTTGACCACCGACTTGATGCCCGCTGCGAGATGCACGAACGGCTCGGGAGGCAGCGCCATCGGCGGCATGCAGTTGGCGAGCGTGTTGTGCGTATCCGCGCCGGAACCGATCACGCCGATGTAATCGATCAGCCCTTTTTCCGACATCGCCTGCGCGATTTCCTTCAGCTGCTCGTGATCGAGGCCGTCTTCATGGAACTCGTCGCCGCACATGCGCAGGCCGACGCAGAAGTCCTTGCCGACCGCTTCGCGCACCGCCTGCAGCACTTCGACGCCGAAACGCAGACGGTTTTCGAGCGAGCCGCCCCATTCGTCGGTACGGAAGTTCGTGCGCGGGCTCCAGAACTGATCGATCAGATGCTGGTGCGCGGCCGAAATTTCGATGCCGTCCATGCCCGCGTCCTTCACGCGCTTCGCAGCCGCCGCGAAGTCGCTGATGATGCGGCGGATTTCTTCCACTTCGATGATCTTCGCGTTGCCGCGGTGTACGGGCTCGCGCACGCCGGAAGGCGTCATCAGATGCGGCCAGTGCTCGCCATGAAATGCGGAGCGGCGGCCCATGTGCGTCGCCTGAATCATGATCTTCGCGCCGTGGCGATGCATCGCTTCAGCGAGACGCGACAGCGGATCGATGATCTTGTCCGTCGACAGGTTGACGGACTTCCACCAGCCCTGCGGACTGTCGATCGACACCGGGCTCGACCCGCCGCACACGGCGAGGCCCACACCACCCTTGGCCTTTTCCTCGTAATAGCGGATATAGCGGTCGCCGGGCAGACCACCCGGTTCGGCATACACCTCGGCATGCGCGGTGCTGACAATGCGGTTGCGCAGCGTCAGCTGATTGAGCGTCAAGGGTTTGAACAGATTGGGGTAACGCATTGCGGGCGACCTCGAGCGGGTTCGATTCAGTCTCTTGTTTCAGTCACGCAGCCAGCGAGCGGCCGCGTGCCTGTACTTCTGTTGTCAAGCTGCAAGCGGGGATACTTCAAATACGCAGTGGTCGTGCTTGTGGTCGTGATGCTCGCCCGCGCACTGCGCTTCCTTCGACTGGCTACGCGGCGCCTTCTTGCCGCCTTCCGTCGTGTCGTTGACCCAGTCCATCGCACCTGCGAACCAGCCGGCGAACATGTAGCAGAGCTTGCCGCTCTTCTCCGGCTGCTGCAGCACGAACGACGAATAGCGCAGTTCGATCTTCGCGTGCGCCGTCGCCGGGTCGGCTTCGATGATCTTGAACAGACCCCAGCCGCGTTGCGACAGGCGGTTCAGGTAGTGCTCGAACACAGCCATGCCACTGATGCCGTGCTGCTTCGCTTCCTTGTCGCACCAGTAGTACGCGGACTTGTAGCCGGCCTTGTAGAGAATCTCGGCATACGCTTCGACGCCGAGCGCTTCTTCGACGGCAGCGTGATTGTTCGTGAAGAAGTGACGCGGCACGTAGAGCATCGGCAGCGCGTCGGTGGTCCAGACACCCGTGTTCGGATCGACGTCGATGGGCAGTTGCGGTTGCATTGCAGGTTTCCTTGTTCTCTCAGGTTTTCGCTTAGACGTTCCAGACTTCACCGAACACGCGCAGCCAGTTCTCGCCCATCACTTTCTTGATGCGCGATTCGCTCCAGCCTGCCTTTTCCATCGCAGCCGTCAGGTTCGGGAACTCGCCGATCGTGCGAATGCCTTCCGGGTTCACGACCTTGCCGAAGTTCGTCAGACGGCGATAGCGGCCCTTGTCGTGCGTAATCCAGTCGAAGAACTCGGTCGAGTAGCCTTGCGTGAAGTCCGTGCCGATGCCCACTTTGTCTTCGCCGATTACGTTGATTACGTAGTCGATCGCTTCGAGGTAGTCCTCGACGGTTGCATCCGGGCCACGCTTGAGGAACGGTGCGAACATCGTCACGCCGACGAAGCCGTTCGCGTCGGCGATCTCTTTCAGTTGCTCGTCGCTCTTGTTGCGCGGATGCTCCTTGAGACCCGATGGGCAGCAGTGCGAATACGTGACGGGTTTCTTCGAGCAGGCGATTGCATCGGAAGAAGTCTTGCCGCCCACATGCGACAGATCGACCATGATGCCGACGCGGTTCATTTCCTGAATCACTTCGCGGCCATAGCCCGAGAGACCGCCGTCCGGCTCATAGCAGCCGGTGCCGACCAGGTTCTGCGTGTTGTAGCAAAGTTGCACCACGTTCACGCCGAGTTCCTTGAACACCTCGATATAGCCGAGGTTGTCCTCGAACGCATACGAGTTCTGGAAGCCGAAGATGATGCCCGTCTTGTTCTCTTTCTTCGCGCGCAGAATGTCGTCCGTCGTGCGCACCAGCGTGAGAATCTCGCTGTACTCGCGGATCTGCTGCTTCATTTCCGCGATGTTGTCGATGGTCTTCTGGAAGTCTTCCCACACGGAGACCGTACAGTTGACCGCGGTGACGCCGCCCTTTCTCATGTCTTCGAACACCGAGCGGTCGAACTTCGATATGTTCAGACCGTCGATAATGATGCTGCTGTCGTGCAGGTTGCTCATGTTTGACTCCGTAGCTGTGGGGCTTTCGTGTAGATCGAGCGGCTCAGTAGATCGGGAAGCGTTCGCACAGCGCGAAGATCTCGCGGCGCACGCGCTGTTCCGTTGCCGCGTCGCCATCGGGATGCGTGCGCAGCGCGTCGAACACTTCGAGAATCAGGCGGCCGATATCGCGGAACTCGGCAACACCGAAGCCGCGCGTCGTGCCCGCCGGCGTGCCGAGACGAATGCCCGACGTGACCGTCGGCTTTTCCGTATCGAACGGAATGCCGTTCTTGTTGCACGTGATACCCGCACGCTCGAGCGCCTGTTCGACCTGCGTGCCCTTCAAGCCCTTCGGGCGCAGATCGACCAGCAGCAGATGGTTGTCTGTGCCGCCCGTCACGAGATCGACGCCGCCTTCCTTCAACACTTCGCCGAGCGCTTGCGCGTTCGCCAGCACGTTGTCGATATAGGTCTTGAAGTTGTCTTCGAGTGCTTCGCCGAATGCGACGGCCTTGCCCGCGATCACATGCATCAGCGGACCGCCTTGCAGACCGGGGAACACGGCCGAGTTGATCTTCTTCGCGGTGTCTTCGTCATTGGTCAGCACGAAGCCGCCGCGCGGACCGCGCAGCGTCTTGTGCGTGGTCGACGTCACGACATGCGCGTGTTCGATCGGATTCGGATGACGGCCTGCCGCGATCACGCCTGCGATGTGCGCCATGTCGACCATCAGTTTCGCGCCGACGCTATCGGCGATCGCACGGAAGCGCGCAAAATCCAGCACGCGCGGATAAGCGGAGAAGCCCGCGATGATCATCGACGGCTTGTGCTCGTGCGCAAGCTTTTCGACCTGGTCGTAATCGATGCGCAAGGTTTCGCGATCCACGCCGTACTGAACCGCGTTGAACCACTTACCGGACAGCGCGGGCTTCGCGCCGTGCGTCAGGTGGCCGCCTGCGTCGAGCGACATGCCGAGGATCGTGTCGCCCGGCTTTGCGAGCGCGAGCATCACGGCACCATTGGCTTGCGCACCCGAGTGCGGCTGCACGTTGGCAAAACCTGCGTTGAAGATCTTCTTGATCCGTTCGATGGCGAGCGCTTCCACTTCATCGACGAACTCACAGCCGCCGTAGTAGCGCTTGCCGGGATAGCCTTCCGCGTACTTGTTCGTCAGCACCGAGCCTTGTGCTTCGAGCACAGCGCGCGACACGATGTTTTCCGACGCAATCAGTTCGACCTGCGACTGCTGGCGTTCGAGTTCCTTGAGCACCGACTTGCGTACGGCTGCGTCGCGCTCGGCGAGGGTCTGCGAGAAGAATGGGTTGGCGTTCGACATGGCTTCCGTTCAGTTGACCTGGTTGACCTTCAGTGGACATTTAATGACTGAAAAGCGAAAAGCGAGTGCGAGGCCGACTGTCCGATTCCGCGCTATCCCTTGACTGGACTGGCTTTGCACCACCTCCACCGACGACTCTATTCTTGTCTTTCGCCTGACCCGTCAATTTATGATTTCAGACGCGTTCTTTGCCTTTTCCGCCATGCAAGTCCGTTTTGGACAAGTGACGGAAAGCGACCGGTCGTGCTTATCAGCAGTGTCAATGGAGTAAATTGATGTGTTTACGCCATGGTGCATCGCAGCGCCCGGCTACTATTTGTTCGCGCAAACGGCACCGCTTGAGAGCGCGACAGGCTCGCAGACAGTGCGGGCATTGCACAGCGCCGGTGCGATCCCGCGAATGCACTGCCGCATCGAGGTTATCCAGCCAGGGTTTAGCCGTATGGCATGCTTGTTGCGCTCACTCGCAGAATAAGAAAGGCCGTCTCCCCACTCGGCCGTAACAGAACATCGAGCAGAAGGAACGCCCGAACCATGTCCCCCGATCGAACCGCGTCGTTGTCGCACTTCGCGTTCATGCCGCTGCCCAACTTCACGATGATCGCGTTCACGAATGCGATCGAGGTGCTGCGCATGGCCAACTATCTGAGCGGGCAAACGCTCTACCGCTGGTCGGTCATCAGCCCGGACGGGGGCCCTGTCAGCGCAAGCAACGGTCTGTCTGTGGATACTGGCCCGGCCGATTGCGTGGGTACGCCCGATATCGTGTTCGTATGCGGCGGCATCGACGTGCAACGCGTGACCACGCCCGAGCATCTGTCGGCGCTGCGCCGCTTCGCACGGGCGGGCGTCGCGCTGGGTAGCCTGTGTACGGGCACGTATGCGCTCGCCAAGTCGGGATTACTCGCGGGCTATGCTTGCGCGATTCACTGGGAGAACATGTCGGCGCTCAAGGAAGAGTTTCCCGACATTCGGTTTCTGAAAGAGCTTTTCGTAATCGATCGCGATCGGGTGACTTGCACGGGCGGGGTCGCGCCGCTCGACATGATGCTGAACCTGATTGCCGCGCGCGTCGGCACGCCGCGTGTGACGCAGATTGCCGAGCAGTTCATCGTCGAGCATGTGCGCGACAACAACGCGCAGCAACGGATGCCATTGGTGGCGCGGCTTGGGTCGGCGAACAAGTCGTTGTTCGAAGTCATTGCCTTGATGGAGAACAATATCGAAGAGCCGCTTTCGCGGGAGGAACTCGCGAGGCTTGCGAATATGTCGCAACGGCAGTTGCAGCGGCTGTTCCGTGAGCATCTTGGGATGACGCCGACTCATTACTATCTGACTTTGCGGTTAAGGCGCGCGCGGGAGCTTTTGTTGCAGACTGATATGTCGATCATGCATATCACTATGGCTTGTGGGTTTCAGTCGGCATGTCATTTTAGTAAGAGCTATCGGGATGCGTTTGGTACGGCTCCTACCAGGGAGCGGAGGAAGCAAGTCGCGCCTCTCGCGCATGCGGTGATTAGTAATTCGATTGGTGGGGTTGTTGTGCATGCGTGATGGCTTTTTTGTTGTCTGCGACGCTGGGTGGTTTTTGTAGCGGTTTTTGCTGTGCAAGCGCTTTGATGGTCTTGTGTTTGCGATGGCATCCGCGATTCGTTAGCTCGCTTCACGCGTCGCCCCTGTGCGGGGCGGCACCTACTTTTCTTTGCCGCCGCAAAGAAAAGTAGGCAAAAGAAAGCGGCTCACACCGCCAACTCTTCTTCCTGCCTGAGGGCCCCCAACGGGTCTTACGCTTCACACGGCAACCACATGACTCATGCTCGTTGCCAGCGCTCTTAATTGGCGCCTCACCCGCTTCAAGCTCCCGCAGTACCGTATGCCACGCCAGTTATTCCACCGCCGCCCAGGTGGCAAACTGTGTGTCGGCCCCTTGTGCTCCACGCGCCTCACTTCGGACTGATAGCGCACGCGTTCCACCCTGTTAGAGCGCTACCCTGTACGACGCGACAACCTACACACAGTTTGCCACCTGGGCGGCACATACCATTCGCTGCCGCTTGCCCGAGTACGGGTATTTGAAGCGGGTGAGGCGTTCATTCGAAGCGTTGGCAACGAACGCGAACAGAGATGCTGCCGTGTGAAGCATAAGACCCTGTGGGGGCCCTCAGGCAAACACAAGAACTGGCGGTGTTAGCCGCTTTCTTTTGCCTACTTTTCTTTGCGGCGGCAAAGAAAAGTAGGTGCCGCCCCGCACAGGGGCGACGCGTGAAGCACGCTAACAAATCGCGGATGCCAGCGCAAAGGCAAATAAACCAAACAGCGTGCGCAGCAAACACCGCCATCGGCGGATCCAAGCGAAAAACCCAAAATCATTCACCCCACATCAAAAACCGTCCGTGTGCGGTTTGCACACCCCTGCGTAGTGAGATAAGGTGAACCCTCACAGCGACCGGGCGTCGCGCACCACTGCCTCTGAGGCTTCTCATGGCTGACACCGACAACGAACCGACGCAACTGCAGCAACCGCAGCCCCTACAACAACAAGACAAACGCAAAACCCCCATCGCGCCGCAGCAATTCTCCCTCGACGTCCTGCAAGAAAAATACGCCAAGGGCGACGAACAAACCGCCGACGACGTCTACCACCGCGTCGCGCGCGGAGTCGCGATGGCCGAGCCCGAAGCCCTGCGCCCCTCAATAGAAGCGCGCTTCGTCGAGAACCTCCAGAACGGCGCACTCGGCGCCGGCCGCATCATGAGCGCCGCAGGCTCAGGCATCGCCGCGACGCTGATCAACTGCTTCGTGCAACCGGTCGGCGACAGCATTCAAGGCGTCGACGAACAGGGCTTGCCCGGCATCTACGTCGCGCTACTGCAAGCCGCCGAAACCATGCGCCGCGGTGGCGGCGTCGGCTACAACTTCTCGGCGATCCGTCCGCACGGCGCACGCGTAAAAACGACCAGTTCGTCAGCGTCAGGACCCTGCAGCTATATCGACGTATTCGACGCGTCCTGCCGCACCGTTGAAAGCGCCGGCTCACGGCGCGGCGCGCAAATGGCCGTGCTCGACTGCACGCACCCCGACCTGCTCGAATTCATCGAGGCCAAACATTCGAAAGGCCGCTGGAACAACTTCAATGTGTCCGTCGCCGTCAGCGACGAATTCATGCGAGCCGTCGAGAACGACGAGATGTGGCAACTCGTGCATCGCGCGGAACCGACTCCGGCCATGCGTGCAGCCAACGACATGCATAAGCGCGAAGACGGCATGTGGGTCTACAGCGAACGGCGCGCGAAAGAGATCTTCGATCGCATCATGCGCTCGACCTACGATATCGCAGAGCCGGGTATCGTATTCATCTCGCGCATGAACGACGACAACAACCTGCGCGCCGTCGAAACGATCCGTGCGACAAACCCATGCGGCGAGCAACCACTGCCGCCCTACGGCTGTTGCAACCTCGGCCCGCTGAACCTGACGCGTTTCGTAAGCGATCCGTTCGCGCAGCGGCATGGCGGCACGCCGTCGTTCGACTGGGACGCGCTCGCGCAACGGACGCGCACCCACGTACGCTTTCTCGACGACGTGCTCGACGTGACGCTCTGGCCGCTGCCGCAGCAATACGACGAGTCGCGCGCAAAGCGCCGCATCGGCGTCGGCTTCACAGGACTCGGCGACACGCTCGTGATGATGGGACTGCGCTACAACTCGCAAGAAGGCCGCGATTTCGCGGTGCGCATCGCGCGCCTGATGCGCGACGAAGCGTATCGCGCATCCGTCGAACTCGCGCGCGAGCGCGGCGCGTTTACGCTCTTCAACGCGAAGCAATATCTGGAAGAAGGCACGTTCGCGTCGCGCCTGCCCGATGACATCAAGGACGCCATCCGCACGCACGGCATTCGCAACAGCCATCTGCTCTCCATTGCGCCGACGGGCACGGTCAGCCTGGCGTTCGCGGACAACGCGTCGAACGGTATCGAGCCAGCGTTCTCGTGGACGTACACGCGCATGAAGGTGATGGCGAATGGTAGCCGCGAGCAGTTCGCAGTCGAAGATCATGCGTACCGTCTTTATCGTGAGCTTGGCGGCGATGTCGCCCATCTGCCGGACTATTTCGTCAGCGCGCTCGAAATGTCCGCGCGCGATCATCTGGACATGATGGCGGCCGTGCAACCGTATATCGACACGTCCATTTCGAAAACCGTCAACGTACCCGCCGACTATCCGTTCGACGCTTTCGAAAGCCTCTATTTCGATGCATGGAAAAGCGGCCTGAAAGGTCTTGCAACGTATCGGCCAAACGAAACGCTCGGCGCCGTGCTCAGCGTGACGCAGGAACCCGCCGCCACGCCCGATGATGCCCTCGCGGAAATCGATCTCGACCCGCTGCGCGTTGCAATCGATCATCGACCGAGAGGGGAATTGCCCGCGATCATCGAGAAAGTGGAGTACCTGACGGCTGCCGGCAAGAAGTCGTTGTATCTGGCCGTGTCGTTCATCGAAGTGACGGGACGCGTCGGCGGCGAGGAAGTGACGATCGAACGGCCCATCGAGTTCTTCATTCCCGCCGGTCAGCGCGACGAGTCGCAGCAATGGATCACCGCGACGATGCGCTCGCTGTCGCTCGCCGCGCGCGGCGGTTTTGTCGCGCGCAATTTGCAGGATCTGCGCAAGGTGTCATGGGACCGAGGCCAGGTCAGGCTCGGCGAGGTGCAGCGGATCGACGGACACCATTCGCCGCGCTGGCACGATTCGGAAGTCGCCGCGCTCGCTTACGCGCTTCAGCAGATACTGCATCGGCGCGGCTTTCTCGATGCGGAAGGCAACCAGGTGCCCTCGCGTATGCTCGCACGGCTGCCGCTCGGGCATACGAATCCCAATGCGTCGACGGCAGATCACGCACTCTCGGCAATCGAAGACGCCGCGGAGGAACAGCGCGGCGCTCAGGAACTGCGCACGATGCACGGCCGTAAATGCGGTAATTGCGGCGCAAATGCGGTGATACGCAAGGACGGTTGCGATTTTTGCACGGCGTGTGGGGAAATTGGCGCGTGTGGATAGTCGGCCGAATTCTGGTCTTCGATCAACCCGACGGCGTACCATTTTGGTGGCCGCTGGTGGCGCGAGCGGTATGTCGAGTACCTTGCTTCAACTGAAGATACGCTTCGCAATGCGAATGGCCTGTGCCTTTCCACCCCGCCGCCCACCAAGGTAGTTTTGCTCTGCGGTGATGCGAGGGCTAACAACCTTTTGGTGAAGACTCTCTGGAATTAGTACAGCCGGGGCATTTGCCTCGGTATAACCTGTACTTACTATTTCCAGGTGCTCAATCGCGACGATGTGGTGTGCCTGGATTCCCTTCCGCCCCCTCATGAAACGACGCAGGTCGGTATACGGACCGACCTCGGCCGTACACGCCAGATTCCCTTCACTCTTATTCTTGTAGTTAGCGCCCTTATGCACATGACTGCGGGTGTGCTACGGCGCGTGCGGGCAGGCGTCGAATATGACTTAACGATGGCAGCTATCGGTTCGGAGTCTATCCAATCGAACCATCGCAATCGGCCTTGGGATCAATGCCTGATCCGTGGCTACGCGACCAGGCCATTTACAGTTGATTACAACTGCCCGGAGTCACCCGTGCGCGCCGTTCGTACAATCGAACCATTCGGGCAGACCTCGGAAAAGCAACGATGAAAACAGTGCAATGGATTGCCGCGGGCCTCGTGGTACTTGCGTCCATGTCGGCCTTTGCGGGAGCGGGCGGCAATGGCGGTGGAGGCGGCAATGGAGGAGGAAGCAGCGGCGGCGCCGGACATGGTGGGCTGGGCGGCAACGCGGGTGGCATGTCCGCTGGCCACATGAGCAGCAAGGGGCAAAGTAATACCAACGGTTTTAATTCCGCCGACCGCGATGCCGGCCTTGCCCGCGCGGCGGATCGATCGGACACGCAGGCCGATCGCGCCGACGCGCAAACGAGCCGGACGGGTGTTCGCGCGGGTCATGCAGAGCACTCACATTCGCACTCGCATGCACGGGTCAGCGCGAATCTTCACCACAGCCAGCGCGTTGCCATCAGCCATTCGAGCTGATAAAGCGAAGAAGGCGCCGCAGGCGCCCTTGTTCGTCCGAGTTGGCATCGATGAACGCCAATCTCGAAGCGGGCGCGTATGCGCTCGCAATGCCTGCGGCCGCAACGACGACAGAGACATTCCATGAATTCCTTCGATCACGCTGTCGCAGGCAGTCGGTGCTACTGGAAGCTATACGGTCGAAGCCGACCGTGCGAGTGGAGCGACTCAATCGCGGGGTTCTAATGTGTCGGCGGGCGGCCAGTCAGGCATCAATTTCAACTTCCGAACTGGGAGGACCGGGGGGACTTAAAACATCTTCCCCGACGCGCGAAATGAAAATAATCATGATTCTGTTGACGGCATCAGTGGCTGGACTGTCTGGCTGTGCAGTGTATGTGCCAGATGAGCCTCATGCAGTCGTCGTACCGCAAGGTAAGCCCCAGGGAGGGCCGGGCAATGGCTATTGCCCTCCCGGTCAGGCTAAGAAGGGAAATTGCTAACGAGCGGTGGTTTGGATGAACCGTGCCTTGCGAGTTAAAGTATTTCGAGCACACTCGTAAACGCGCGTTCGCTTAACGCGCGTTTGTTGCGAGCAGCGCGTTAAGCTATTTCGACGGCGCCTGACCATTCTGCTCTGCGGTTTCTTCGGGCGACGCCGTCGATGTGCAAGCCTGAAGCGCGGCCATGGCCTTTCTTGCAACGGTCAGCGTTTCCTGACATGCATTCGGCTCTTCAGCTTTGGGACATCCGCCCGCTGCTGTCACTTGCGCGAGCGCAGCCCGAATTTTCCTGAGTGCAAGTTCGGGGGAGCCTGCGTCTGCAATCAGGCGCGCCAGATTGAAAATGCTGCCAGTCGGAAGCGATACATAGGCAGGACAAACCGATTCAGCACAAGCGTCGACCGACGACAATAGCAGCACGAAAAATACGCTGATCGGCTTTTGATGACCGAAACCGTTGTGAATGACTTGCATTCTCGGCTCCTTGTGCCGCGCGGAGAACGTGGCCATGCATCGCGTCTGTCATCTGCAGCGACACTTCCGTCGTCCCTGCCGCGCCAAATCAACTAAACAGTCTTTCGCCCGAAGCCACTTTTCTGAAGAATGGATGTGCATGATGTGCCCATCTGAGAGTGGTTATAGCCGTGGCTCCTTAAGGGTTGCTTAAGCCATCAGGATGCTGTTGCCCCCGGCGATTCCCCACGCTGTTTCAAGCCCGATACGGTTTGGGCGTCTATCGTCATCTCTGCGTATCAAGCCCTTAACAACCGAAACGCCGCCTGCATGCGTCTTTCTCGCCGTTCAGGCGTGTCGGGCGTGAAACATCCTCGGTACTTCTGCGTGCTGGATCCGGAACGACAGTCGATCATCGTCAAGATGTACAAGGCCCAATCGACGATGGCATATCAATTGCCAATTCACGGGTACTCCGCGCCGGCGAGCTTTGAACAGTACCGGGCGCACGTGACGAAAGCCCAGCCTTGCCGGGCAACAAAATGAAGCGACTACGGGGGAATTCATGAAGCGAGATCGTGTGCTTGATCACGGGCCGTTTATCGCCATGTGGCGTTCGTGCCTGCGGGGAAACGTCGTCGAAGGGATTCGGGACAGTGGCGTTTGTGAAGATGTGCCTGCAGCGAGCAGACGGCGCCGGACGAATCCCAAGGCGCAGCGCGGCGCAGCGGCGGTGGAATTTGCGATCGTGCTACCGCTACTGCTGCTGGTCATCTTCAGCATCGTCGAGTTCGGCGTAGCGCTGTACGACAAGGCAATGATCACGAATGCAAGTCGCGAAGGCGCGCGCGCGGGTGTCGTGCTGCGCAATCCGAAGCCGAGCAAACAGGACGTCACCAACGTGGTCCTCGCCTATTGCCAGAACTATCTGATTACGTTCGGCGCGAGCAATACGCCAACGGTCAGTGTTCCCTCCGGCGTGGGCGGTACGTTCGGCACTCCGCTCACGGTTACCGTCTCGTACCAGTACGCAGGGTTGGGCCTGGGCGCAATGCTGTCGGCGTTTACGGGGCCGATCGTCATGACGGCCACCACGATCATGAACAACGAGTGAGACGGCTATCATGTACGTGATGAGCAGAGCGAAGCAGCGAGGCTCCGTTGCCGTGATCACGGCAGTGAGTCTGGTGTCGCTGCTGGGGTTCGCGGCACTGGCGATCGATATTGGCAATCTGCTGGTGGCGCGGAACGAATTGCAGAATGCAGCGGACGCTGCAGCCCTTGCGGGCGCACCGTGTCTGTATCAGCGTTCGCAGTGCAGTAACACTACGGCAGTCGAACCTGACTGGAACACTGCGACACAAAAGGCATCCGGCTTTGCCACGGCTTCAACGTCGAACAAGGTTCAGGGGACAGCGATCAAGGTCACGCAGGTCGGCTCAGGCTACTGGAACGTGACGGGTCAGCCGGGCACGCTGCAGGGAGTGCCCTTTACGCCTGGCGTGAATGACTTGCCTGCCATTCGGGTGACGATGACGAAGAGCACTGCTAATGCGAACGGCAGCATACCCGTCTATCTGGCGGAGGTCGTGGGGGTGTCGTCGCTGTCGGCCACTGCGACGGCAACAGCTGCCGTGTCGAGGCCGGGTTACGTCGGTCCCGGTGGTCTCTTTCCCGTCGCGATCTCCAAATGCCTCTACGACAACTACTGGAATTCGTCGACCAACTCGCCGAAGCTGGCCACGAGCACCGCACCTATCAGCGGACAGACAGTGAATCAGACGCCCAGCACGCCGTACGTCTTCCAGATTTCGTCAACGTATCAGGCGAACGGCTGCGAAGCGGGGCAGTGGACGACGCTGACCACTCAGCAAAACGATGTCCCGTTCGTGAGAGGACTGATCGCGGGCCAGAATACGGATTCGCTTGGCATCGGATCACAGCCTGGAACCTACATCCAGCCTGGTGAAAAGAACACGCTCTACACGTCCGTCGACAATTGTAGTGCTAACGGGGACCACTCCTGCGAATACGAAACGGTGCCAGTCGTCAATAACGTCGCGACGGGCTATCAGCCAGTCGTGGCATTCGCATGTGTGCGTATTCTCAAGGCGAATAACGGATCGAAGCCTTACATACTCGTACAGATGAGCAATCAGCCGGATAAATGTCAGGCGGTTAATTCTGGCGGCGTGGGGCCGAACTATGGAGCCATCACACCGCCGCGTCTAGTTCAGTGACTCGTCGACGTCTGCGCTGCGACGGAGAATTTTTGCGCGTGCCGGGACGCGCAGGTTGGTTTTACCGAATGGAGCTCCTAGGTATTGAATCTGGATGACCAGACCACTTCCTTTCGCTACAACGTAGAACGGGTGCGATTGCCCTCGCAGACCGACAGCGAACCCCTCGACTACATCGGACAACGCCGGCCCGCGCGGCGCCTGCTTCAACTCTTGATTAAACGCACTTATAAAACGAACTAAAATGGATTATGAATGCCTTAACCGGTAAGGGTTCTAATGAACCAAGGGTGGCCGGTAGTGTGATTAGTTCCGTCTTCGGTTGGATCATGTTCGTGACGCACCGCAATCCAGCTCGCTGGATTGCCGGTGCCTTATTGCTTCTGATTAGCGGCACTTCATTCGCGAACGACCACGTCCACGTAACGTCCGAAAGGCATTCCCCATTTATCCTGTTTTACTCATATCCCGTCATTGCGTCATCGCCGTATGCGCCACAGCGTCACGTGCATCGCTACGTCATGAAGAGCTCGATGCAATCGGCTAGCCTAGCTTATGGCCTGCCTGACAACAGTGGCATCACACCGGGCAAGCAGCGGTACCGCGTTGGGCATGCACCGGGCAACCCCTATCTCGCCCCGCTCGACAGCGTTCAGGCCGGCCAGCCGCCGGGCCTGCCCTATGGCTTCGGGCTTCCGTCAGACTCGCAGAACCTGCCGCCCGCAGCCGCCAGTGACGACGAATGGAGGTTCAGGGCCGATCCACTTTTGAACCTCAATCACGCGCACGAAAGAGGCGCGACTTTCTCGATTCGGCACGACTTTTAACTGTCGGCATTTCATTTGCGTCGAAGGACAAAAAAATGCTGCGCTCCTCGCGAAAGGAAACGCAGCATCGTCCAGCGGGACAGAGGAGACTTCGACCAGCTCTACCTGCGAAATGCGAACCCTCCAGTTCGCATCATGCAGCCTTCAGCAATCCATGCGGATCGAGCACGAACTTGCGCGGTGCGCCGCCATCGAACTGACGATAGCCATCGGGCGCGTTGTCGAGCGAAATAACCGACACATTGACGATATCCGCGATGGGCAAACGGTCCCACAGAATCGCCTGCATCAGATTGCGGTTGTACTTCATCACGGGCGTTTGTCCCGTGTGGAACGAATGCGACTTCGCCCAGCCGAGGCCAAAGCGAATCGACAGACTGCCCTTCCTCGCTGCTGCATCGGTAGCACCCGGATCGTCGGTCACGTAAAGACCGGGAATGCCGATTGCGCCGGCCACCTTCGTGATGTCCATCAGCGAATTGAGCACCGTGGCAGGCGCTTCCTCGCGCGAGCCATGGCTGCCGTGGCCGTGCGCCTCGAAGCCCACGCAGTCCACCGCGCAATCCACTTCCGGCTTGCCGAGAATCTGCGCGATCTGTTCGCCAAGCGTCGCGTCCTTCGACAGATTGACCGTTTCAAAGCCAACGGCACGCGCATGCGCGAGCCGCTCTTCGTTCATGTCGCCGACAATCGTGCAGGCCGCGCCCAGCAAACGCGCCGACGCAGCAGCCGCCATGCCGACGGGGCCCGCGCCCGCGATATACACCGTCGATCCCGGCTTCACGCCCGCCATCACGGCGCCGTGATAGCCCGTCGGCAGAATGTCGGACAGACAGGTGAGGTCGCGAATCTTTTCCATCGCGCGGTCGCGGTCAGGAAACTTCAGCAGATTGAAGTCCGCATACGGAACCAGCACGTATTCTGCCTGGCCGCCGATCCAGCCGCCCATGTCGACGTAGCCGTAAGCGCCGCCGGCTCGCGACGGGTTCACGTTCAGGCACACGCCCGTATGCTGCTCCTTGCAGGTCTGGCAGCGCCCGCATGCCACGTTGAACGGCACGGAGACCAGATCGCCGATTTTCAGCGTCTCGACGTCGCGGCCCACTTCGATCACTTCGCCCGTGATTTCGTGCCCTAGAACAAGGCCGACTTCAGCCGTCGTGCGGCCGCGCACCATATGCTGGTCGGAGCCGCAGATATTGGTCGACACCACTTTCAGGATCACGCCATGACCGATCGCGCGACCGCGCGGATCGACCATCTTCGGGTAATCGATCGACTGCACTTCGACCTTGCCCTGGCCCAGATACACGACACCGCGATTGCTGCTCATCGTCTCGTCTCCATGTTCGTCTGAATGCGCAAATAGGCGCTGAGTCGAGGTTAGTCCCTTTGCCCCCTCGGCCAGTGTTCAAAACCCGACACGCGCTTTCCTCAAACCGACAAAGCGGGTTTGCACGGTTTTTGTTGATTGAACGTTCAATAAAAAACGACTAGAGTGACGGCTTTCGGGAGCATTGCGAGTCACCTATGCCCAAAGTCGGAATGCGCGAAGTGCGTCGCGCGCAACTGATCGACGCCACGCTGCTCACGATCGACCAGTCCGGTCTGTCGGGCACGACGCTCGCTTCCGTCGCGCAGCGCGCGAACATTTCCACGGGCATCGTCAGCCACTATTTCGGCGACAAGGATGGCCTGCTCGAAGCAACCATGCGCCATATCCTGCGCGACCTTTGGGCCGCCACCACGCGCCGCCGCCTCGCCGCGAAGCCGCAGCCGCGCGCGCGTTTGCGCGCCGTCGTCGCAGCGAATTTCGACGTCTCGCAGGTCAGCGGCCCGGTAATGAAGACGTGGCTCGCGTTCTGGTCCGAAAGCATGCACGAGCCGTCCCTGCGCCGTCTGCAACGCGTGAACACGCGGCGTCTCTATTCGAACCTGTGCGCGGAGTTCGCCAAGGAGCTGCCGCGCGCGTCAGCACGGCGGGCCGCCAGTGGTCTTGCCGCGATGATCGACGGCTTGTGGCTGCGCGGCGCGCTCTCCGGCGATCCATTCGATACCAAAGCGGCGCTGCGCCTCGCGAACGACTACATCGACCTGCTGCTCGCGCAAAACGGTTCATAACGCAGCGCACCAGGAACACCCGCATTTCAAGGAGAAAACAGATGCCCGGATACGGCCTGCAACGTCTCTACATCGGCGGCGAATATGTCGACGCCACGAGCGGCGTCACTTTCGACAGCTTCGATCCCGCCACGGGCGAACTGCTCGCGCATGTCCAGCAAGCCAGCGAAGCCGATATCGACCGCGCCGTGCAATCGGCGCGCGAAGGCCAGCGCGCGTGGGCCGCGATGACGGCCATGCAGCGTTCGCGCATCCTGCGCCGCGCCGTCGAGTTGCTACGCGAGCGCAACGACACGCTCGCCGAACTCGAAATGCGCGACACGGGCAAGCCGATTGCCGAAACCCGCGCCGTCGATATCGTCACGGGCGCCGACGTGCTCGAGTACTACGCTGGCCTTGCGACAGCCATCGAAGGCCAGCAGATTCCGCTGCGCACGGAGTCGTTCGTCTATACGCGGCGCGAGCCGTTGGGCGTGACGGCGGGCATCGGCGCATGGAACTATCCGATCCAGATCGCGTGCTGGAAATCCGCGCCTGCGCTCGCTGCTGGCAACGCGATGATCTTCAAGCCGAGCGAAGTGACGCCGCTGTCCGCGCCGAAGCTCGCGGAAATCTACCTCGAAGCAGGCGTACCGCCCGGCGTGTTCAACGTCGTTCAGGGCGACGGCCGCGTCGGCGCGATGCTGAGCGCCCATCCCGGCATCGCGAAGATTTCGTTCACGGGCGGCGTCGAAACGGGCAAGAAGGTGATGTCGATGGCGGGCGGTACGTCGCTGAAGGAAGTGACGATGGAACTCGGCGGCAAGTCGCCGCTGATCGTGTTCGACGACGCGGACCTCGACCGCGCCGCCGACATCGCCGTCACCGCGAACTTCTTCAGCGCGGGCCAGGTATGCACGAACGGCACGCGCGTGTTCGTGCATCAATCGGTGCAACAGGCCTTTGAAGCACGCGTGATCGAGCGCGTAAAGCGCATTCGGATCGGCAAGCCGTCGGACCCGTCGACCAATTTCGGACCGCTTGCAAGCGCGGCGCAACTGGACAAGGTGCTTGGCTACATCGAAAGCGGAAAGAAAGAAGGCGCGCGGCTCGTGTCGGGCGGCGCACGCCTCACCGACGGCGATTACGCGCGTGGCCAGTATGTGCAGCCGACCGTATTCGCCGATTGCCGCGACGACATGAAGATCGTGCGCGAAGAAATCTTCGGTCCTGTGATGAGCATCCTGACCTTCGCCGACGAAGACGAGGTGATCGCGCGCGCGAACGACACGATCTACGGCCTCGCTGCAGGCGTCGTGACAGAGAACCTGTCGCGCGCGCATCGCGTGATTCACCAGCTCGAAGCGGGCATCTGCTGGATCAACACGTGGGGCGAGTCGCCCGCCGAAATGCCCGTGGGCGGCTACAAGCAATCGGGCGTGGGCCGCGAGAACGGCATCACGACACTCGAGCACTACACGCGCATCAAGTCCATCCAGGTCGAACTGGGCAAATATCAGCCCGTGTTTTGAGGGAGCGCAGCATGGCAGCGAAAGAGTACGACTACATCATCATCGGCGCGGGTTCGGCGGGCAACGTGCTCGCGACGCGTCTGACGGAAGACCGCGACGTGACCGTGCTGCTGCTCGAAGCGGGCGGCCCCGACTACCGCTTCGACTTTCGCACGCAAATGCCCGCCGCGCTCGCGTATCCGCTGCAGGGACGCCGCTATAACTGGGCTTATGAAACGGACCCCGAGCCGTTCATGAACAATCGGCGCATGGAATGCGGGCGCGGCAAGGGACTCGGCGGGTCGTCGCTGATCAACGGCATGTGCTATATCCGCGGCAACGCACTCGACTATGACGGCTGGGCCGAACGAAAAGGCCTTGAAAACTGGGCCTATCTGGATTGCCTGCCGTACTTCCGCAAGGCCGAGACGCGCGATATCGGCGCGAACGACTATCACGGCGGCGGTGGCCCCGTGCATGTGACGACCAGCAAGCCCGGCGTGAATCCCCTCTTCCAAGCGATGGTCGAAGCGGGCGTGCAGGCGGGCTATCCGCGCACCGACGACCTCAACGGCTATCAGCAGGAAGGCTTCGGTCCGATGGACCGCACGGTGACGGCGAACGGCCGCCGCGCGAGCACCGCGCGCGGCTATCTGGACCAGGCGAAGCAGCGGCCCAACCTCACGATCGTCACGCACGCGACCACCGACTGCATTCTCTTCAGCGGCAAGCGCGCGCAAGGCGTCGTGTATCTGGACGGCGACGTGCGCATCACCGTGCATGCGCGCCGTGAAGTGTTGCTGTGCGGCGGCGCGATTGCTTCGCCGCAAATCCTGCAACGCTCAGGCGTCGGGCCCGGCGCATGGCTGCGTGAGTTCGACATTCCCGTCGTACACGATCTGCCGGGTGTGGGCCAGAACCTGCAGGATCATCTCGAGATGTACATGCAGTACGAGTGCAAGGAACCCGTGTCGCTCTACCCTGCACTGCTGCTGCGCAATCAGCCCGCCATCGGTATCGAATGGATGCTGAAAGGCACGGGTATCGGCGCGAGCAATCATTTCGAAGCAGGCGGCTTCATCCGCACGCGCGACGACGACCCGTGGCCGAACATCCAGTATCACTTCCTGCCCGTGGCGATCAACTATAACGGCACCAATGCGATCAAGATGCACGGCTTCCAGGCGCACGTCGGCTCGATGCGCTCGCCGAGCCGCGGGCGCGTGAAGCTGCGTTCACGCGATCCGCACGCGCATCCGTCGATTCTCTTCAACTACATGTCCGAAGCGCTCGACTGGCGCGAATTCCGCGACGCGATCCGCGTGACACGCGAGATCATTGCGCAGCCGGCGCTCGACCGCTTCCGTGGACGCGAACTGAGTCCCGGCGCTGAATTGCAGACGGATGCGCAGATCGATGCGTTCGTGCGCGCGCGTGCCGAGACGGCCTTTCATCCGTCGTGCTCGTGCGCGATGGGTTACGACGACATGGCCGTCGTCGATGGCGAAGGACGCGTGCATGGTCTCGAAGGGCTTCGCGTGGTCGACGCGTCGATCATGCCGCGCATCACGACGGGCAACCTGAACGCGCCGACCATCATGCTCGCGGAGAAAATCGCGGACCGCATTCGCGGGCGCGATTCGCTCGCGCGCTCCAACGCGCCCTACTATGTGGCGAACGGCGCACCGGCACGCGGCGCAAAGCATGTTGCACGCGCACCGGCACGGAGCGTGGCTGCACATACGCAATGAGCGCACGTGTGCGTCATTACAAATGGCGCACACATTCCATCCCAATGCCGAATCTGTTCTATATGACGGATTAATGGCGGCATCTACTGGAACGAGCCGGCCCTCGAAGCAAGCGTGCTTCGCTGGACCACCGGCCTCTTCCAACCTCCACCCGAGGATGACATGCCGACCACCGCACGACCCAGCGCCGCCGCGCGTCTCGAACGCCTGCCGTTTTCCGGCTATCACCGCACCATCTTCATCATCATCGCGATTGCGTTCTTCTTCGATTCCGTCGATCTCGGCACGATGACCTTCGTGCTCGGCTCGATCAAGACCGAGTTCGGTTTGTCGAGCGCAATGGCGGGACTCGTCGCGAGCGCGAGCTTCTTCGGCATGGTGCTCGGCGCGGCCGTCGCGGGACTGTTCGCGGATCGCTTCGGCCGACGTCCGGTGTTTCAGTGGAGTATGGTGCTGTGGGGCGTCGCGTCGTATCTGTGCTCGACGGCGCAAAGCGTCGATGCGCTGATCGTCTATCGCGTGCTGCTCGGTATCGGTATGGGCATGGAGTTTCCGATCGCGCAAACGCTGCTGTCCGAATTCGTGCCGACGGCTTCGCGCGGACGGCTTGTCGCGCTGATGGACGGCTTCTGGCCGCTCGGATTCATCACGGCGGGCTGCGTGTCGTTCTTCGTGCTGCCGCATTTCGGATGGCGCACCGTGTTCGCGTTGCTCGCGATTCCCGCCGTGTTCGTGCTGATCGTGCGGCGCATCGTGCCCGAATCGCCGCGCTGGCTCGAACATCGCGGACGTCTTGCCCAGGCCGATGCCGTGCTCGGCCAGATCGAAGCAAAGGTGATGAAGTCCAAAGGACTACGCTCGCTGCCCGCGCCGTCGGTGCTCGCCGACCAGGCCGCGCCTTCGAAACACGGCGCGTTCCGTGAGATCTGGAGCGCCGCCTACCGCCAGCGCACGATCATGGTATGGGCGCTGTGGTTTTTCGCGCTGCTCGGCTTCTATGGTTTGACGTCGTGGCTCGGCGCATTGATGCAGCAGGCGGGCTTCGCGGTTACGAAGTCGGTGCTCTACACCGTGCTCATCTCGCTTGGCGGCATACCGGGCTTTCTTTGTGCGGCGTGGCTCGTCGAACGCTGGGGGCGTAAGCCGACGTGTATTGCGTCGCTGGTCGGCGGCGGCGTGATGGCCTATGCGTACGGCCAGACGGCATTGCACGCGGACAGCGTGACGCTGCTGATCTGCACCGGCCTCGCGATGCAGTTCTTCCTGTTCGGTATGTGGGCCGTGCTCTACACGTACACGCCCGAACTCTACGGCACGGGTGCGCGAGCGACGGGCTCCGGCTTTGCATCGGCGATAGGCCGTGTCGGCTCGCTGATCGGCCCCTATGCGGTCGGCGTGGTGCTGCCCATTTTCGGACAAGGCGGTGTGTTCACGCTCGGCGCGCTGTCGTTCGGCGTCGCAGCGTTGGCCGTATGGGTGATGGGTATCGAAACGAAAGGTCTGTCGCTCGAAACGCTGGTGTCACATGTCGATGACGAAGCGCCTGCCTGGCGCGTCGCAGCCGACGACGCACGCTAGTGCCGCGCAACCAGGCGCGCGTGCTTTCCAGATGCTGTAGCGGGCTTACCCGCGCGTAAGCCTGTTACACGCTCATCGTCGATTTATCGCCGCGCCATGCGCGCATGCGTTGCATGCGCGGGACTAGCCGCCGCCTTTCGCCACCGTCAAAGACGTAACCGCGTAACGTGATGAAACACACCCGTAGTCAAACTGTCGTGTCATCCGACTAGCATGTCCGGACTGCTCGCTCACTTGTCCACGGAGGTGTCCTGATGTTGAGCCCTCACGAACTGGCGACGCTCATGCTGTTGAATGGCAATGAACGCCGTATCGAATCGCTCGACCCAGATGTGCTCGCATTACGCCATTACGAACTCGTCGAAGTACACGAGGTTCGCGGTGGCATTGCCGCACTGCAGATCAGCGCGCGTGGACGCGATCTGCTCAGACGGCTTGGAATGGATACGGCGCGCCACGCGCCGCCGAATTGAATGCGGTTATCGCCGACGCGTGGCGACGGTATTCGCGCCCTGCTTCAGTTCGCTCACCATGCTGTGCATGCTCATGCGCACCGTGATGTGCATGCCGTTCGACACGAACGACGTCAACGGTTCAGGCGCGGGTCTGGATTCGGGCGCGAGACGCGGAGTTTCGTTTTGCAGGTCGTCACGACGCTCTGCCGTTACAGAGGGAATGTCCGACGGTGCAGGATGTTCTACTAGTGCGACGTCGGCCTCGCTTGCAGCCACGTCAGCGCTTGCCGTATCGACATTCACCACAGGCGCTTGTTCGATCGTGGCACTGCGAGCCATAACCGGCTCGCGCCAACCTGGCTCGTCCGCGACAGAGGAACGCGGCGACACGTCGACCCACTGCGGCAGATCGGCAAGATCCATGATCGTGAGCTTGCCGCCATAGACGGCGCCCGTATCGATGTTGATCACGTTGTCCTTCACGGTGACGCCGGTTACGGGCGTATGGCCGACAAACACGGCCGTCACGTTCTCGATCCGCCCTACCACATGCGCCTCTCCGCGAACACTGTGCCTCGCCTTGTCCAGCAGGCTGCGCAACGTGTTGCGCGACGGCGAAGGATGCGGCTGATGCGCCTTCCAGCGCGTGCGCGACCAGATTGCCTTGCGGCGCGTCTTGCCGTCCGACCGTTCTCTTTCGATATCGGCAACCAGCCGGTTCCAGTCCGAAACGGGGGAATCCGCATGCACGATGCCGACCAGCCCGTGCTCGGTTTCGATCTCGATCAGATACGGCAGCGACGCCATGTAAGCGGCGATCGCCTTGACCCAGTCCCGGTCATCGGCTCTGTCGAGCAGCCAGTCGGCGCCGTTGCCCAGCAGCGACAGCGACTGCTCCTCGCCGGCATGCCAGCGCACGATCACGTCCTCGTGATTGCCCTTCACCGACTTGATCCCGAGCTGCTCGACGGTCTCCAGCACGCTATCCGATTGCGGCCCGCGATCGACGAGATCGCCGACGGCGAACAGCCGGTCGCGCTGCGGGTCGAAATGGCGCGCCTCCAGCTCCGCGCGCAATTGTGCGAAGCAGCCGTGCAGATCGCCCACGACGAAGTCACGTCCCGAGTCGTTACGCGGATAGCGGTGAACGGCGCGATAGGGCTCTTTCATGGGTCAGGGAAGGTTCCGGTAATTCGAAATACCACATAGGACGGAATAAAAAAATCCGCAAAAAATAGCCAATAACGAAGCGAAAGTAATCAGGGTAGGTACGCTTGAAAACTGCGCCGCGACGTTGACGGCAAGCATAGCGCGCAGATAGGTGACAAGGTGCTACACAAAAAAGGTTTGTGTAACTGTTCGTGAAGCGCATTGCGGTTATCGCCAGCTCGCAGGCGAGCGCCCTTTCCGGCGGCTAGGCGGAATCCATCCGCAACTCACCCGGCGTCGCCACCGACCGACGGGAATCCGAGGCCAGCATGCGCGCGAGCAACACCCTGGAAATGTGCAACTCCGTCGCGGCCTCATCGAGCCGGCCCTGATTTCGCGCGATGGCCAGTTCGACGGCGTCCCACTCGGGAATGTCGTCGCTATCGTCGGATGCGCTGATCATCGGTACGCTCGCGGTCTGATCGAAACCCAGATCCGCGGCTGTGATCAGCGGGCCATTGCTGGCAACGATTGCATGACGGATGCGATTGATCATTTCCTGCAGATTGCCGGGCCAGGTGTGCGCGTCGAACGCTTCCCACGCGCACACGGAAAAACCTTGCATCCCATGACGGGAATCAGAGCGAAAGCTCTTCAGCAGATGCGTGGCGAGCAAGCGGATATCGGGGCCGCGTTCGCGCAGCGGCGGAATCGTGATCGTGTCGGGCGAAAGCCGCGAGAAAAGACGCGCGTGCAGACGACGTTCGTCTGCAGCGCGCTGCAAGTCGATATGTGTCGAGCAGATGATGCGCACGTTGCGCGCCCCCGTATCGAGCACGTCCGCGAGACGCCGCTGTGCCGACAGCGGCAGTTCGCAGATACCATCGATATACAGTGAGCCACCCTCCGCCATGCTGAGGCGGCCACGCTGATTGCCCTCGTCGACCTTGGTCTCCTCGCCAGCCAATTCCCCGAACAATTCCGTTTCCACGCGTTCCGGTGAGAAGGCCGCGCAATCGATCGAAACGAACGGCCCTTCGCGGCGCGACGAACCCCGATGGATCGACGACGCCGCCAGCGTCTTGCCACTCCCCGATTCGCCGATAAACGTCACAGGCCGTTCATGTTCCGACGCTTTGCGTATTGCCGCACGCACGTCGCTCATCGCCGCGCATGCGCCGATCAGTGCGACCGATCCCGCGTTCGCGCTCGTATGTTCGCCCCCGTCGCCCGCTGACATCTCGTACGCACGATCGAGTTCCTGAGCGACCATCTCTGCCGCCGCGGGCAAGCGGATATAACTCACGCAGCGCGTGCGCACGATCCGTCCGATTTCCGGATCATTGAGATGCGCATTGGTGACGACAGCCACCCAGTTGATCGCCGCGCTGGTTCGCGTGAGTTCGTCGACTTCGTTCAGATCGGCGGGAATGCTCAACGACGGAAATTCGATCAGACCCGCGGCGCGATCATTGGCAAGCAATGCGGCGCCCTGGCGTTCGCGGATATCGATGCAACGAATGCGCCATTGCAGCGACGGAAGATTGCCGTCGAGACATGCGCGCTCGGGATTGCATACGTGATAGAGCCTTTTCAGATTCAGGTTCATGATGTGATCGGTTGCCCGCCTCGAATTGATCGAACAAGTACCGACTGCTTCACGCCCCCCGTACAACGGCCGCGATCGGTTACTCAAAAAGTTAATGGAATCATGGTCTCGCCGATATCGCGGGTTGTTACTGTTTGAAAACGTCTACGTGCAACGGCAGGTTGGCGATTGCGTGTGCGTGATGACGGGAGGCATTGCGCGAGCCGCGCTGTAGAGGACGTGAGAAGAAGGAAGGCGCGGTACTCGTCCGCCATTTCGCCCGTTACGTGAGTAACGATCCTTTACATTCAGCGGGAGTGACTGTGGCGATCTGAACACACCGGTAATTCGTGGTGATTTGAATGCTGAACTTGTTCCTTATTAGCATTCTGAATAACGACAAAAATACCGTGCCGCGTTGGAATGCAAGTCGAAAAAACCGGTAATGGTGGATTAAACCTGGCGAAAAGCGACATGCTTACCGGCGCTGTCGCCAAACAAGGGACTGCATCATAAAGCGCCATGCTTAAGGCACGCTGATGCGAATCGTTTGGCCGCGCCTATATGAAAGAAACAGGTCAAGCTTGCTACACAGACATATGTGTCTGGCGATTGCACCTGAACGCAAATCAAACCTGTTCGAAACTCCAACTCCCTTCGACATCGATCACGGTCTTCACCGAATTGGCAAGAAAACACGCGTCGTGCGCGAGATGATGCAGATGCGCGAGCGCTTCATCGCTCGGTGCTTTTGCGCCCGCAAATGCAACGGCCGGTTTCAGCACGACACGCGTGACCACTTCCTTGCCCGCATCGTTCTTCGCCATCGTACCCTCGGCTTCGTCGCGATACGACGTGACGACATAACCTTGCTCTGCGGCAATCGACAGAAACCACAGCATATGGCAACTCGATAGCGCGGCCACATACGCCTCTTCAGGATCGACGCCCGCCGGATCGGAGAACGGCACGCGCACGACATGCGGCGAACTCGATGCGGGTACCACTGCGCCACCGTCGAACGTCCATTGATGCGCGCGGCTATAGCGGTTGTCGGTGAACTTGCTGCCTTTGCTGCTCCATTCGATGAGTGCCGTATGCTTTGCCATGCGCGAAAGGTCCTCGTGATGTGAACAATCAGATGGGTGTCAACACGTCTTCGCCCGCGAAGTGGCGCGTCGCATTCGTGATGAAGTTATCGACGGAAGCCGTGATCGCTTCCGGTGACGTGCCCGCCACATGCGGCGTAAGCACGACGTTCGTCAGATGCACCAGCGCCTGCGGCGGCTGCGGCTCGCTTTCGTACACATCGAGGCCCGCGCCCGCTATCACGCCGTTCGCGAGCGCATGGGCAAGCGCGGCCGTATCGACGACGCTGCCGCGCGACACGTTCACCAGAAAGCCCTTCGGCCCGAGTGCCTCGAGTACGGTGCGATCGATCAGATGTTGGGTAGCCGAACCGCCCGGCGTTGCAACGACGAGATAGTCGCTCCAGCGCGCGAGTTCGTGCAGGTTGTCGATATAGCGCAACGTCGCGCCTTCGCGCGGTTTGCGGTTGTGATACGCGACGTCGACATCGAAGCCGGCCGCGCGCCGCGCAACCTTCAGCCCGATATTGCCAAGGCCCACGATGCCAAGCCGCTTGCCCGACACGGAAGGCCGCATCGGCAACGTGTCGCGCCAGATGCCTTCGCGGGTCGCGCGGTCGCGTTGCGGCACGTCGCGCACGACGGCCAGCAACAAGGCCAATGCGTGGTCGGCGACGCAATCGTCGTTCGTGCCTGCGCCGTTCGCGAGAACGATGCCGCGTGCTTTTGCATGCGTGTTCGCGATGTTCTCATAGCCCGCGCCGAGCGCGCTGACGAATTCGAGCGCAGGCATCCGGTCCATTTCATCGGCCGTGAGACCTGTCGTGCCGTTAGTCAGCACGGCGCGAATCGCCGCGCCTTTTTTCGCAATGGATTGAACGCGTGCTTCGTGCGTGGGGGCGTAATGAATATCGAAGGATGCTGAAATGCGCGCGCGACTGTCGTCGCCAAGTGGAATCAGGATGAGCAGGGAAGGTTTCATGACTCGACGCAAGCGAAGGATGAGAAGTGCTGCTACGAAGTACTGGGCAACGCGCAGTGTAGCAACAAGCCCCGTTCTACGCAGCGCCCTTCGTCATGATTGCGTGGCCCACTCCGCGAGTTTGGCGATCGTGTTGATGTTGCGCGCGGTGCCTGTTTTCGCGGCGGGAATTTTCAGCTTCGTCTTTGCCATTCCGTCACCGTAATACACGTAAATCTCGTGCTTGCCGAGCGCGACCTGTTCGTTCTGCTGTCCGGCAATGTGTTCGAGCGTGTCGGCGCGTGGCGCTGCGTCGAGGAAAATCGCTACTGTGCGATTCGGTGCTTCGTCGCGAAACGGATTCGCCGCCAGCACGGCAGCCATCTCCTTGCCGGTGCGAATCAGCACGCCGACGGGCTTGCCAGCATACGCCTCGAGGCTGCGTTCGAGCGCCTGCTGCGCCGCGCGTTTCGCCAGCGTGCTGTCGAACACGACGTTGCCGCTCGCGATGTACGTGCGCACGTTGGTGAAGCCCGCTGCCTCGCACATCTTGCGAAGCTCGGTCATCGGAAGCTTGCCGGTGCCGCCGACATTGACGGCACGCAGCAACGCAACATAAGTGGTCATGGGCGGAATATAGAGTCGCGATTGCGTTCGATGCTACCGCATCTGCTTTGCAGCGATAGCGTCGACGTTCAACGCATCAATGCGCGCCGCCCTTCTCGCTGTCGAGATTCGCCATCTGCGCAGCCGCATAGCGTTCACCCGCTGCCGCGCCCTTCGGCACCGCTTTCTCGATCGCGGCAAGCTCTTGCGCGTCGAGCGTCACGTCAAGCGCGCCGAGCGCTTCCGTCAACCGCTCGCGCCGCCGCGCGCCGACCAGCGGCACGATGTCATCGCCTTGCGCGGCGACCCACGCAATCGCGATCTGCGCCACCGACACGCCCTTGCTATCCGCCACCTTGCGCAGCGCATCGACGAGCGCGAGGTTGCGCTCGGCGTTCTCGCCCTGGAAGCGCGGGCTCATCGCGCGAAAATCGCCCTTGCCCGCCGAGTCTTTCTGCCAGTGTCCGCTGATCAACCCGCGCGACAGCACGCCGTAAGCCGTCACGCCGATGCCGAGTTCGCGCAGCGTCGGCAGGATTTCGTCTTCGATGCCGCGCGAAATCAGCGAGTACTCGATCTGCAAATCGCAAATCGGCGTGACGGATGCCGCCTTGCGAATCGTCGCCGCGCCGACTTCGGACAGGCCGACATGCCGCACGAAGCCCGCCTTCACCATCTCCGCGATGGCGCCGACGGTGTCTTCGATCGGCACATTCGGATCGAGCCGAGCCGGACGATAGATGTCGATATGATCCACGCCGAGTCGCTGCAACGAGTACGCGAGGAAATTCTTCACGGCTATGGGGCGCGCGTCGTACCCCGACCAGCCGCTCGCCGGATCGCGCATCGCGCCGAACTTCACGCTGACGAGTGCATTGTCGCGGCGCGACGCGGGTGCGCTCCTGAGCGCTTCGCCGAGCAGTATCTCGTTATGGCCCATGCCGTAGAAGTCGCCCGTATCGAACAGCGTGATGCCCGCCTCCAGCGCCGCGTGGATCGTCGCGATGCTTTCGGCGCGGTCCGCCGGTCCGTACATGCCCGACATGCCCATGCAGCCGAGGCCGAGCGCCGAACTCGCCGGACCTGTCTTGCCAAGTTGCAGTTGCTTCATCTGAGTGCTCTCCGTGGATTCGTTGAAACGTCTGTCGCGCCTTGACGGCTTCGCGGGTCGAACACGCTGCGCGACGCTCGAGACGCAGTATCTGCGCAAACCGAGCGTGCGATAATCCCACTCAATCCGAATGCCCCGTGCGGAATTCCGAACAATGGTCGAACCCGATCTAAGCGATCTGAAAGCCTTCGTCGCCGTCACCGCCGCGCGCGGCTTCCGCAACGCCGCCTCCACGCGCGGTGTGTCGGCGTCGTCATTGAGCGAAGCCGTGCGGCGCCTCGAGCAGCAACTGGGCGTACGCCTGCTGAACCGCACCACGCGCAGCGTGACGCCGACGGAAGCCGGTCAGCGCCTGTTCGAGCGGCTCGCGCCCGCATTCGGCGAAATCTCGACGGCGCTCGATGCGATCAACGTGTTCCGCGACAGTCCCACTGGCACGCTACGGCTGAACGTGCCGTCGATCGCCGCTCGCGAAGTTCTGCCCGCGCTGCTGTCGCGCTTTCTGGCCGAACACCCGGGCATCACCATTGACGTCGCGTCGAACGACACCTTCATCGATATCCTCGCGGCCGGCTTCGACGCGGGCATCCGCTACGACGAACGCATCGAGCGCGACATGATCGCCGTGCCCATCGGTCCGCCAATGCAGCGCTTCGTCGCCGCCGCGTCACCCGCCTATCTGAAACAGCATGGCGAGCCGAACCACCCCGATGAACTGGTGCGGCACGCGTGCATCGGCCATCGCTTCGAAAGCGGGGTGCTGGCCGTGTGGGAGTTCACGCGCGGCGACGAGGCCGTGCGGATCGTGCCGAATGGGCCGCTCATCGCGTCCGTGATCGATATCGAGCGGCGTGCGGCTGTCGACGGGCTTGGCATCGTCTATTCGTTCGACGAACTCCTGCGCCCCGCGCTCGACGACGGCACGCTCGTGCCGATCCTGCACGACTGGTGGCAATCGTTCACCGGGCCGCGTCTCTACTACGCGAGCCGCGAGCACATGCCCGCGCCGCTGCGCGCCTTCGTCGACTTCGTGCTGCGCGACAATCGCAGCCGCGACGCGGCATGAAGCGCGCAGACGCGGCTCAGCGCCGCTTGCCGTATTTCTTCCAGTAGCCGAACGCGTCTTGGTGACACTCGATATCGAGTTCCGCCACCCGCGCGTGCATGCGTTCCTGCGCGTCCTGCACGGCGAGGTTGTAGATCACCGGGCCGATTTCCTCGACGAAGAAGCCGAGCAGCGCGCCCGCCTGGATATTGCCGATCGGCTCGTCCATGTTCTCCGCGAAGTAGCGTTGCAACGAAGCAATCGCTTCGCTGCGCACGTCCTTGTCCAGTTCGATTGTCATGCGTGAGGTCATCCTTTCGTCAGCGGCATCGGGCGATGCAGCACACTGCGGATGAAACAGCAAAGCGGCGCGTCCCGCAAGGGCGCGCCGCTTTCTGCGCATTGCCTGGACTTCAGCTGTTGATGAACGCGAGCAGATCGGCGTTGACCTTGTCGGCTTCCGTCACGCACATGCCGTGCGGCGCACCTTCATAGATCTTGAGCGTCGCGTTCTTGACGATCTTCGCGGACAGCTTGCCCGCTGCGTCGATGGGCACGATCTGGTCGTCGTCGCCGTGCAGGATCAGCGTCGGCACGTCGATCTTCTTCAGGTCTTCCGTATAGTCGACTTCGGAGAACTCGCGGATGCACAGGTAGTGACCGTGAATGCCGCCTGCCATGCCCTGCGCCCAGAACACGTCGATGGTGCCCTGCGAAACCTTCGCGTTCGGCCGGTTGAAGCCGAAGAACGGGATTGCGAGGTCTTTGTAGAACTGCGAGCGGTTGTCGGCGACGCCCTTGCGGATGCCGTCGAACACGTCCATCGGCAGGCCGCCGGGATTCGCTTCCGTCTTCAGCATCAACGGCGGCACCGCGCCGATCAGCACGGCCTTCGCGACGCGCTTCGTGCCGTGCCGGCCGATGTAGTGCGCGACTTCGCCGCCGCCCGTCGAATGGCCGACGAGCGTCGCGCCCTGGATGTCGAGCGCGTCGAGCAGCGCGGCGAGATCGTCGGCGTAGGTGTCCATGTCGTTGCCGTTCGACGGCTGATCCGAGCGGCCATGTCCGCGACGATCATGCGCAATCACGCGAAAGCCGTTTTGCAGCAGGAACAGCATCTGCGCATCCCACGCGTCCGCGTTGAGCGGCCAGCCGTGCGAAAAGACGACGGGACGGCCCGAGCCCCAGTCCTTGTAGTAAATCTGCGTGCCGTCCTTCGTGGTGATCGTGCTCATTCGGTTGCACTCCTTCGGTGGTAACGCATGAAGCCGCCGCGCGGCGGCTGGATCGCTCATTATCGACACCCATGTTACAGGCCGATAAAACATCCTTCAGACGAAGGGGCATCGTTACGGACGAGCGCTGGCGCGGCGCGGTCGATCAGGACGCGCCGTCGCAATGCATGCACGGCGGGCCCGCGGCCCGCTCCGTGCAGTCAGGTGATGAAACTGCGCAATACGCTGCTTCAATGCGCTTCGCGAGGCTGCGTATTGGCCACGGACGCGACGGGTGCATCCTGCGCAACGAGCGTCGGCGTGACGGCCGCGTCGCTGGTTTCCATATCGTTGTGATGCGAGACGACGGCCTTGACGCCCGCTTCCGCGGCAGGCGTCGCGACATAGGGAATGAAGGCCGACACGGCGACGACGATGATGTAGGCGAACATGACAGTTCTCTGCTTCAAGGCATGATGAGACGCACCGGCACGCCGGCGCATTGCAGACTGATCGTCGCCTGCTTCACGGCGAAGCGCGTCGAATGCCTTCACCGGAAAACACGTCTTCCTCGTATTGCGCGTGCCGCTCGCGTGCAGTGCCGCGATGCATGTTCGCGCGGCCAATTGGGAATTGCGTGTACCCTCCGAACAGAATTCAGTGACTTGTATGAAGCTTGGCACCGATATAACCGACGACCGGTTAATTCGATTCGTAGGGCATGGAAATGCGAAAGTCAACTCGCGATCGTGCCATACGTGGCGCGTGCCAAGTAATGGCGGAAAAGATCGATGAGTGCGCATCCATTACCCGTCGTACTGTTCGGCGCGTTCGACCGGCACAACTTCGGCGACATGCTGTTTCCTCATGTCGTTGCGCGCATGCTCGCGGGTCGCGAAGTGCGTTTCGCGGGACTCGTGGCGCGCGATCTGCGCGCGCAAGGCGGGCATCGCGTTCAGGCACTTCGACAGTTGCACGAACGTGCGGTCGATCTGCTTCATGTCGGCGGAGAGATTCTCGCCTGCGATGCGTGGGATGCCGCTGTGATGCTGCAATCGAACCAGGACGCGCAACGGATCATCGCGTCGCAGCAGCACGATCGATCAGAATGGACGCAACACATGCTCGGCACGCGCGAGCTTGCGCCGTATGTCGTGTCGAACGATGCATGGCCGCGCGCCACACGGGTTCTGTTCAATGCGATCGGCGGCGTGACGCTCGATGAGCGCGACGACAGGATGCGCGACGAAGTGCTCACCAAGCTCGCACGCGCCGACGTTATCAGCGTGCGCGACCTCCACACTCAGGCGTTGCTCGCGAAGTCGGGCATCGAAGCGCGGCTCGCGCCCGATTGCGCGGTGATGGTCGCCGAACTGTTCGGCGACACGATCCGCGCGCATGCATCGAAGCAGGCCGTTGCGCGGATACGCGAAGCCGCACCGAGCGGCTATCTGGCCGTGCAATTCAGCGCCGACTTCGGCGACGACGCGACGCTCGAACAGATCGCCGCGCAACTGGATCAAGCCGCGCACGCGCATGACCTCGCTATCGTGTTCTTCCGCGCAGGCGCGGCGCCGTGGCACGACGATCGATCGTGCTTCGAGCGTACGGCTGCGCGCATGCGCGCGCCGTCCGTTCATCTCTTCGATTCGCTGAATATCTGGGACATCTGCGCGCTGCTTGCGCACAGCCGCGGCTATATCGGCAGCAGCCTGCATGGCCGGATCGTCGCAATGGCGCACGCGTTGCCGCGCATCAATCTGCTGCACGACCGAGACTTCGCGCGGCCCTGCAAGCAGACGGCTTTCGCGCAAACGTGGGAAGAAGCGGACCAGCCCATCGCCGTGAACGTGAGCGGGATTGCTGAAGGAATCGATAACGCATTGTCCGTCGATCCAGACCGACTGAAGCAGACCGCGGCGCGGCTCGCCGCACTTTGCCGCGATGCGTTTCAAACAGCTGTTTCAGGGCTAGGGAGATAGGCACGCGTCGCTTCGATTCAAGCTCCGCCCAACGCCTGCAGAATCGCCGCTATGTGCCGTTATAACGGTTGCGGCCGCATCCGGCCGAGCCGATACCGGACGCCCGACATTTTCTCCGGGCCCAATTGGCACCGTAGAATAGCGAGAAATTCGATTCTGGACCTGTCATGCCCAACCACCCTGGCCCGCGCTCCACAGCCGACGACGACTCGGAAATGTTCGATCTCGCGCCCGTCGCGCTCTGGCTCGAAGACTTCAGCGGCGTGAAGGCGCTGTTCGAAGACTGGCGCGCGCAAGGCGTGACGGATCTGCGCGCGCACATCGGCGAGGACATCAAGCGCGTGGCCGAGTGCGCAAGCCGCATCCGCGTCATCAAGGTCAACCAGCAGACGCTGTCGCTGTTCGAAGCCGCGGATTTCAGCGCGCTGACGGACAACCTGTCGGCGGTCTTTCGCGACGACATGCTGAAGACGCACCTGGAAGAGCTGTGCCAGCTATGGTCCGGCCAGCCTCACTTCACGAGCCAGACAGTCAACTACACGCTGGGCGGCCGGCGCCTGGACGTGCTGCTCAAGGGCAAAGTGCTGCCGGGTCACGAGGAACGCTGGGACCGGGTGCTGGTATCGACCGAAGACATTACGGAACTGGAAGGGGCGCGCCATCGCGTGACGGCGGCCGAACAATACGTGCGCGGGCTGTTCGAGTATTCGCCCGTGTCGCTGTGGGTCGAGGATTTCAGCGCCGTCAAGCATCTGCTCGACGACGCACGCGCGGCAGGCATCACCGATTTCCGCACCTTCACCGACGTACATCCGGAGTTCGTCGAGCGCTGCATGGCCGAGATTCATGTGCTCGACGTCAACCAGCACACGCTGGAGATGTTCGCTGCGCCCGACAAGAAGACGCTGCTGTCGCGCCTTCCCGAAGTGTTCCGCGACGACATGCGCCCGCATTTCCGCGAGCAGCTGATCGACCTGTGGGACGGCAAGCTGTTCCAGCAGCGCGAAGTGCTCAACTATTCGCTCGAAGCGAATGAGGTACACGTGCATCTGCAGTTCTCCGTGCTGCCGGGACACGAGCGCACGTGGGACCTCGTGCTCGTCGCGCTCACCGACATCACCGCGCGCAAGAAGGCCGAAGCGTATCTGGAGTTCCTCGGCAAGCACGATGTGCTGACCAAGCTGCGCAACCGCTCTTTCTATGTGGATGAACTGAACCGGCTCGAACGCAAGGGGCCATTCCCGGTGACGGTCATCATGGCCGACCTCAATGGCCTCAAGCGCGTGAACGATCAGCTCGGCCACGCGGCGGGCGACGCGCTGCTGCGCCGCGCCGGAGAAGTGCTCGCAAAAGCGATGGAGACGCCGTTCAATGCGGCGCGCATCGGCGGCGACGAGTTCGCGGTCCTGCTGCCCGGCACCGACGAGCGCGGCGGCGCGACGATGATCGAGACGATCCGCCAGCTGGTAGATCTGAACAACCAGTTCTATCCGGGCTCGCCGATCAGCTTCTCGATGGGGATGGCGACCGTGCAGCGCGGCGAACGGATCGAGGCTGGCGTGCAGCGCGCCGACCTGCTGATGTATGAGGAAAAGCGCGCGCATTACGTAACGCAGGAAGCGAGCGGCGCGCAGAAGTAAGCTTGTGTGTTTCTCGACGTAGTCAGCTTTTCACGGGCACGCCGTACGTACTGACGATGCGTCTGTCCTGTTCGGCCGCGGAGAACAACTCCCATTCGAGCCCGTTCACGTCGGCGCTGCTCGAATAGCCTTCGACCGCGTCGTCCTCGAAGCCGACATGGCGCAACTGCCCTGCTTTTTCGGGTTTTTCGTTGATCGAGAAGTTGAGCAGATCGGTGCGCCACATCGCGTACTGACCCGGCACGACAGCCGAGGGCGGTTGTCCGAGACGCTCGCTATAGTCAGTGATCGATTCGTCGAGATTGGCAACGGCGAGCGCGATGTGAAAACGCTTCATGATGGTGGGCTCCGTGAGTGATCTTTGAATAGACAGCGCAGCCATCGTAACCACCACGCAAAAGCGTAGCCAGATCAGCAGTCATGCTGGTATCGGCGTTACCTGCCTTGCCCGATTGCCGCCTGAAAGGAGCCGTATTCGATGCTTTCTCACGTATTCATCGGCGTCAACGATTTCGAGCGGGCGTTTGCTTTCTATTCGGCGGTGCTCGCCGAATTGGGACTCGTACTGAAGTTTCGCGAGGACGACAGACCCTGGGCGGGATGGATGAAGCCGGGCGTCGCGCGGCCGCTGTTTCTCGTCGGCAAGCCGTTCGACGCCGCGCCGGCCGTTGCGGGCAATGGGCATATGGTCGCGCTGCTGGCGGCGGACCGTGTCACCGTCGATCGCGTGCATGCGACGGCCCTTGCGCATGGCGCAGCGTGCGAAGGGCCGCCAGGGCTTCGCCCCGAATATCACGCGAATTACTACGGCGCGTACTTTCGCGATCTCGACGGCAACAAGCTTTGCGTGTGCTGCCACGACGCCATGTGACAGCATCACTTCGTGCGCCGCTTCAGTTCGTCGTCACGTACTTCGGGACGGCGCGTTGCGGCTGAGGCGGCACGACGGGGTCCAGCGTGCCGCGCATGCGCTTCACTTCATCGACGGGACTCAGGCCAAACAGACGCTTGAATTCGCGGCTGAACTGCGACGCGCTTTCATAACCGACGCGCGCCGCCGCCGCGCCCGCGTTCAGTCCGTCCTGCACCATCAAGAGACGCGCGTGATGCAGACGCGTCGTCTTCACATACTGCATCGGTGAAGTCGACGTGACGTTCTTGAACTGCGCGTGAAAGACCGCGAGGCTCATGCCCGATTCGCGCGCGAGCGTCTCGACGTCGAGATCGCCGTCGTACTCGGTGTGAATGCGGCGCAATGCCTTCGCGATACGGCCGAAGTGATGCTGATGCGTGAGCGCCGCGCGTATCGCGTTGCCCTGCACGCCCGTCAGCACGCGATAGCAGATCTCGCGCACGATCGACGGCGCGAGAATCCGCGCGTCGACAGGCGAGACCAGCGCTTCGAGCAGACGCAGCACGGCGTCGCTTAGCGGCTGGTCTAGCGGCGTCGAGTAGATACCGCGCGGCTCGCTGTCGACGGCGCCGTGGGTTTCGTTGAGCAGCATCAGCAACTCGGCGACCATCGTTAGATCGACACGAACCGAAATGCCGAGGAACGGCTCGTCGACGCTCGCCTCCGTCTCGCATTCGAACGGCAGCGGCACGGACAGCACGAGATACTGCTGCGCGTCATAAATGTACGCGTGATCGCCGAGGTAACCGCGTTTGCGGCCCTGGCAGACGATCACGATGCTCGGCTCGTACATCACCGGGCGGCGCGGCATCGGATGGTTTGCGCGCAGGAACTTGACGCCTTCGAGCGGCGCGTCCGTCATGCCCTCGGCGGGCGCGAGCGTACGCAGCAACTCGACCATGCGCTGCTGCGGCGAGCGCTCCGCGTGGGGCGCGCTATTTGAAAGTTTTGTGTCGGACATGATGAAATCCATTCGGCGAAAACATGTGCCGCCAGAGAATATGGCTTGAAATCTAGCATTAAATGGCCTACGACGGACGGCTCCAGGAGAAATAGGCAAGCCTTCAAGACGTTCAGGTATTCCCTGGGAGGCGCCCGGTCCCTAACATGGGAACCCTGTCGCAAAGCCCGCTGCCTGTCCGCGACACACCGTCCGGCGCCTCGCACGAGGCCTGCCAACCTTGCGTTGCCGCTTGCATGCAGCGCTTACGCCTATCGGACGGACCTCACGGCGGACATTCCGCGTGCCTCGGCGCACGACAGATTCAACCGCCGCGCGAGCATGCTGCGCGGCGCCTCGCGCAATTGCATCTACAAGCTGGAGCCCTCATGTCCACGACCTACGCCTATGCCGCAACCGACGCGCAATCGAAACTCGCGCCGTTCGAATTTCAGCGTCGCGACCTGCGCGAACACGATGTACAGATGGAAGTCCTGTTTTGCGGGGTCTGTCATTCGGACCTGCACCAGGCACGCAACGAATGGAAGAACACGATTTTCCCCGTCGTCCCGGGCCATGAGATCGTCGGCCGTGTGACGAAAGTTGGGTCGCAAGTATCGAAGTACAAGGTCGGTCAGCTGGTCGGCGTCGGTTGTCTGGTCGATTCGTGCCGCACGTGCCCGAGTTGCCAGGAAGGCCTCGAACAGTATTGCGAGAACGGCTTTGTCGGCACGTACAACGGCAACGACAAGCAGACGGGCGCCGTGACGTACGGCGGCTATTCGACGCAACTCGTCGTCGATGAAGAATTCGTGCTGCGCGTGCCGGAGAACCTTGATCCCGCTGGCGTCGCGCCGCTGCTGTGCGCGGGCATCACGCTGTATTCGCCGCTGCGCACGTGGGGTGCGGGGCCGGGCAAGAAGGTCGGCATCGTCGGATTGGGCGGCCTCGGCCACATGGGCGTGAAGATCGCGCACGCGATGGGCGCGCATGTCGTGCTGTTCACGACGTCGGCATCGAAGATCGAAGACGCGAAACGCCTCGGCGCGGATGAAGTGGTGATCTCGAAGAACCCGGCGGAGATGGAAGCGCATGTGAACAGCTTCGATCTGATCGTCAACACGGTCGCGGCGCAGCACGATCTGAATCCGTTCATCAACCTGTTGAAGCGCGATGGCACGCTGACGCTGGTGGGTGCGCCGGAGCACGATCATCCGTCACCGCAGGTATTTAACCTGATCATGAAGCGCCGTCGTCTGGCGGGATCGTTGATCGGCGGCATAGCCGAGACGCAGGAAATGCTGGACTTCTGCGGCAAGCACGGCATCACGTCTGACATCGAGATGATTCAGATGCAGCAGATCAATGAAGCATATGAGCGCATGTTGAAGAGCGATGTGAAGTACCGCTTCGTCATCGATCTCGACTCGCTCCGCAAGTAACGGGCAGCAGGACCCAACCGCTTTACCCCTTCCATCCAGGCCGCGCAGGACGGCGGCCTGTCCCTGCTTCCCGCCTCGCATCAGTCATTGCATGTGCCGTAGCGGCGCGCCTCCCTACCGGGACGGGGTGTGCCGTGGTGTTTTCCGCTCGTTGTCATTTTCTGGAATGTCCCGTTCTTGGAGAGTTCCGTGATCGATCGTATCCAGGCGATGCGCACGTTCATGCGTATCGTCGATACCAATAGCTTTACACGCGCCGCTGAGTCTCTCGAGATTCCGCGCGCGACGGCAACAACGATTGTTCAGAATCTGGAAGCGCTGCTTGGTACTACGTTGCTTGTGCGTACGACGCGGCGTCTTAATCTCACGCCTGAAGGCGCTGCTTATTACGAGCGCTGCGCGCAGATTCTCGCCGATATCGATGAGATGGAAGCGACGCTGCGTCAGACGCTCGATAATCCCAGCGGGCGTTTGCGGGTCGAAATGCCTGGGGCTGTTGCGACTTCTATTGTGCTGCCCGCGCTTGATGATTTTCACGAGCGTTATCCGGGGATTGATCTTGCGATTGGTGTGAGTCATCGCAATGTCGATCTTGTCGGTGAGGCTGTGGATTGCAGTATTCAACTTGGTGAGTTGCCGGATTCAGGGCTGGCTGCGAAGCGGCTTGGGTCACTGGAGCACGTGACGTGTGCTAGCCCGGCTTATCTTGAGCGATATGGGATGCCTGAGAGTCTTGATGATCTTTCTGGGCATGTCGCCGTGAACTGTATGTCGATGATTACCGGGCGTGCTGTGGACTTCGATTTTGATGTTGGTGGGAGTCCGCTGACTGTGAAAGTGGATGGGTTTATCAAGGTCAGCGATGAACATGCTTACTTGACTTGCGGGCTGCAAGGGCTTGGGTTGATTCAGCCAGCGAGGATTGCTGCGCAGGCTCTATTGGACAAGGGCTTGCTGCGCGAGGTTTTGCCGCAGTGGAAGCCTGTGCCGATGCCCGTTTCGGTTGCTTATGTGAAAGGGCGGCGGGTTTCGCCTCGAGTCAGGGCGTTTGTTGATTGGCTCGCTGAACTGTTTGAACATCAAGGGCATGTTGAGGCGGATTTGTCGCGGGTGAGGATGTTAATTCGGGGTGGGTTGCATGCAGCGTGAATGCGCCCTGTACTTCACAACACTTTTTTTCAATCCGCTCTCCACTCGATGCTAAAAGCCTGATCTCCAATCAAAAAGAAGAAGGAGATCGGCTCTATGGCAATCCCATTGCATCTATGGCTGAAAGATGAACGCGGGGCGGAAATCCGCGGATCGAGTCAGGTAGCTGGACGTGAAGGAAGCATCGAAGTACTGAGCCTCACGCATGGCCTGCACGCGGGTACCGATCACTCGACCGGCAAGCTGATTGGCGGGCGGACGCACCGCCCGCTAACCATAGAAAAGGAGCTTGATCGTTCCTCACCGCTGCTCTACATGGCAATCGCACGTGGTGCGACCTTGCAATCGGCCGAACTCAAGTGGTATCGCATCAACGATGCAGGGCGCGAAGAAGAGTACTTCAACATCTTGCTGCAACAGGTGAAGGTCGTCTCGGTCACACCGAAATTACTCAATATCAAGGAGCAGACTTCAGCCCACCACAATCACTTTGAAGCGGTCGAATTCCGTTACGAGGAAATCACGTGGTGCTATCTCGACGGAAATCTGAAGTTCAAGGATGCATGGAACCTGCTTTGAGGGAGACGACGCAATGCCCGTACACTGTACGTTCTCACTCAATAACCAGGACACATCGGATCTCTGCTGTTCCGGATACGGCACGGTCAAAGCATTTTCCGGTGCGGGGCGTGGGCGGGACAATCCGGATGCAACTGCAATGCCTGATGTCGGCCCTTTGCCGCGCGGGACCTACTACATCGTCGACCGCCAGTCTGGTGGGATGATGGGATGGTTATACGATTGGGCCGGCGAACACGGAATTGGCACGACAGACCGCTCCAAATGGTTCATGCTCTGGAATCCGAGCGGCGGCGACACGACGAACATCAATGGAATCAAACGAGGTTCGTTCCGGCTGCACCCCAGAGGTCCGCTCGGTCTGAGTCACGGTTGCGTAACCGTCCTGTATCCGCCCGACTTTGAATCGCTCGCGCGATATATTCGCGCGCGGCCGCCCGAGCTTCCTGTGCCGGGCGCGGCATTCCGCGCGTACGGCACACTGGAGGTCTGGTGAGACGACTGCTGTCTATCACAATTTTTTTCGCCTGTACCTGTGCCGGCGGCTGGTTGCTGGCGTGCATCGCCACATCGTTTCAGTTCGAGATGCCGGTGTTCCTGTACCACTTCATCCGTCGCTCGATAGCTATCAGCGGCTTTGACAAACTCGACAATCCCGAGGACATTCAAACCCTTGGCCTCTTATGCCTGATCGCGGCGTGCTGGGTATTCGCCGCTCTCACGACGTGGACTGTCATGTTATTCATTCGCCGCCGACAAAGACCTTCGCATCGACTTTGACTTCACGGCACCTCAGTATCGTCGGTTTCGAATGCGTGTGAACGTGTGGAGCGCGACGCCCGGGTTCAGGTCAACCCGGGCACTCGTCGTGTTCATCTACGCTTTGGCGCCCTCTTCTCACCCGCGCCTCCCCCACAACTCTAGCCAGAGTATCCGGACTCATCCGCGCAGCGACACCCCTCACATACTCATGATGCCTGGCATCGAGCACCGCCTCGAGATACTGCGCCTGCAAATACCGAATCAAAGCAATCCGCCGATGCCCAAGCGCAATACTCTGATCGAGCAGCGCGACGGCGGCATCGGCGTCTCCAGCCGCATACGCGCGCTTGACCAGTTCGGACGTTTGCGCACGCGACATATCAACCGTTCAGCCCAAAACCGAAGCCGAAGCCGAAGCCGAAGCCGAAGCCGAATGCGCTTCAAAATCGCCCCGCGTCCAGTCCAGCTCAACCCCAATCCGCTTCGTGCCCTCACGAATCTTGGGCTTATGCAAAGCCAGCGTAATAGCCTCAAGCGCAGGCCACTCCACAAACGAAAGCAGAGCAATCTCAACAGCAAGCGTCTCCAGCATCCGCGTATGCGGCTTCGTAGAAAGAAACTCACTCACGCGATTGCAATACCGCTCATAGTCGATCATCGCGTGCGCGCCCTCCTCCGAAGGCTCGCAGCGATAAGAAAGACTCGCATCAATCACGACAGGCTGTGCCGCAAGATGCTCATGCGCATGAATACCAATTCGCGTCGCCACGACAAGCTCATCGATAAACACACGCCAGCCCTTGCCTCTAGCCGTGCCACGCGCATCAGAAGCAGCACGCATATAAGCCGTCAACGGCTCCTCGAACGGCTTCACGACAGCAGCGGCTCAGCCGCATCGAGCATGATACGAACGAAGTAATCGGCGAAACTACGGCGCACGACGATCTCATACGCATCATCCGCAACAGGCACGAGCACGATCGACGCCTTGAAGTAATGACTCTGCGCACACTGCCCCGGTGCAAGAATGCGGGGATGCAGATCCAGCGGACAGCCGCGCGCAATCACGTCACGCACCTTCTCGCCGCTCACTTCGAGCACCGTCCAGCCGCTGCCGATATCCACTGCCGAAGCAAACTGCCCTTGCAGCGCTTCGACCAGCTTGTCCTCGGCAACAGGCGCCTGAGGTTGCTGCGATCGCACGAGCCATTCGTCGGGCCCGAGCCACAGCACGTCATAGCCATTGCCGCGCGCAACGGTATTGGGCTTCGCCGGCGGACGGCACCCCGTCACGCTCTCGACTGCGCTGAGAAACCCCGCATCACCCACATCGCCACGCAGACTCACAAGATCGCAAAACGCCTTCTCACGCAGATGAAACTTCTTCGACGGCGCGGCCACATGCTTCTTCACCAGTTCACCGACACCAGCAAGCGGCGACTCCTGCCACGGTTGTCCCGCCACCCGGTTCGCGACAGCCGATGTTGCGCCCGGTGCATTGTTCCTAGCTTCATTCCACATGTTGACGCACTCCTTCGGTGTCGTAGAAAACGGGGCTGGCGATCTTCGCGGCGATCTGTTTGCCGCTCGCCAGCGGAATCGTCACGTTTTGCCCCATCTTGTTCAGGCCGCCCTTGACCACGGCGAGCGCGATCGAACGATTCAGAATCGGGCTGTAGTAGCTCGACGTCACGTGTCCAAGCATCGGCGCCGTGTCGCCCTGGAACGGACCGGCGACGATCTGGCTGCCCTCGGGAAGCACCAGCTGCGGGTCGTCGGTGAGCAGGCCGACGAACTGCTTGCGCCCATCCTTCGCGGTATCCGAGCGCGCGAGCGAACGACGTCCGAGGAAGTCCTTCGTCTTCGCGACCAGTCCGCCCATTCCGAGATCGTGCGGCGTAACCGAACCATCCGTATCCTGGCCCACGATGATGTAGCCCTTCTCCGCGCGCAGCACGTGCATCGTTTCCGTGCCGTACGGCGTGATGTCGAACTCAGCGCCCGCTGCCATCAGCGCTTCCCACACCGCGCGGCCCATGTTCGCCGGCACGTTCACTTCGTAGGCAAGCTCGCCCGAGAAGCTGATCCGCATCACGCGCGCCTTCACGCCTGCGACCGTACCGTTGCGATACGACATGAACGGGAATGCCTCGTTGGCGAAGTCGATATCGCTGCAAATCTTCTGCACGACCTTGCGGCTCTTCGGACCGACGACGGCGAACGTCGCCCAGTGATCGGTGACGGACGCGAGGCGCACCTTCATGTCCGGCCATTCCGTCTGCAGCCAGCGCTCCATCCACGTCAGCACGCGCGCCGCGCCGCCCGTCGTGGTCGTCATCATGAAGTGCTGGTCGGCGAGGCGCACGGTCACGCCGTCGTCGAACACCATGCCGTTTTCATCGAGCATCAGGCCATAGCGGCACTTGCCCACTTCGAGCTTGCTCCACGGATTCGTGTACATCCAGTTCAGCAGCTTCGCTGCATCAGGCCCCTGAATGTCGATCTTGCCGAGCGTCGACGCATCGAGAATGCCGACGCTGTTACGCACCGCGAGGCATTCGCGCTTCACGGCCGCATGCAGATCTTCACCGCTCTTCGGAAAGTACCAGGGCCGCTTCCAGTTGCCGACGTCTTCGAACATTGCGCCGTTCTCGACGTGCCATTCATGCACTGCCGTCTTGCGGATCGGATCGAGCAGATCGCCGAGTTCGCGGCCCGCGAACGTGCCGAAAGTCACGGGCGTGTAGTTCGGGCGGAACGTCGTCGTGCCCGTCTCGGGAATCGTCTTGCCGAGCGCATCGGCGAGAATCGCCATGCCGTTGATGTTGCCGAGCTTGCCCTGATCGGTGCCGAAGCCCATCGCCGTATAACGCTTCACGTGCTCGACGGATTCGAAGCCTTCGCGCGCCGCCAGCAGAATGTCCGCCGCCGACACGTCGTTCTGGAAATCGACGAACTGCTTCGGGCCGCGCGCCGCTTCCGCGCGGCTGCCGACCAGCCACAGCGGCTGCAACGGCGACTCGGCGACTTCCGCGGCCTGCGGCACTTGCGGACGCGTCACCGCGTAACCGATCGACTTCACCGCTTCGACGCCAGCATCAACGGCAAGACGCAGACCGCGCGCCAGGCTAAATTCGCCCGCTGCCGCGCCGATGCTCGTTTCCGGCTGCATGCCCTTGCCCGGCACGAAGCACACCTTCGTGTCGTTCCAGTGCGCCTTGCCGCCCGACTGCGCGAAGAGATGCAGCACAGGGCTGTAGCCGCCCGACATCGCGACGAGATCGCACGGCAGGTCCGCCTGCTTCGCACCCGTCTTGCCGTTCGCATACGCGACCACTTCAACCGACGTGACGCGCAGCTTGCCATGCGCCGTCATCACGGCTGCGTTGTTGATGATCTTCACGCCATGACGCCGCGCCGCTGCCTGCAACGCGCCGCTGCCCTGTGCGCGCGGATCGACGACCGTCACGCTCGCGCCGCACGCCTTCATGTCGAGTGCGCACTGGTAGCCCGCGTCGTTGTTCGTAAACACGACAGCATTGCGGCCCGGCAACACGCCAAAACGATGGATATACGTCGAGACCGCCGACGCCATCATCACGCCTGGCAGATCGTTGTTACCGAACACGATGGGACGCTCGTGCGCGCCCGTCGCGAGAATCACACGCTTGGCGCGGACCTTCCACAGCAGTTCGCGCGTGCCCTTGCGCATCGACACGGGCAGATGATCCGTCAGACGCTGCGTCACCGTGACGAGGTTGTGGTCCTGATAGCCGAACGCCGTGCTGCGCGACAGGATCGTCACATCCGGCATGCGCGACAGTTCCGCTTCGATCTTCTCGACCCAGCTCAAAGCCGCGCGTCCGTCGATCTCCGTCTTGCCCGACAGCAGGCTGCCGCCGAGTTCGCGCTGATCGTCGACGAGAATCACGCGCGCGCCGCTCACGGCCGCCGCGTGTGCCGCCGCAAGACCCGTCGGGCCGCCGCCTACCACCAGCACGTCGCAATGCGCGTAGCACTTGTCGTAGCGATCGGCATCGAGCACTTCGGGCGACTTGCCGAGACCCGCCGCTTCACGAATTTTCTCTTCGTACTTCGGCCAGAACTTTGCCGGCCACATGAACGTCTTGTAGTAGAAGCCCGCGGGCATGAAGCGCGAGAACTTCTGGTTGATCGCCATGCGGTCGTGCTCGAGATTCGGCTCGGCATTCACGCTGGTCGCAACGAGCCCCTGATACAGCTCGATTTCCGTCGCGCGCGCATTCGGCACCGTGTATGCGCCGCGCTCCAGTTGCACGACGGCATTCGGTTCGGCGACGTCAGCCGTGACGATGCCACGCGGGCGGTGATACTTGAAACTGCGCGCGACGAAATGCACGCCGTTCGCGAGCAGCGCCGACGCAAGCGTGTCGCCCTGAAAGCCCTGATACGTGCGACCGTTGAACGTGAAGGTCAGCGGAATCGCGCGGTTGATGCGCCCACCGGCGCCGAGGCGGTTCTTCTGGCTCATTGCTTTTTGCCCTCTTGTGCGTCGGCGGACGTGTTGCCCATCTTGAACGTTTCGTAACCTTGAATCTGATAGGTGACGGTGTCACGCGTCGCCATGAACCAGCGTCGGCAGCCCTGCGTGTGCATCCATTGCTCGCGATGCACGCCGCGCGGGTTCTTGCGCATGAACAGGTACTCGCCCCATTCGCGGTCGGTGAGCTTGTCGGTGTCGAGCGGACGTGCAATATCGGCTTCGCCGCCGCAGCTAAATTCGGACTCGGCGCGCGGACCGCACCACGGGCATTCGATTGTCAGCATGATGGTTTCCAGGAAAGTGCGGTCAGTGGGCCACGGCAGCAGCGCCGTGTTCGTCAATCAGATGGCCGGTATAGAAGCGGTCCAGCGAGAACGCCGCGTTCAGCGGATGCGGTTCGTCGTTGGCGATGGTGTGCGCGAACACCCATCCCGAGCCCGGCGTCGCCTTGAAACCGCCCGTGCCCCAGCCGCAGTTGAAGTACAGGCCCTTCACGTCGGTCTTGCTGATGATCGGGCAAGCATCCGGCGACACGTCGACGATGCCACCCCACTGGCGGTTCATCCGCACGCGCGAGAACACCGGGAACATTTCGACGATCGCCTGCAGCGTGCCTTCGATAATGTGGAAACTGCCGCGCTGCCCAAAACCCGTGTACTGATCGACACCCGCGCCGATCACCAGATCGCCCTTGTCGGACTGGCTGATGTACGCATGCACCGCGTTCGACATGATCACCGAGTTGACCACGGGCTTGATCGGCTCGGACACCAGCGCCTGCAACGGATGGCTTTCGAGGGGCAGACGGATGCCCGCCATGTCGGCGAGCGTCGTCGTGTTGCCTGCTGCGACGACGGCGACTTTCTTCGCCTTGATGAAACCCTTCACCGTATCGACGCCCGTCACACGGCCACCGTCGCGGCGAATGCCCGTCACCTGGCAGTTCTGGATGATGTCGACGCCCGCCTGATCCGCGCCGCGTGCGAAGCCCCAAGCAACAGCATCGTGCCGCGCAACACCCGCGCGACGTTGAATCGATGCGCCGAGCACGGGATAACGGCTATTCAGGTTAATCGTCGGTTCGATTTCCTTGATCTGCTCGGGCGTCAGGAATTCGGCATCGACGCCGTTCAGCCGGTTCGCATTCACTCGGCGCTCGGTGTCGCGCACGTCCTGCAGCGTGTGCGCGAGGTTCAGCACGCCGCGCTGCGAGAACATCACGTTGTAGTTGAGGTCTTGCGACAGACCTTCCCACAGCTTCATCGCCTTCTCGTACAGCGCCGCCGATTCGTCCCACAGATAGTTCGAACGCACGATCGTCGTGTTGCGCGCCGTGTTGCCGCCGCCGATCCAGCCCTTCTCCAGAATCGCGACGTTCTTCACGCCGTGTTCTTTCGCGAGGTAATACGCCGTCGCAAGACCATGCCCGCCGCCGCCGACGATCACGACGTCGTATTCCTTCTTCGGTTCCGGGCTTCTCCACTGTCGCTCCCAGTTCTCGTGATACGACAACCCGTTGCGGAACAGACTGAATATCGAATAGCGGCTCATCTTGCAGACCCCTCGTTGCGCGTTACCATTAACATTCGATGACGTTCACGGCGAGACCACCGCGCGACGTCTCCTTGTATTTCGTTTTCATATCGGCGCCCGTTTCGCGCATCGTCTTGATGACGTTGTCGAGCGTCACGTAGTGCTGGCCGTCGCCCTTGAGCGCCATGCGCGATGCGTTCAGCGCCTTGATCGCGCCCATCGCGTTGCGCTCGATGCACGGAATCTGCACGAGGCCGCCGACGGGATCGCACGTCATGCCGAGGTTGTGTTCCATGCCGATTTCGGCGGCGTTCTCGACTTGCGACGGCGTGCCGCCCATCACGGCCGCGAGCGCCGCTGCCGCCATTGAACACGCGACACCCACTTCGCCCTGGCAGCCCACTTCCGCGCCCGAGATCGACGCCGTTTCCTTGTAGATGATGCCGATGGCGGCCGCCGTCAGAAGGAAATCGACGATGCCGTTTTCGTTCGAGCCCGGCACGAACTTCACGTAGTAGTGCAGCACGGCGGGAATCACGCCCGCTGCGCCGTTGGTCGGCGCGGTGACGACGCGGCCTCCGGCAGCGTTCTCTTCGTTGACGGCCATCGCATACAGGTTGACCCAGTCGAGCATCGACAGCGGATCGCGCAGCGACTCTTCCGAATGCGTGCGCAGTTGCACGGTGAGATCGGCTGCGCGGCGTTTCACGCGCATCGGGCCGGGCAGTTCGCCGTGCATCTTGCAGCCGCGTTCGACACAGGCGGCCATCGTGCGCCAGATCGTCAGCAGCCCTTCGCGGACGTCTTCCGGGGCGCGCGACGCACATTCGTTGGCGAACGTCACCTGCGCGACGGACAGGCCGCTTTCGCGGCACACGCGCATCAGGTCGTCGCCGTTGCGGAACGGATACGGCACTTCGCCGCCCGCGCGCACGCCGTTCACGCGATCGCCTTCGCGGTTCACGACGAAGCCGCCGCCGACCGAGTAATACTCTTTCTCAACGAGCAGCTGGCCGTTCTCGTCGAAGGCCTGGAAGCGCATGCCGTTCGGATGCACGACGCTACCCGTGCCGCTCATCAGACGGCGGAAGAACGCAATCTGCTCCTTTTCGTCGAAGCCGATCTCGTGCTTGCCGAGCAGCGACAGGCGCTTGCCCTTGCGGATATCGACCAGGCGCGGTTCGATCAGGTCGGGATTGATGGTGTCGGGCAGATGACCTTCGAGGCCGAGCAGCACGGCCTTGTCGGTGCCGTGGCCCTTGCCCGTCGCGCCGAGCGAGCCGTACAGCTCGACTTTCACGCGGCGCACGAACGCGAGCAGGTTCGCGTCCTCGATATGGGAAGCGAAGCGGCAGGCGGCGATCATCGGGCCGACTGTGTGCGAACTCGATGGGCCGATGCCGATCTTGAACAGGTCGAAAACGCTGACGTTCATGGAAACCTTGCTCAGGTAGGTGGGCGGAAACGCATGCACTCCGCAGTGACGCCAGTACACCAAAGCGTAAAATCCGCCGATAGAACAAAAACGGCATCGACGTGGGATGGCGACGCCAGATGGCGCCCGGACTTCGTTTCTCCGCAACTCAGTGACGGAAAAACTCAAGTCCGGGCGCGGGACGAGCGTGCCGGAGCCCAAGCCACGCAGGGATGAACGCGCTTCGCATCTGCGCAAGTCGGTGTCGGAAAAGGACAAGAGCCGCAAGCGCGAATCGGCGACGCTAGGGTTATCCCGCGTGCGGGCGCGTTTGGGTTTCGCTTTTTTGTTATCAGCCGATTGAACTTGCCGGACCACTGCGCCATCGCGCCATGACCATCGTTGATTCGCTACCGTTGACTTCCATCGATGCGCTGCCCAAAGAGCGCATCCGCTTCGGCATCATCCTGCTGCCGAACTTCACGCTGACGGCGTTTTCCGGCTTCGTCGACATGCTGCGTCTATCCGCCGACGAAGGCGATTACAGCAAGCCCGTACGCTGCTCGTGGAGCGTGATCGGCGACACGCTTGCGCCCGTGCGCGCAAGTTGCGGCATCCAGATCACGCCTTGGAAGACGTTCGCCGATGCGGAGCCGTTCGACTATGTGGTCGTCGTCGGCGGGCTGTTGCATTCAGGGCCGCAGGCGAACGACGAGACCTTGCAGTTCATTCGTGCTGCGGCGCGCGGAACTACGACGCTGGTCGGCATCTGCACGGGCGTGTTCGCGCTGATGCGCGCGGGCGTGCTCGACGAGCACCGGATTTGCGTGAGCTGGTTTCACTACTGGGATTTCGTCGAGCGCTTTCCTTCCGTCAATTCGGATGCGCTGATCGCAGACCGGCTGTTCGTGATCGACCGTCGACGGATTACGTGCTCGGGAGGACGGGCTTCGATCGATGTGGCAGCGGCGATTTTGCTGCGTCACTTCGAGACGGCGACCGTTCAAAAGGCGCTGCGGATTCTGCTTGTCGGCGAAATGCAGAAAGGGAATGCGCCGCAGCCGCATCCGCCTGGGCTGGAGCCGGCGACGCATCCCAAAGTCAAGCGCGCGATTTTGTTGATGGAGCAACATGTTGGGCGCACGTTGCCGCTGGAGGAACTGGCGTGCAAGCTGGATTTATCGCCGCGGCAGCTGGAACGGCTGTTCAAAGCAGAGACGGGGAAAAGTCCGCAGGCGTTTGCGAAGCAGGTTCGGTTGAGAACGGCAGCGTGGTTGTTGACGAGTTCGGATCGGACGGTGGCGGATATCGCTTCGAGTTGCGGGTTTTCTGATGCGTCGCACCTGGGGCGCGAGTTCAGGAAGGAGTTTGGGATGCCGCCTGTGATGTTTAGAGAGCAGCGTGGGGGAACGCCGGTTGAGGGGGACGCGGCGGTGGCTTATGAGGAGACGTTTCCGGGGAGGGTGGATGTGTTTTGATCTCGATCACGAACTGGGTTGTCCGGTTATTAGCGAGTCGTAAGCGCTGTACGGCAAAACGCAACGCTTGCGCCGCACAGCCCAAATTGCGAGAATCGGCACCCGCCCGACTGAAGTCGGCACGACAGTTTTTCCAGTACAAGATGCGAAGCAATAAATTCAACCGCACTGCTAGCGAGATCTTCGTTATCACCACATGAATCCAAGACGCGTCCACTCGCTCTTTGAGAAACACTTCCCAAAAATTGATCTGGTCATGTGCGAGTGGATACATCTTTTTCGAGATGGCACTGTCGATCGTGAGTTGCTCGGGAAAATACTCTCTACGATTGAGTCCGATTGTCTGCTCATTCACATTCGCCGGACGATCGGCGATTTTCTACAGTCAGAACAGGCGCTCGACTATATTGTCGAGAATGTTGGAAAAAGCCAGATCCGAATTGCCGATCGCGCCTTCAACCGCTTCGTAATGATTGCATCAAACGGTGTAGCGGCAACATGGCCGCAATGCTTGACACGCTTTCAATTTGCTCAGTTGCCTGATAAGAGTTCAGGAATTGACTAAATTGACCAGGCAAGCGGAAACCGTACTTATCCACCTAATAGAAGCACGCCTAAAAACGGCGGCATTCGATGCGAGCAGCACTATTGATCTGTAGCCGAAATCGTCTGCGAAGTCCTACAGCGGAGGCACTGTTTTCCAGTTGGCCCGGTGTTGAAACGGATTCCGCGGGCCTCGCTCCTGACGCAGCGATGATTATCTCGATGGAGCAAGTCTTATGGGCAGATATGAACTTTGTGATGGAACGCGCGCATAAGGCCAGATTGTCGAGAAAATTCGGTCCCTCGCTCAAGAGCAAACAGATCATTTGCCTCGACATCCCCGACAAATACACCTTCATGCAGCCGGAACTGATTGCCATCCTGGAACGGACGGCAGGCAAGTACTTGCGTCGAAACCAGCATTGATCATCTGCTTCTGCTCGAGAACCCAATGCCATCCGCTTACAGAAAATGAGGCTAGCCCGCACCTCACTTTCTCTCTTTCAAAGTTCTCCGCAAAAGAAAAAAGGCGGAGAGCATCATTCTCTCCGCCTTCGCGTACTACCGCTTGACCCGAAAGTCCTACGACTCCTCCGACCAAACCATATTATCCCGCGCCATCATCGCCGTCGAAGCCCCTGGCCCGAACGTCCCCGCCGTATAACCTCTCGGCTTGTCGCCATTCCGCTTCCACGCTTCGATGATGGGATCGACCCACGTCCATGCCGCTTCCAGTTCATCGCGGCGCATGAAGTGAGTGAGCCTGCCACGCACGACGTCGATCAACAGACGCTCATACGCTTCCGCGCGACGGCTCGTGAACGCCTGCTCCAGATCGAGATTCAGATTGACGGGCAACGTCCGCATTCCACTACCCGGCTCCTTGGCAAGCATCTGCAGCTGGATCGACTCATTCGGCTGCAACTGGATCACCAACCGGTTCCCACAATTACGCGGACCACAAGGACTATTCGGCATGATCGAAAACGGCAGATCCGCGAACTCGATCACGATCTCCGACAGCTTCTTCGCCATCCGCTTGCCCGTGCGCAGATAGAACGGCACGTTCGCCCAGCGCCAGTTGTTGATATGCGCGCGCAAAGCGACAAAGGTTTCCGCGCGGCTATCGGCGGGCACGTTCGCTTCTTCCAGATAACCCTTCACCGGCTCGCCGCCGACAGCGCCCGCCGTGTACTGCCCACGCACCGTATCGCGCGAGATATCCTCGGCCGTCATCGGACGCAGCGAACGCAGCACCTTCAGCTTCTCGTCCCGCACGGCATCGGCGTCGAGCGAAACGGGCGGCTCCATCGCGACGATGCAAAGCAGTTGCAGCAAGTGGTTCTGCACCATGTCGCGCATCGCGCCCGTATGGTCGTAGAAGCCCGCGCGCGTGCCCACGCCGACCGACTCCGCCACCGTGATCTGCACGCTGCGGATATACGGCGCCTGCCACAGCGGCCCGAAGATCGCGTTGCCGAAGCGCAGCACCATCAGGTTCTGCACCGTCTCCTTGCCGAGATAGTGGTCGATCCGGTAGATCTGATGCTCGGAGAAATGCTTGCCGACGGAATCGTTGATCGCCTGTGCCGACGCCAGATCGTGACCCAGCGGCTTTTCCAGCACGACGCGCGAATACTCGTCGAGCAGACCGTGCGACGAGAGGTTGTCGCAAATCGTCGTGAACAGTTCCGGCGACGTCGACAGATAGAACACGCGCAGCGCATTCGGGCGCGATGCCTCGGCAAGACGCTCGTAATCGGCGGCCTGGTCGACATTGACGCGCACGTATTCGAACAGCGACAGGAAGCGATCCCATGCGCCCGATTCATATGCACCGGATTCGATGAACGGACGGCTCTGCTCGTCCATCCATTTCAGATAGTCGTCACGCACCCATTCGCGGCGGCCGATTGCGAGAATGCGCGTTTCGGGGGGCAAATTGCCGTGCGTATGCGCCATATACAGCGCGGGCAGCAGCTTGCGGGCTGACAGGTCGCCGGCGCCGCCGAAAATGATCATGTCGAGCGGGCGGTCCGGCGAAGCAGGAGCGGTGGAAGTCGTCATAGCGCGGTCGCAAAAATTAACTGCTGGGAAATACGCAAGCCCGCCCGGACCAACCTTTCAGGCAGCGCTGAGATCGGGCAGGTTTGCGCGAGACGACTATGTTGCAACGTTTTAGGATTGTTTGCACGCTTACTGTCGTGACACGGCACGCACGTTCGTTTCGCTTCTCACTTTCACCCGGTCTGCGGCGACAAGGGATCTGCGAAATTTCAACCCGCGCCCAGCGCCGCCCGCGCAACACGCCCCGCCGCCAGATCCCACGCCGCGCAGCCGACGGTCTTGAAGACGATGGCCGTATCGAACGATGGCTGGCTCGCCAGCGCGTCCTTGATGCCCGTCACCGTCGACCAGTCGACGCCCGCCTGGATGAAGTCCCCCGCTTCGTGTTTCGCGCCCGCGAGATCGTCGACATACAGCGAGCTGCCCGCGAGCGTGCGCGCGCCGATCTCGCACATCTGCGGCGTGAACGCGCCGACACCGATCACGAGCCGTCCCGCGCGCGGCGCCTCGTCGTAGACGGCCTGGCGGCTCGTCGTCAGCGCGATGACGGTATCGACGGAATCGGGAATCGTCGCCTCGCTCAAGGCTTGCAGGTCGCGCACCGTGCCTCGCTGTGCGTCGCAGAACGCCTGCGCCCTCGCCACCGATGTGCCCCGCACACGCACGCGCGCCTCCGGATACAACTCGCCGATCGCCCGCAGGTGGCTCGCGGACTGTGTGCCCGTGCCGATCAGCAGAATGTCTTTCGGTGCGTCGCGCGAGAGCGTCTCGATGCCGAGCATCGTCATCGCGGCCGTGCGGCGTCCCGTGACGGTCGGCCCGTCGAGAATGAACAGCGTCTTGCCCGTGTCCGGGTCGAACGCCATCACCTGGCCGTGGATGGTCGGCAGCGCCCGCTCGCCGTTACGCGGGCAGACGTTGACGAGCTTGTGGATCGCGAGATCGGAGGCTGCGGCGGGCATCGACAGCATGTTGCCGTTGTCGTTCAGCGGCACGAAGAGCCGCTCGGGGCTCGCGACGCGTCCGGCCGCGTAGTCGGCGGCGGCTGTCTTCAGCGCGTCGACGAGCGCGCGAAACGGAATCAGGCGCGCCGTGCCGGCGGCGTCGAAAATCGGCGTGCTGCTCATGTCGGGGCTGCTCCTTGCGCGTTCAGCGCACCAGAAAACCATACGTCAGCGGATCGCGCTCATCGACGAGCCAGTTCGCGAAACCGCAAATATGCGCGTCGCCTTCGATTTCGGGAATCACGGCATCGAAGCGATCGAGCTTCGTCTCGGACAACACACGCCCACGAAACACCGTGCCGATGATCGACTCGTTGATGAGCGTCTCGTCCTTGCCCAGTTGCCCGCGCAGATACAGTTGCGCGACCCGCCCCGCCGTGCCGGAGCCCGTTGGCGAGCGGTCCACTTCGCGGTCGGCGAACACGCAGCAATTGGCCTGCGTCGAACCCGCGTGACGCGGCGCGTTGTCGATGATCGTGCCGTAAATGTGATTGATCTCGGGAATATGCGGATGTTCGACCTTGAACGCCTCGTTCGCCGCGCGCTTCACTTCGGCGCCGAACTGGATCAGCCGGTCCACCTGGTTTTCGCGCACATCGAGTCCGAACGGTTCACCCGATGTGTAGAAGTAAAACGCGCCGCCGAACGCGATGTCGCCGCGCACGGTGCCAAAAGTCGGCGTCTCGACGCTCACGTCACGCTGCCAGATGAACGACGGCACGTTGACGAAGCGCACGCTGCCGGCGTGATCGCCGTCCCATTTGACGAATGCTTCGATGAAGCCGCAAGGCGCATCGATGCCGACGCGCGTTTCCGGCTCTGTGCGCTCGACCCAGCCGAGCGAGACGGCCGTTGTCGCCAGCGCGATCACGCCGTGGCCGCAATGGTCGCTATAGCCCTCGTTGTGAACGAAGATGATGCCAAAGTCCGCGCCTTCCGTGACGGGATCGGTCAGATAACCGCCGTACATGTCGGCGTGGCCGCGCGGCTCCAGCATCAGCGCGCGGCGCAGATGATCGGCGTGCTCTTTGAGCCACGCGCGCCGCTCGACGATGGTCTTGCCGGGCATCTTCGGCAGCCCGCTCGTGACGATGCGGAACGGTTCGCCGCCCGTATGCACTTCGACCGTGCTGATCATGCGGTTCAGCTTCATGATGCGTTCGTTCCTCGCAAGAAAGCTTCGGGTCGTTGCCTGTCCAACATATCGTCTCGCTCCATCGTCTTTGTTTTATACTGGATCGAAATGTAGACCAGCTTTGGTTAGCGATCAACCAGTTTCAAAATTTATCCGTCAAACTGGTTTGAACCCGGCACACATCACCCTGTTACCTGTCGCACGGTATCCATTCATGGCCTCGACCTCATTCGCACTGGAACGCGCGTTTCGCCCGAAGCAGATTTACGAGCAGGTCGCGGAGCGCATGCGCGGCGACATTCGCAACGGGCAGTTTGCACCTGAAGCGCGGTTGCCTTCGGAGCGCGATCTCGCGGCGCGGTTTGGCGTCGGACGGCCTGCCGTGCGGGAGGCGCTGGGCGCGTTGCAGAACGAGGGTTTGGTCGTTACGCGGCGCAATTCGGGCACTTACGTGTGCGCGGACGCGTTGCAGCGGTTGGCGGCGGCGCCCGCTTCTGGCGATGTCTCAGGCGACGCTGACTTCAGCCCTACGTCCGCGCTCGACGTCCGCTTGATCCTGGAGCCTGCCATCGCGCGCCGCGCGGCCGCCAATGCGCAGCGTGACGAGCTTGCCGAGCACTACCTTGCGCAGATGGATTCGATCGACGATGTCTCCGATGCCGTGCAGCGCGCGCTATGGAACGATAGCGATCGTTTGTTTCATCTGCAGCTTGCTGTGATGACGGGCGATGCCCTGCTCGTCAAGATCGCCGATGAAGTGGCTAAAGCGATGGATCAGCCTTTGTGGAAACGGCTAAAAGATGATGGGATTCATGATCCTGGGCGGATCAGGCTTTATGTTTCTGAACATCGGTTGATCTATGAGGCCATTGTTGATGGTGATGCCGATGCGGCTGCGTTTTATGTCGAGCAGCACATCAGGCGAGTGCGGAGGGATATAGCGCCTAAGTGAGGTTTTTTTGTCTGTCGACGCTGGGGTGGTTTGCTCGTGTTTACGCTGGCATCCGCGGTTTGGCTTCGCGGCGCGCGCGGTTTGGTTTGCTTGTGTTCGCGCGGGCATCCGCGGTTTGTTAGCTTGCTTCACGCGTCGCCCCTGTGCGGGGCGGCACCTACTTTTCTTTGCCGCCGCAAAGAAAAGTAGGCAAAAGAAAGCGGCTAACACCGCCAACTCTTCTTCTTGCCTGAGGGCCCCCAACGGGTCTTACGCTTCACACGGCAATCACGTGACCCATACTCGTTGCCAGCGCTCTTGCAATGCTCATCACCCGCTTCACGCCCCCGCGTTACAGCATGCCGTGCTGGATAGTCCACCGCCGCCCAGGTGGCAAACTGTGTGTAGGCCGTAGTGCCTCGCGCGCCTCACTTCGGACCCGATAGCACGCGCATACCTCCATGTAAGAGCGCCAGGCTATACGACGCGACAACCTACACACAGTTTGCCACCTGGGCGGCACAGACCATTCGCTGCCGCTTGCTCGAGTACGGGTATTCGAAGCGGGTGAGGCGTTCATTCGAAGCGTTCGCAACGAGCACCAACCGGGGCACTGCCGTGTGAAGCGTAAGACCGGTTGGGGGCCCTCAGGCAAGAACTAGAACTGGCGGTGTGAGCCGCTTTCTTTTGCCTACTTTTCTTTGCGGCGGCAAAGAAAAGTAGGTGCCGCCCCGCACAGGGGCGACGCTTGAAGCTAGATAACAAATCGCGGATGCCAGCGAAAACCCATAAAAACCAAACCGCCCGCGCCACGAAGGCAAATCGCGGATGCCAGCGCAAAAGCAAAACCACCACCCAGCGTCGCAGACAAAAAACTCACAACATACTCCGAGGCCTCTGCATAGTCCCATCAAAAAACCTCTGCAACCGAAACGCAGAAAGATCAATCGACGGCTGACCATCAACGATCCACTCAGCCATAAGCCGCCCAACAATAGGCCCCATGGCGAAGCCATGCCCACAAAACCCGGTAGCGACCAACAGGCCCTGCGCCTGAGAAGCAGCATCGAGCACTGGAATCCCATCGGGCAACACATCGATCAACCCGGCCCACGACTCAACCACCTGCGCATCCTTCAAAGCCGGAAACAACGCCCGCAGCTTCTGCAACGCCCGCGGCGCATGCGCACGATTCGGCTGCGGATTCGGATCACGCGGATGCAACACCCGCTCGTCAGCAGACAAAAAGCCCGGCACGCGCTCGCGTAAATCACGCACAAACGCGCCATTCAGATGAAAGCTGAACTTCTCGCGCTGCGCCCAAAGCTCGGGCAAGAACCACTTGAGCGCCCGAAAATGCCCAAACGTCATATCGACATCAACCTGCATATCATCAGCGAGATTGATCGCGCCATTCGCCCGCTGGCGAATCCCAAGCCCATGCCCCCAGAATGTGGAAGCCGTAATCGCGGGCAACGGATTCGTGCGCATACACGTGCCGCGCACCGCCTGCTGCGGCAAAACAATCCCCAGCGTATCGAGCAACCGCCAGCTACTCGCGCCCGCCGCGCAAATCACCTGCCGCGTGCGGATTGTGCCGCGCTCGGTGACGACGCCCGTCACGGCGCCCGCCGCCCGTTCGATCGCCACCACGCCACAACCCTCGAAAAACCGCGCGCCCGCTTCGATAGCCCGCGCCGCAAATGCTGCCGCCGCGCGGCGCGGCTCGGCCTGGCCGTCGGTCGGCGTGTACAGACCGCCCAGCACCTTGCCTTGCATGCCGCGCACGTGCTGGTCGATCTGCGCGCGGTCGAGCACGCGCGTATCCAGCCCGTATTGCTTCGCGACGTCCATCCATTGCTGGAATGACGCCCAGTCTTCCTCCTTGTCCGCAACGTAGAGACAGCCGCCCTGGCGCCATTCGAGATCGAAATCCAGCTCGCGTTCGAGCTGCTCCCAGATACGCATGCCCGCCATCATCAGCGGCACTTCGGCGGCCTCGCGGCCCTGCTGGCGCACGAAACCCCACGCGCGCGTCGACTGCTGGCCCGCGATGCGCGACTTGTCCACCACCACCGCCTTCACGCCCCGGCGCGCCAGGTAGTACGCCGCCGCGCAGCCCATGATGCCCGCGCCCGCAATCACGACGTCGGCTTGATCGGGAAACGGCGTGTCGGCCGGGCTCAGATTGGCGTGCAGCGGATAGGTGGTCGTCATCGGGAATGCGAGAAAGATATGGCGCCGAGGCCGTGTCGAGGGACAGCATCTTCTCAGGCCCGCCCGCGCGCCGCAATCCCGGTCAGAAAGGCGGCCGTCGCGAGCGCCCGCGCCAGCCCAATCCCCCTTCGGGCAATGATCCGCCGCAAAAAACGCGTAAAGTCCCAAACCTTACCGATTAATTTCATGCGATTTGCATATATTTCACCGCTAAAATAGACAGGCTTTACATGATTCGAACACCGCCTCATTCGCGTGAGGCGGTCGAACTCATTAGAATCGGCGGGTTCGTCGAAAAAAGCTCGATCAATGCGGATATGGCGCGACACCAGGCGCGCCCGAAGTCTTGCGGTACAGTTGCGGTCCTGCGAGGGCAGCACGCCCAACCCGCGTGCCGCGCGGCGCTGCCGCCACGACGCCGCGTCACATACAACTACTTATAGCGATACACGATTCGCGCATGTCCAACGAAGCCACCTCAACCGACTCGCTTGCCGTCGCCGAACGCGTGCGCGAGTTGATGAGCCGTCACGGCATCGGCAAGCGTCAGCAAACCAGCGAGCTTTGCCGGATCCTCGATTTGAGTTTCTCGCAGGGTCACCGCAAGCTGCGCGGCAACAGTCCGTGGACGCTCTCGCAGATCAAGAAGGTCGCCGAGGTATTCGGCGAGCCGGCGGCACAGCTGTTCGGCGCGCAATCGCTCGATCCCGGCATGGTCGGCGCCACTGCGCAGGAAGCCGTGTTCGCGATCGGCGGCATCGAGCTGGCGTGTACCGCGTGGATCGGCGCGCCGATTGAAGCAGGCAGCCGGCCTGAATTCATCGCGTGGTCGAAGCTCGACCAGTGGCGCGTCGTGCGGCACGACGGCGCGCTCTATCAGAACGCGTATGAAGTCCACAAGATCGAGATCTATCCGCGCCGCGCCGAGACCGACAAGCCGCTGATTGCCGTCGTCGACGACGACCAGGCATCCGCCGACAACCTGCGCGACTATCTCGAACGCAGCGGCTTTGCGGCCATCGCGATCTACGGTCTCGCGGCATTCGCCGAGACGCTGCAGACGCAGGTGTTCGACGGCGTGGTGATCGACTGGCTGTTCGGGCCGCAGACGTCGGCGGAAGCGATCCGCGCCGTGCGCGCGTCCGAGAATCCGGACGCACCGATTTTCGTGCTGACGGGCGAACTGCTGACGGGCAAGGCCAGCGAGTCGGAAATCAGCGACATCGTGCGCAACTACGACGTGGCCTGTTACGAGAAGCCGGCGCGCATGGCGATTCTCGTCGCCGATCTGTCGAAGCGTCTGAGCCGCGCATAAGTCACGGCCTCAAGCGCGGGCTCGCTCGTCAGCCCGCGACGGACGCCCCGTGCCGCGCCGCCAGCGCGCGCTGCACGGCGTCGCGCAGCACCTCGTAGTGGACGGGCTTGGTCAGGCTGTCGAAGAACAGATCCGCCTCCGCGCGCACGCTGCCGTCGGGCGCATAGGCGCTCACCGCGATCACGGGCGTGCGCACCGCCTCGCCTGACCTTTCCGCCTTCTCCGTATATTCGGTCATGAACGCGTAGCCGTCCTTGTCGGGCATGTGCAGATCGAGCAGCACCAGATCGCACTGCCGCGCGGCGAGCCAGGCGTGCGCATCGTCGGCATTGGCGACGGCGGACGCATCGCACCCCATGTGTTCGAGCATTTCGCACAGCGACTCGCGAATCAGCTGGTTGTCGTCGACGATCAGCACCTGCGGGCGCCCTTCGCCATGCGCCGTGTGCGGCACGACGGACGCGTCGGTGGGCGTGGCGACCGGCTTGACGGGAATCGTCACCGTGAAACGCGTGCCCTTGCCCACTTCGCTGTCGACATCGATCGTCCCGCCAAACAGATCGACCAGACCCTGCACAATCGCGAGCCCCATCCCCGCGCCTTCGAAGCGCCGCGTGCGCGATGCGTCGAGCTGCGTGAACTCCTTGAAGATCAGCGGAATCTGCTTGTCCGGCACGCCCGCGCCCGTATCGGTGACGACGATGGCCAGCGCGTCGTCGCGCTGGTCGAAATGCAGCGTGACGGTGCCGCGCTCGGTGTAGCGAATCCCGTTGGTCACGAGGTTGTTGACGATCTGCCGGATGCGGTGCGGGTCGGAATCGACGAGCCCCACCCTTCCGCTCGCGCTGCCTTCGAACACGAGACCCTTCGCCCGCGCGAACGGCTCGTGCTCGTCGACGATCGACGTCAGCAGCTCGCGCGGATCGAAATGCTCGTTGCGCAATTCGAGCTTGCCGGCGCCGAGGCGCGCATAGTCGGTCAGATCCTTCATCTGCGCTTCGAGATGTCGCGCGGCCGTCTCCAGCCGCTGGATCACCTTGCGGTCCGCGTCGGAATGAAAGTTGAAGCCGAGCAGCTCGATCGACGAGACGATCGCATGCAGCGGCGTGCGCAGCTCATGGCTGATCATGCCGAGGAACGCGTCCTTGGCGAGGCTCGCCTCGCGCGCGGCGCGGCTGGCCTGATGCTCGGCATCGAGCGCGGCGCGCTGCTGCACGATCAGCCTGGTACGGCGCCGGCCGTTCATCACCAGCAGCGTGGTCGCCGCCGCCGACAGCAACAGCAGCACCAGCCCGCCCGCGAACAGCATCCGGCGCTTTGCGATGAAATCCGAATTCATCGCCTCGCGGTCCTGCAGGTCGACGTAGCGCCGGCTCAGCGCGAGATCGTTGACTTCCTTCCAGTGCTTGCGCAGTTCGTCGACCATCTGCGACGCGAGCGCGGGCGAAGCAGGCAGCGCGTCGAGCGAAGGCTGCATCGCGACCAGCATCTCCGAGAGCCGCACAATCTCTTCCTGCTGGCGCTGCACGGCTTCCGTCTGCGCGGCCATACGCTGCGTCGAGCCCGCCATCACGCGTAGCTTCGATTGCAGCACCTGGAAATGCAGCGTGAGCCGCTGATAGTCGCTATCGACGCCCGTCTCGTATTGCAGCAACTGGCTTTCGAGCCGCGCGTAGGCGATCTGGAGTTGCGCGGCGTCCCAGTAGAAGCCGTCGTAGGTGCCCGTCAGCTGCTGGGTTGCGCGCGGGTTGAGAAGGGCCGAGTACAGCAGATAGCTGATCGCCGCGGTCGGCGCCGCGAGCGCGGCGATCCATATGATGACGAGCACCACACGGCGCAGTGGGCGCCGTCCTATTTGACGATGAGAGCCTTGATCTGCCATACGAATTTCGCGTCCGCCGACGCCCCCGCCAGCTCGCCGGGAAACTGGTCGCGCGGATAGATGAGAAACAGCGGCCCGAAGTCGCTGACCTGCAGGCGCTTGCCGTTCATGCTGTACGCGACGATCACGCCATAACGGCTCGTGTCCGACACGGGAACGGTGTACGTGTAGTCATCCAGCGTATGGATTTCGATCTGATCGCCGTACGCGCCCACGGTCTTCAGGATATCCGCGAGCAACGGCCCCGTGAAGGTGGATTTTGCCGTCCATGTCGTCGATGTCGAAATGCTATGGACGGGCAGCGCTAGCAACTGGGCTTCGGAAAAGTGAAAAACGGTGTGATCGTCGTCGTTGGTCTTCGCTATCTTGCCTTTGACGTCGAGCGCGAGCGTGGTCGTCAGCGGCGCGGCCGACGCGCCGAACGAAGCGAACGCCAGCGCGAAAACAGTGAACAGCGCGGTGACCAGCGCGGACATCAGCGCGGACGCACGCAACCCGCCGCATTTCTTGTAGAGCACTTTCAGGTCCCTCTGGTGTGGTCTTGTTGTTAGTCGTGCCCGCATTGTGCCTGACAACGCCATCAGACGATAACTACAGCGCGGCCGGACCTGCCCCGACACAGAATCTTTACATGGCGTGCATAATATCGGCTCCATCCCAAAAAAAGCCGCTTCGCCGACGCACGTTCTTCCGGCCCACCACAAGCGCAACATCCGTCATGAAAAAGCCGGTTCTACCGTTGACCTACGAACAGCTCGACCACTGGATCGAATCGTTGCAGCCCACCCTGCTCGAAGAGCGCTTCGCCGCCGCTGTCGGCATTCTACGGGGCGGCGCACCGCTCGCGTTGATGGCTTCGCATGCGATCGGCGTGCCTGTGGCGTTTCTCAGCTATGACCGCAGGGCGCGCCACGTCACGTGGGACTCGGCCCAACCGTTACCGGCGCCCGGCTCGAAGGTGCTGCTGTGCGAGGACATCGCGGGCCGTGGTTTCACGCTGGTCGATTGCATCGCGTTTCTTGAGCAGCACGGCCTGATCGTCAAGACGCTGACGGCCGCCTTCGACGAAATCAGCCGCATCCGCCCGGACTTTGCGAACGACGCGTCGGGCTTCTTCGCGCTGTTCCCGTGGGAACGCCAGGCCTATACGGACGACTATCGCGACGACTGGCTGAAAGTCGAGTCCGGTTCGGCCGGGAAAATGGCGGATGACCACGAATACGCGACCTATGCGATCGATCTGGACGGCATCCTGCTGCCCGACGTGCCGCTGTCACGGTATGACGAAGATCTCGCCGCCGCTTTGAACGAGCGCGACGCGCTGTTGCCGTACGAGGTCTTGCCCGACGTCGATCTGCAGAAAGTGCGCGCGGTCATCACGGGCCGGCCGCACGCCGACCTGGAGCGCACGCGCGCATGGCTCGAGCGGCACGGTTTCGGTCATCTCGAACTTGTGATGCGCACGCCCGACGCGCATGACGAAACACCCGAAGGCGCCGCCGCGCACAAGGCGGCCGCGGCGTTGAGCTGCGGCGTCACGCATTTCATCGAAAGCGACCCCGTGCAGGCGCTCCTCATCGCGAAGCTCGCGCCGCTGCTGCGGGTGATCTGGTGGGACGCGCTCAAGCACACAGGCACGCTGATCAGCGCGTCGGCCTGGCGCTGAGATTTCCGAAGCGCGCCACGCTCGCGGCGCCGAGCTTTACCGCGCCGCCGCGCTTGCGATTCCTCAGCCCGCCTGCTCCTTCATATCGCCAAGCTGCAGATGCCGCGCCGCACGCTGCGACGCGACGACGATCAGCTTCATCGTCGCGCGCGTCGCGCCGACGAAAAGCTTGCGCGCGTTGCGCTCATCGAACGCGTCGAAATCCACTTCGCTCAGGATCACGCACGGCGCCGACTGCCCCTTGAAGCGGTAGATGGAGTCGAGCAGCACATCGCCTTCGCGATACGCCGGATTGCCGAACAGATCGTACTTCCCCGTGAAGCTGCGCAGCCGGTGCGGGCCGAGATGATCGAGCGGCCACAACACCGAGCCTTCGCGTCCGCGAAACGACAGCACCGCGATGTCCTGCTTGCGAAAGCCAAGCGCCAGCGCCTGGGTGATCGCGCGCTTGGTCGCATCGATGCAGCTTTCGGGCAGCTGGGTTTCGTCGTAGATAGACAGCGAAATATCGGAGCCGTCGAACGGACTGCCCGCCGCGAGTCCCGCTGCCAGCGGCACCGTCGCACCGACCACGCCGCGCAGGTAGTCGAGGATGTTGCGCGGGCTGCGATAGTTGGTCGATTCGCGCAGCACCGTCCAGCCGGGCAGCGCGACGCTCTCGCGCATATACAGGTTCTGCAGCGGATCTTCGAGCCACCACCATGCGCCGCCGGGCTTCAGGAGCCGTTCGAGCGCGGGCACCCATGGCTGCTGGAAGTCCTGACCTTCGTCGACGATCAGCACGTCGTACTGGAAGCGCGCGTCGATCGGCGTGCCGGCGAAGGCGCTTTCGAGTTGCTCGAACACGTCGCTGCTCTGGAAATCCGGCGCACGGCCGCTATCCCTCACGATCTCGTCGCACAACTGGTGATAGTTCGCGACCTTCGCCTCGGGCGGCGCAACGCGCGCAATGTGATCCGCGAGCGGCCGGTTGAAGCACACATACAACGGACGCGCGCCACGCGCGACGGCGTCCTTCATCACCTGCACCGCGAGTTGCGTCTTGCCGGAACCCGCCGTGCCGATCACGCGCAGCCGGAACGGCGCGAATTCGAGCCGCCGCGCCCATGTGGCGAGGCCGCCCGCGAGCCGGGTGACGAGCGTGCCCGCCTGGCCGACCAGCGCGCTCGCGTCGGGCGCGAGCGCCAGTTCGTCGGCGAGGAAATGGTGAATCTTCGACGCGCACGGCAGACGCGGCTCGTCCTCAGGCAGCGCCTCGCGGATGACACTGACGAGCTGGTCCTTGCGCGTCGCGTCGACGATGCGCGCCGGGTTCACGCCGGAGATTGCCGCGTCCTTGACGATGTGATCCGGGCAGTACAGCAGCTCTTCGATGAAGTACGTGCCCGCGCCGAACGCCGCCGTGAAGCGTCGGTGCAGCCCTTCGATCGTGCGCGCGAGCGCAATCGCGACATTGCGCTCGGTCTGCATGTAGACCTTGACCAGCCCTTTCGGCGTCTCGCGGAGAAAGCCCGTTTTCTGCTCGACGATCATCACGCGCCCCGCCGGACTGACGATCACGAAGTCCGCCTCGCCGAACACCGAAAAGCCTTCGTGCAATCGGGTCCAGTGGACACCGTGATAGACCGTGTACTCGCGCGGCAGCGCTTCTTCGAGCAGCGCCAGCGTTTCGCGCTCGCGCGAGGCGGCGCCCGTGGCAGCAAGACTCTTCCAGTCGTCGGGGACAATGCGGGCCATGCGCGCCTCGTCAAAATGGGGTGCGCCCATTGTACGCAACGCGTGTAGGGGCATTGGCCGCTGCCGGAAGAAAAAGGCCGCTTCGTGTATCGTTGCTGGTTGAACGCCGCGCGCAGCGCGGCTTGCCAATCAAGAAGACGAAAGAGGATTACCGGATGATTACAGTCTGGGGACGCGCCAACTCGGTCAATGTGCAGAAGATCCTGTGGGTGTGCGACGAGCTGGTCTTGCCCTACAACCGCATCGACGCCGGCCTGCAGTTCGGCCGCAACGACGAACCCGAATACCTCGCGATAAACCCGACGGGCAAGGTGCCGACGCTCGTCGACGGCGACTACGCGCTGTGGGAATCGAACTCGATCCTGCGCTATCTCGTCATGCAGTACGGCGAATCGAGCGTACTCTACCCCGATGAACCGAAGGCGCGCGCCAGCATCGACCGCTGGCTCGACTGGTCGCTGTCCACGCTGCAGCCCGCCGAGCGTCCCGTGTTCTGGGCCATCGTGCGCACACCCGAGGCGGAGCGCGACAACGTGAAGCTCGCCGCCGACATCGACAACGTCGCGAAGCTGTGGAAGATGCTCGACGCGCAACTGCAAGGGCGCTTCTTTATCGAAGGCGAGAAGTTCACGCTCGCGGACATCGTGCTGGGCGCGTATGCGAAGCGCTGGTTCGGGCTGCCGGGTGTCGAGCGTGCGTCGTTGCCGAATCTCGAACGCTGGTATCAGCGGCTGTCGACCCGCTCCGGCTTCAAGCAATACGTCGACTTCGATCTGACCTGAACATGACTATCTCGCTTTATGCATGGGGCACGCCGAACGGCCGCAAGATCAGCGTCGCCCTCGAAGAAATGGCGCTGCCGTACGCCGTCAAGCCGATCAACATCACGAAGGACGAGCAGTTCGACCCGGACTTTCTCGCGATCAGCCCGAACAACAAGATTCCTGCGATCGTCGATCCCGACGGACCGGACGGCAAGCCGATCAGCGTGTTCGAATCGGGCGCGATCCTGCTGTATCTCGGCGAAAAAACGGGCAAATTCCTGCCGCAGAGCCTGCGCGACCGGGTGCCCGTGCTCGAATGGCTGATGTGGCAAATGGGCGGCTTCGGCCCGATGCCGGGCCAGGTGCATCACTTCGCGGCGCTCGCTTCCGAAGACGACAAGCGCTACGGCCTCAAGCGCTTTTCCACCGAAACGCGGCGGCTGTACAAGGTGCTCGACGCGCGCCTCGCCAAAAGCGAATACGTGGCGGGCGACCTGTCGATCGCAGACTTCGCGATTCTCGGCTGGGCGTGGCGGCACGAACGCCACAAGGTCGATCTCGCCGAGTTTCCGAACGTGAAGCGCTGGTACGAGACGCTATTCGCACGCCCGGGCGTGAAGCGCGGGTTCGACGTGAAGCTCGATTGACGCACCGTATAATCAGCGGATGAAAAACGCCAAGCCAACCGCTGCCGACGCTGCATCCACGCCGGGGCATGCGCATCACGCGCATGCCGCAGATCACGCGCATTCGCACGCGGAAGACCCGCATCACGATCACGCGCACGGCACGCCTGCCTCGGCCGAGGCGGCGCTCGCGCTGGCCGAAGAATACTGCCGCGAGCGCGGCGAGAAGCTCACGCCGATCCGCCGCAAGGTGCTGGAGTTGCTGCTGACGTCGGGCCGCGCCACCAAGGCGTATTCGCTGCTCGACGACATGCGCCAGATTCACCCCGGCTCCGCGCCGCCCACTGTGTATCGCGCGCTGGATTTTTTGCTGTCGGCGGGGCTCGTACACAAGATCGAGTCGATCAACGCCTTCGCCGTCTGCCACGATCTCACGCAATGCCAGCACGGCATTCTGGTGGTGTGCCAGCAATGCGGCAACGTCACCGAGTTGCATCAACCGGCTCTGCGCGAAGCACTCGTCGCGCAAATCGAAAACGCAGGGTACCGGCTCGCCGGTGATGGAATCGAGCTGAAAGGACTGTGTTCGGCATGCCAGGCGGCGCAAGCCGCCGGCAGCTGAACACAACCGTCAAAGCGCCGCGGTTCGAGCGTCAGGTCAAACCGGCGGCGCGCGCGCCTATCGCGTCATGCAATAGCGTCACCAGCGCCTCGGGCGGCGCCGGCTTCGTCATGAAATGCTGGAATCCTTCGCCGATGCTGCGCAGCCGGTAGGCTTCATCGGTATGGCCCGTCAGGGCCACTGCGACCGAAGGTGAATGATCGCCGCGAATCTCGTGATCCCGTACGCGCTGAATCAGATAGAAGCCGTCCATGGCGGGCAGATCGAGATCGCAGACGACAGCATCGGGCAACGCCCGCACGGCCGCCTCGACACCCTCCTCTGCATCCGCCACGGCGATGACGTTGGCGCCTTCCGATTCAAGCAAAATCTTCAACGATTCCCTGTTCTGCGGATCGTCTTCCACGAGCACGATCGTGGCCTGATCGAGCCTCAATACTCCGTTCATCTTGATGTTATGGCTTGAAAAGCTGGTTATGCACTCTGACGTGGCCATGATGTATCTAACGCAATGTGTACCGCGCCAGCGCCGGCAGCGGAAATCGGTTCAACGTTTCTACTCTCGTATGCACGTTCTTACCAACGAGTGACGGACGCGCTGTTCGTCCGACAAACTCCCCTGTTTCGCAAATTCGTGACTGCGCGCGCCGCCGCGCGGCGCATCTCGTTCATTCGGACTCAATTGTACGGAACGAGTTGCACGCGACTGTGCGCTTGTCTGCTTCGGCATATAGCTTGACGGCAGAACACACCGCGCCATGGTGACGATTGCGCAAGGCGCTTGCGTGACCGTCCGAAAGCAGACATGCGAAACGGATAGCATGAAGCACGTTGCGTGCCGCGTCGGACTCTGTGTGCGACAGCTTCTATTTTGATCCAACGACGTTCACGCTGCAGCAGGCGGGGTGACGCCCGGGGTGACGCCCGGGGTGACGCCCGGGGTGGCACCGTGTGTCAGCAACGCGACCGCATGACGCGCGATGTCGTCGGCGGTCAGCTTGCGGCGCACCGGGTCGTTGCGCCACATCGACGAGGTCGCGAGCGGCAAGATCGTGAGTCCGATCACCGACAGAAAAACCAGCGACGGCTCCAGTTCCCGATTGAGCTTGCCTTCCTTCTGCCATTTCTCGATGAACTCGATACCGCTTTTCTGGTTCGCGTTACCGAAGCGCTCGTGCATGCGCTGCTTGAGCAGGCCGCCTTCGCTGATCACTTCGCGGATCCACAGCGACGGGAACCACGGGTAATCGCCAGCCACTTCGACGAGCCGCTGCGCGAGCAGCGTGATCCCTGCGATGGGGTCGTCGGGATTCGCCTGAAACGAGCCGCTGAGCTTCGCGCGCAACGGCAGGAAGCGCTCGTCGATCAACACGTCGAGCAGCTGATCGCGCGTCTTGAAGTAGTAATGCATCATCGCGGGCGTGAAGCCGGCCTCGCGCGCGACCTGGCCGAGCGTCGTATCGACGATGCCCTGCCGCGCGAACAGCGCGAGCGCCGCGTCCAGCAAACGGGCGCGTTGTTCCGGCCCGCGCCCGCTGCCGGAAGGACGGCCAGGCCGGCGCCCAGCGGGCGCGCCGTGTGCGCCTGCATTGTCGCGGCCCTGCGCCTGCGACGCCTGCTCAGCCTGATCCGAACCCGCTACCGCTGCCGATTTTGTTGCCATGACCATGAATTTGACGAACGCTGGAATATGTCATATATTAATCTGCATGTTAATTAATTTCAAGAGATCTTAAAGCCATGGAAGCCCAGATGGACAGCCAGACTCTTCCTGCCGAAGCGGCGCCCGCAGCCATCGAGCGCCCGTCTCTTCGCGTGTTGTTTCCGGCGCTGCTGCTGGTGATGCTGCTCGCCGCGCTCGACCAGACCATCGTGTCGACGGCGCTGCCTACTATCGTCGGCGAGCTTGGCGGACTGGACAGCCTGTCGTGGGTCGTCACCGCATACCTGTTGACGTCGACGATCGTCGTGCCGCTGTACGGCAAGTTCGGCGACCTGTTCGGCCGCAAGGTCGTGCTGCAGACGGCCATCGTGCTGTTTCTGATCGGCTCGGCACTCTGCGGCGTCGCGCAGAACATGACGCAACTGATCCTCTTGCGCGCGTTGCAAGGGCTGGGCGGCGGCGGACTGCTGGTGATCACGATGGCGGCGATCGGCGACGTCATCCCGCCTGCCGAACGCGGCCGCTATCAGGGCGTGTTCGGCGGCGTGTTCGGTCTTGCGACCGTGATCGGTCCGATGATGGGCGGCTTTCTCGTCGACCATTTGTCGTGGCGCTGGATCTTCTATATCAACGTGCCGCTCGGCATCGTCGCGCTGCTGGTAATCGGCGCGGTGTTCAAGCCGCGCGTCGCGCACGTGAAGCACACCATCGACTACATGGGCGCGGCCTTTCTCGCGGGCGCCCTCACCTGCCTGATCCTGTTCACGAGCCAGGGCGGCACGGTGCTGCCGTGGACGTCGCCGCAACTCTGGGGCACGCTGCTGCTTGCGTTCATCTGTATCGGCGGATTCATCTATGAAGAGCGTCTCGCCGTCGAGCCGATCATGCCGCTCGAACTCTTTCGCGACCGCACGTTCCTGCTGTCGAGCGCGATCGGGTTCATCGTGGGCGTGTCGCTGTTCGGCTCGGTGACGTTCCTGCCGATGTATCTGCAGGTGGTGAAGAATTCGACGCCGTCGGAAGCCGGCATGCAGATGCTGCCGATGATGGGCGGCGTGCTGCTGATGTCGATCATCACGGGCCGCATCATCAGCCGGATCGGTAAATACCGGATGTTCCCGATCATGGGCACGTTTCTCGTCGGCGTCGCGATGGTGCTGCTGACCACGCTCAAGCTCGAGACACCCGTTCATGTGATGTATGCGTACATGGGCGTGCTCGGCTGCGGTCTCGGCATGGTGATGCAAGTGCTGATTCTCGCCGTGCAGAATGCCGTGCCGTTCAAGCATCTCGGCACGGCGACGTCGGGCGCGACACTGTTCCGTTCGATTGGCGGCTCGGTCGGCGTCGCGGCATTTGGCGCGATCTTTTCGAACGGACTCGCTTCGCGCCTGCAAGCGCTGATTCCTCCCGACACCGAACTGCCGCACGCGCTCGGCCCCGCTGCGATTCATCACTTGCCTGCCGTGTTGCGCGACGATTATCTGCAAGCATTCGCAAGCGCTTTGCATACGGTGTATGTCGTCGCGGCGTGCGTGGTGGTGCTCGCGTTCGCGCTTGCATGGCTGTTGAGAGATCATCCGCTGCGCAAGCAGTAAGCCTCGTCGAAAACGGACAAACGCTAGCAAACAGAAGCACGCTCGCGTTCAACGTCACGCACAAAAGACGTGCAGCATTCAATCGACATGCTCTGCAGTTTTCACATACATGGGCCGGCCGCTTTGCACGCCGGCCTTTGATCTGATCGATGTGTTTCCTATGATTAATCAGTGACGCGCCACGTTGTATTCGCGTCTATGCAAAAACCCTGATGCGCGTTCGTTTCCCGCCTGAAATCACGACACGATTGTGTTCGGTAGGTAACAACGTCGATTGACGCGACGAGCGAAAGAAACCATATTGGCACACACAGCGGCCCCGTAACGAAAGGACTGGGCCGGCCGCTACCCAGCGCATGTGGATCGCGAGTTCCGCCAACTGCGAGTTTGCTTCAACTTCGATCCTGAGCATGCCGAAATGGCATCGCCTACAACTGGTTGGGGTTAAGCATGTCTGCTGAAACGTCACCTGCCCAGGGTTTCCCAACGCCGTGTACACGGTGCGGGGGCGTGCTGTACCAGCATGTCGAGTTCTGCCCATACTGCGGCGCCGATCATCCTCTCGAACGAACCCAGCGCAAGCGCGCCGGTACACAACTGAGAGCCGTAGACAGCCCGCCGCCCGCTCCTGACGAAGTCCATACCCCTGAGGCAGCCGGCCTCCCGTCGCTCGCCTCGCCCGATCTTCCCGTTCCGCCGATCGAGGAGCCGCCACCGCTGCGGCAATCGGCCGGCCGCTGGCTCGCCACGAAAGGCGTCGTGCTGCTGCTCTTCATCGTCGCGCTCGGCTACGCGGGCTATCTGCTGCTCGGCGACAACCACAGGCAGGACACGGCCACGGACGAAGCGACGAACAGCGCAAGCACGTCGGGCGGATCGATTTCTCCGTACACCGCGCCGCAAAGCGCGCGCAACACACCGACCGCCAACGTGACCAACGTGCCCGCCGCAAAGACGCCGCTCGCGCCCATCGCGCCGCCGCGCCCGCGCGTGGCCCAGCACTACCGGGACGTGCCCGATGCATTACGCGCGGCGCGCGCCGCGCTCGCGCACAACAACCTTGCCGAAGCGCAGTCTGCGCTATCAGACGCACTGTCTGTCGAGGCGAGCAATGCGGAAGCGATGCAGATGCAAAGCGATCTGAAGGATCGCGAGAACAAGCGTGACGTTGCGCTCGGCGTTGCGACCACCTGTGCGAAAGACAAGTTATGGGGCTGCGTGCGCGAGCGCGCAGCGCAAGCGCTCGCGATCGACGTCAGCAGCGTCGACGCGCAGGCGCTGCTCGAACGCGTGATTCTTACGACGGGTTGGAAACCGCTGTCGGGCGCAACCGCGGCCGCGCCGCGCGCCACGACGCCGCAAGCCAACGCGAACGCTGCGCCGGCGCCCACCATGCCCACGAACAACACGGCAACGACGAACAACGCAGCCACTCCCCCAGCAACGAACACGGCCGCCAGCAGCATCGAAGCGCAAATGCGCGCGATCCGCGAATCGGGCTGGAAGAAGGCGCCGTCAGCGAACAAACAGTAGAGCAAGCAGAGCACGTCACGCAATCGAGAAAACGAAGCTACTTAACGCATTGCAATGCCTGATGTAACGGAACATGCGCGTCAGCCGTTGGCGCATGCTGTTCAACACACCATAAGGTAGGTAGACCATGCTCAAAAAAATGCTGACGGGATTGACGGGACTGATGTGCTTGATGATCGCGTCGTTGGCCGTCGCGGCCGGGGTCAGCGCGCACTACAAGATCGTCACCGGACAGGAACGCGGCACGTACATCCAGATCGGCGCCGATCTCGCGAAGTATGTCGCGCAGCCCGCGGGCATCGACCTCGAAGTGATGCCGTCGAAAGGCTCCGCGGAGAACGTGCAGCGTATGCGTTTCGAGCCGGGCGTGAAGCTCGCGCTCGTGCAATCGGATGTGTATCAGGCGTATATCGACATGGCCAATTCCGGCAATGCCGACGCGGGCACGACGATCCGCCCGCTGCGGCTCATCATGCCGCTCTACAACGAGGAGATCTATTTCGTCGTGCGCGACGACTCGCCGATGAAAACGATCAACGAGATCAAGGACAAGGTCATCAGCATCGGGCCGATCGGCAGCGGCACGGCGCAATCGTCGACCACGCTCTACCACCTGATGTTCAATCAGCCGATTCCCGAGCAGAACGTCCAGAGTCTTTCGAACGAAGACGCGATTGCCGCGCTCGTCGTGAAGAAGATCGACGTGGCCGTGATCGTCGCGGGACAACCGGCCAAGCTCTTCACCGATATGAATCCCGATCTGCTCGCGCAGATCCGTATCTTGCGCGCCGATCCCAACGCGGCCGAAACCACGCGCGCAAAGGAAACCTATTTTCCGGCGACGATCCGCCAGAGCAGCTATCCGAACTGGCTGAAGGAAGACGTACCGACGCTGACCGTGAAAGCTTTTCTCGTCACCTATGACTACGGCCTGCGCGACACGGTGAGCAACCTGAACCGCTTCGCCGATTCACTGTGCGAGAACTTCGACGTGCTGCAGGAAAAAGGCCATCCGAAGTGGAAGCAGGTCAAGCTCGAACTGCCGCCGCTCACGAAAGGCTGGCAATACTATCCGCCTATCGAACGGCATTTGCGCTCGTGCATCGCGCGCCGGGCGTCGATGCCGGCAGGCGGCGCGACGGCAGCGGTGCAGCAGCAACCTGCCGCGCCGAAAGTGAATAAACGTCCGTGCTCCGATCAGGAGCGTCTGCTGCTGTTGTGCGGCAAGTGAAATCGCATTGACGCGACGAGCACAAAAAAGCGCCACTGCGCATCTCACGCAGTGGCGCTTTTTCTTTTCGTCCTCTCGCACGACTACTGCGCGGACGCAGTACCTTCCCAGCCAAGCCCCAGACTCTTCTGCAACGCGACGTAGTCCTTGATCAGTTGCGCGTCACTCTGTACGCGATTCTGCTCGGCTGTATAGCGCGTGCGTTCCGCGTCGATCCAGTCGAGCGCCGTCGCCGTGCCCGCGCGATAGCGCTGCTCGGTCAAGGTCGCTGCGCGCGTCGCGGAGCCTTCGACCGTGCGCAGGCTGACGACATTCTCACGCTCGTGCCCGTAGCGCGACAGCGCGACATCGGCATCGCGCAGCGCGCCGAGCACGGTGCTTTCGTACTTCGCCTGCGCTTCGTCGAACGACGCGCGCGCCTGATCGACTTTCGCTTTCGTGCGGCCGAAGTCGAAAGCGTTCCATTGCAGATACGGCACCCCGAGCCACGTGAGGTTGTCCTTGCGCACCAGATGGCCAGGGTCCGCGGCGCTGTAGCTCAGGCTGCCGAACAGCGTGACTTTCGGAAACCAGTCCGCTTCGCGTTCGCCGATCTGCGCGCTCTGTGACGCGAGCCGCCGCTCGGCTGCGCGAACATCGGGACGTCGCCGCAGCAATTGCGCCGGATCGCCAACGGCAACCGTCTGCGGTAGCGCGGGCAGCGGCGCGGGCTGCTTCAGCATGTCGTCGAGCGCGCCCGGTTCGCGGCCCGTCAGAAGCGCGAGTTCGTCGAGCGATTCGGCGATCTGCGCATCGAGGGGGATGAGCGCGTTGCGCGTGTTCTCGACCTGCGTGCGCACGCGCTCGACATCGACTTGCGATGACACGCCGCGCTCGCGCCGCTGCTCGGTCAGCGACAGCACGTGCTCTTCGAGCTCCGCCGACTTGCGCACGATCGCGATGCGCTGTTGCTGATCGCGCAAGCCGACATACGCGCTGCCGATTTCCGCGGCGAGCTGCACGTGCGTATCGGCGAGGTCGGCTTCGGACGCGTCCGCTTCCGCCGACGCCGCTTCGACCGCGCGACGCGTGCCGCCGAACAGATCCAATTCCCAACTCGCGTCGAAGCCAGCCAGATACAGCGCGACGGGACCGCGCCCCGACGAGCCGGAACTGCCACCACTCAGCGACGACAGATCGGGTTCGCGCGTGCGCAGATACGCCACGGTCGCGCCGACTTTCGGCAACGCGTTGCTTTGCTGCTGCGTCAGCCCGGCGCGTGCCTGGCGTACGCGCGCCTGCGCCGCACGCAGGTCCGGGCTGTTGTCGATCCCCGCTTCGATCAGCGCAGTCAATTGCGGATCGTTGAGCGCGACCCACCACGCGGCGACGCCCGGCGCAGTCGCTACGACGCCATCGGGCGCACGCTTGAAGCTGCTGGCGTTCGTCGTGGTGGGCGCGCCCTTGTAGTCGGGGCCGACCGTGCAGCCCGCGAGCAGCACAGTCAGTGCAGCCGCGACGGCTGGAAGCATCGATGCGACACGCGAAACGCGACGCGACACAAAACGGGAATCGGGGCGCGCGGCAGCAGCGCCGCGCTGAGCGGCAAAATCAAATGGCTTCATCACAGGTTTCAATGTCCGGCCGACGGCGTGCCCGGTGCCGGCTTCTTGAGAAGAAAAGCGAGAGGAATGCACAGCAGCAGCGCGACGGCGAGCACGTAGAACGTTTCCGAAAACGTGATCACGCTCGCCTGCAACTGCATCTGCGCCGCGAGCTGGCCGAGCGCCTGCATCTTCGCGTAGGCCATGTCGCCATGCTGCGAGAAGAAGCCCGCTGCGCTCTGCGTGACGTGCTCCTGACCAATCAGCGAATTCGCCGTCACCGACTCGCGGATCATGTCGTCATGAAACGTATTGCGCCGGTCGATGAACGTGCCGAGCAGCGCGAGCCCCACCGAGCCACCCAGGTTGCGCGCCATGTTGTAGAGACCCGCTGCGTCGCCCGCCTGTTCGCGCGGCACGGCCGCCATCGATGCCTGGTTCAGCGGCATCATCGCGAGCACCTGGCCCACGCCGCGCAGCAGTTGCGACCACGTGAAGTCGTCGCCCGCGCTTTGCGCCGTCAGCGAAATGTCGAGCATGCAACTGCCCGCGAAACACGCAAGGCCCGCCATCACGAGCAGACGCGTATCGACGCGTCCCATCAGACGCGGCAGCACGGGCATCATCAGAAACGCGGGCAGGCCCGACATCAGCATCACCGCGCCCGACTGCTGGGCGTTGTAGCCCGCCACGCCGGAGAGGAACTGCGGCAGCAGATACGACACGCAGTACAGCCCCGCGCCGACCGTGAAGACGATGAAGATCACGCTCGCATAGCGTGCGTTGGTCAGCAGCTTCAGACGCACGATCGGCTGCTTCGAGACGAACTGCGCCGCGAGCAGCAGCACGATGCCGGCAGCCGCGACCACGCTCAGCCACACGATCATCGGCGATTCGAACCAGCGCTCGCGCTGCCCTTCTTCGAGCACCACGGTCAGCGAACTCAACCCCGCCGCCATCCCGACGATACCGAGCCAGTCCGCGCGCACGAACTGCTGCCAGTTGGTGCGTGCGTTATCCAGCCCGGCGACGAGCAGCACGACGAGCGCCACGCCCACGGGCAGGTTGAGAAAGAAACACCAGCTCCAGTCGATGTTCTCCGCGAGCCATCCGCCGACCACAGGCCCGAGCAACGGCCCGAGCAGCACGATCAGTCCGAACATCGTCATGCCGATCGGCATCTGGTGACGCGGCAGCCGCGTCGCAACGATGGTCTGCGCGGTCGGAATCATCGCGCCGCCGGCAAAGCCCTGGCCGATCCGCCCGACGATCATCTGCGGCAGGCTGTGCGACATCCCGCAGAGAATCGAAAACAGCGTGAAGAGCGTCGCGTTGCCGAGCAGAAAATTGCGCAGCCCGAACACGCGCGTGAGCCACGCGGCGAGCGGAATCATCACGATCTCGGACATCAGATAGCCCGTCGATATCCACGTGCCCTCGGTGCCCGTCGCGCCGATCTGCCCTTGAATCTGCGGCAAGGCGGAGTTCGTGATCGAGATGTCGAGCGTCGCCATCAGCGCGCCGAGCGCGCCCGCGGCGACAGCCGTCCAGTCGGCGGCAGTGGCGTTGGCCGGTTTTGCGGCCGCGTGCTCAGCCACGGCCGTTCTCGCGTTCGATGCGCGCTTCGTTGTCTCGCGCGCCGCGCGTGTCCACGTCGACGTTCACCGACAGACCCGGCAGCAGCACCTTGCGCGTTTCCTGCCCGACGTCGAGCCGGATGCGCACGGGCACGCGCTGCACGATCTTCGTGAAGTTGCCCGTCGCGTTCTGCGCGGGCAGCAACGCGAACTGCGAACCCGTGCCCGGCGAGAAGCTGTCGATCTTGCCGTGCAGCTTCGTGCCCGGCAACGCGTCGACACGCAGCGTCACCGGCTGCCCGACACGCATCATGCCGATCTGCGTTTCCTTGAAGTTCGCGACGAGATACACATCCTGCACGGGCACGATCGTCATGAAGCGCGAGCCCGGCTGCGCGTATTGACCGACGCGCACGCTGCGGTCGCCGACGCGTCCGTCGATGGGACTCGTGAGCACCGTATCCTGCGTGTCGAGTTGCGCCTGGCGCGCGCTTGCCTCGGCGGCGGTCAGTTGCGCGCGCGCCTGTTCGATCGCGGCGTGCGTGGTCGCGATCTGGCGTTCGGCGCTTTGCAGCGCGGCGGCATCCGCGGCGCGCGTGGCGCTCGCCTGACGCTGCGTGTTGCGCAGCTCGGAGACGCGCTCGCCCGTTTCGGCGCCCGTCGCGGCGAGCGGCTCATAGCGCTTGACCTGATCGGCGGCGTGGGCCTCGTTCGCGCTCGCGCCGTCGAGTTGCGCGCGGGCTTGCGCGATGGCCGCCTGCTGCTGCGAGAGTTCCGCTTCGCCACGCAGGATGTCGGCGCGGCGCGCGGCGATGGTCGCGTTCGCCTGTTCGAGCACCGCGTCGTATTGCCGGCTGTCGAGCCGCACGAGCGGCTGGCCGCGCTTGACAGTCTGGTTGTCGCCGACCAGCACGTCGGCGACGTAGCCCGACACCTTCGGCGCGACGGTCATGCCGTCGGCTTGCAGATACGCGTCGTCCGTGCTTTCGATGAAGCGCCCCACCGTCCACCAGTGCGCGCCCCACGCAATCGCGCCAAGCACGGCGACCCCGCCGATGATGAGAAATACGCCCTTCTTTCTGGACCGTTGCGCGCTTGCGGCGCGCCCCGATTCTTCGACGGGCAAAGTGGCTGACATGTTGACCTCAGATAATTTATACCGATCGTTATAATTATTCCAGTTGATACAATTTAGTCAACAATATTGTTTTTACGATCCTTACCTTTTACCTTTGCGCTCATCGTCTATTTTCTTGTCGATCGGTATTGGCGCTTTGGCGCCTTAGCCGGTCCCATGCAAAGCTAAAGCAACGTGACGACACGCACACCGAGACACCGCCCCGCAGCGGAAGGCGGCTACCAGCGCGGCGAAGAGACCCGCGCGAAGATCATCGAAGCGGCGCTGAGCCTGTTCGGCGAACGCGGCTTCGAAGGCGCATCCACGCGCGACATCGCCGAGCATGCGGGCGTCAACGCGCCCGCGCTCGTGTATTACTTCGACAACAAGGAAGGCGTCTATCAGGCCTGCGTCGAATACATCATGGCGAACGTGGCAGACTACTTCGCGGATGCCGTCGAGGCCGCGCAGACCGTGCTCGACGCGAACCCTTCCGACGACGCACTGATCGACGCGTTTCGCGCGATCCAGGCGCGCGTCGCCAGCTATCTGTTCACGACGGAGACGCCCGCGACCTGGCGGTTGTTCATGGCGCGCGAGCAGGCGGGACTCGGCCCGGCGTTCGCCGCCGAACGCCTGAACGAGCGCATGCGCAAACCGCTTCTGAGCGTGAGCTCGGAAATCGTCGGGCGCCTGCTGGGAAGGCCTGCTGACGATCCCGAAACGGTGATCCGGCTGCTGGCGATCAATGGACAGCTCGTGTCCTTTCATCTGACGCGCTGCACGGCATTGGCAGCGTTGCAGTGGAAGTCGATCGACGGTGAGCGGCTGAAGCAGCTCTGCGCGATCATCGATGAGCAGAGCGTCGTGCTGCTGCGCGCGATGATCGAATGGCGCGAGGCGAACAGCAAGCGGCGCAAGAAGAAGTAAGGCGACGTGGCTCGCCTGCGAATGCCTTAACGCTCCTTACAAAGTCAGACAGAGCGTGACGGGCGCCGGCGCGCATCGGAAACGCGGAACGCCATGCGTGGCGGGCCTTCGCAGCATCTTTGTACGCACGTCGAGCACGCCGCGACTCGCAAACTTCTGTTGATTATGTAACGAGGCTGTTAAACGCGATTGGCCCAGGATGGGTAAGGTGCGGCTTCGCACTGCGCCGCGCATGCTCGCAGCGGTGCAGCGACACGCACAACTCATTGAAGGAGCAATCGATGCGCAAGCTCGCGATTCTGGCCGTCATGGCCGCATTGACCGCCACGTTGTCCGGATGCTGGTGGGGACCGGTGCCCGGCTGGGGCGGCGGGCCGGGCCACGGTGGTGGGCCCGGCGGCGGCGGACCCGGTGGACCGGGAGGCGATGGACCGCACGGCGCGGTCGTCGTGCCGCATGCAACGGCACGCGCCTGACCTTGGCTTCGCGCGACGCGCAGCTCAGCGAGCGCGTCGCGTGCCGTTCAACCCCGCGCGGACATCTCGCGCGGTGCGGCGGGCGGCGTCATCCCGCCTTCCGCCGCGCTCCACTGCACGATCCAATCGGGCAACGCGGGCGAAACCTGTGTGACGCCAGCCAAACCGAGCAACTCGCCAGTCGGCACGGTGCCGCCGCTGCGCTTCAGAAAGCGCGTGCGCACGACGCCCAGCGCAACCTGCACGCCATCGCGGATAAACGCCTGCTCGAGGAACACATGCCGCTCGTCCCAGCCGATCACGCGCGTCGCCACGTCGTAGCGGTCCCATAGCTCCAGTGAGCGATGAAAGCGCATCGTCTCCAGCGTGACGACGGGATACCAGCCCTGCTTTTTGATCTGCGGCCATACGCGCGCGCGGATCATCAGGTCGACGCGTGCCAGATCGAGGATCGTGAAGTAGCGGCCGTTCGTCATATGGCGCAGCACGTCGAGATCGTTGGGCCACACGCGAAACGGCGTGACACAGGTATCGAGCACATGCAGATGCCCGCGACGCGGACTCAACATGAAAGTGAGGAACAGGCGTAACAGCAGGTTCATGACAAAGCTCGCAGAGGCGAGGCTAAGGTTGCAAAAGCACGCATGTTAATCGACAGTTCGGTACGCGGGCGGCCCGTGGTATAGAGGGCTTATTCACATGCCGCTTGTCGATGCGCCTTTTGCGACGCGCCTCACGTCGCAGTCGATGGCTGCGCGGCCGCCAGATGCTGCGTATGCATGTCGCTCAGCCGGCACAGCAGAATGCCGTAACCCGTCAGGTGGCCCAGATAGACGCTCGTGAATACGCCGGGCGCGGGCAAGGTATCGACGATGTCGCGCAATGCATCCATCTGCAAGGGCTTCGCTTCGAGCGCCGCGCGCTCGACACGCAGATCGGCCACCAGCGCGAGCTTGCCGTGCGCGTCGAGCAGCCTGGCGAGCCCGGCGAGAAACGCTTCGCGCCAGCGGGGATCGAGCGCGGTGAACTGCTCGTGAAACGTATCGAGCGTCTCCAGGAAGTTGACGAGCGAGTCGAACAGTTCGTGATAACACCAGAACAGCGGCAGCCGGTCGCGATTGCGTTGCAGATGAGGCGACATCCACGCCTGCTCCAGATCGAGCTTGAGCAGGCCGTGCGATTCTTTCAGGTCGGTGCTCGACTTGCGCAACTGGCCGATGATCGTTTTCAGTTGCGCCGAATCGTGCTGGCCCGACGCGAGTTGGCCGAGCGCTTGCAACGCCTGTTCGTTGCCATCGTTGACGAGACGATTCGCCCAGAAGCCATGATCGGGCGGAAAGACGATCTGCTGGATGATGAAGCCGAGCAGCATGCCCAGCACGACGCCGATCAGGCGCTGTTCGAGCAGCGGAAGATGTTCGCCCGTGTAGAGCACGAGCGTCATCGGAATCGTGATGCTCGTCATCTGGAATAGCGACGGTCTCAGTCGCACGATCGCGAAGATCACGAGCGGCAGCAGCAGCGTGCCGAGCAACAGATGCGGCGCCGTGAGCCAGATCACGAGCGTGGCGATCGGCATCGCGACGACGTTCGACATCACGCGTCGATAGAAGTAGCCGCGCGCGGCGGAGATCGAGCTGCCGAGCGCGAGCGTGAGCATCGTCGAACTGGCGAGCGCGACGGCCGCTTCGGGATAACCGAGGCTATAGGGAATCCAGAAGCCGATCCATAGCCCGAGCGCGAGCTTCACGTACTTGGCGTTTTCCGAAAGCGAGAAGCGCGCGAGCGCGCGGCGAAACGGCGTCAGCGGCTTGTGGGCGTACGAAGCGGTCGACATGGTTGCTCCTGCAAGCGGGAAGGCACTTTATGTGTGGCATCGGCATGGCTGGTTCGAATTGTACCGGCGCCTCGATGAGCGCAAACGCGCGACAGCCGTTGCTCCTGGATTGGCTCACCATCCTAGATTTGCTCACCATCCTGGATCGGCTCACCATCCTGGATTTACTCACCATCCTGGATCAGCTCACCGTCATCGGCGCCCCTGGCGCACACCGCCGCCATTTTTGACCCGCTTCATTTCCTCGCACGCCGCAGGCATAGTGAGAGCTTTCCAGCCTCGACACAGCAAGCCCGACACAATGAGCGAGACCTCCCCGGCCGCCGCGCCCGTCATCCGCGACGCCACCGACGCCGACTTCCACTCCATCCAGGCCATCTACGCGCACCACGTGCTGACAGGCGTCGCTTCGTTCGAAGAGACGCCGCCGTCCGTCGACGATTTGCGGCAGCGCCGCGCCGCCGTGCTTTCGCATGGCTTGCCGTATATCGTGGCGATTGTCGACGGCAAGATCGCGGGGTACGCGTATGCGACGCTCTATCGTCCGCGAATCGCGTATCGCTTTACGATCGAAGACTCGATCTATATCGACGATGCATGCCGTGGCCGCGGCGTCGGGCGCGCGCTGCTCGCCGAACTCATCAAGCGATGCGAACAGGGCCCGTGGCGCCAGATGATCGCCGTTATCGCCGATGGCGGACGCGGTGGCTCGCTGTCGCTGCACAGTAACGCCGGGTTCGAACTGGTCGGCACGTTGAAGGCGGTCGGCTTCAAGCATGGCCGATGGCTCGACTCGACGGTGATGCAGCGCGCGCTCGGACAGGGCAGCGAGGCACTGCCCGCCGACGCCGAAGCCGCCAGCGACTAAAGCGACTGTACGCACTGCGCCGAATCGCATCGACGCGTTCATCGGCAAGCGTGAAGCATCGCGTCAGACTAGCGGCAACGTGCGCGTGAACATCATCGGATAGTCGATGACGAGTCCGTCCTCGTCCACTTTCAGTTCCGCCGCGAAGCCGGTATCGATGCCTTCGTACCGATACTCGCTGTCCGGTTCGACGCACGTGTACGCCTGCTCGACCCGCGAGACCTGTAAATCGGGCGTCGAAATGAACACGACGGCGATCGTCTCGCGCGCGCCCTTGGCCAGTTGCAGACGGCGGATCGGCAGCGTGTTCGTGAACGGCGTGGCGGCGATGTCGATATCGATGCAGCCCGCCAGCGATGTCAGCACAAGCCCATGCCCATCGCGCCAGTTGCCCTCGCCGTCACCGTGCAATTCGAGTTCGGGGCCGCCCGTCACCTTTAGCCACGCATGCAGCGTGCGCCATTGCGGATCGCATTTCACGCGGTACATGAGGCCGTACGCGCGGTCATCGCGCTCGCCGACCAGCACACTTTCGGCGTAAAAGCCGTCGACGCGCGCGTCGAATGCGAGATGCTCGACGCCTTCGCCCTCTTCCGGGGTCCATCGCACTTCACGCATGAATCTGTCTCCTGTGTGGGATCGCCGGGAATGACGCGCCCGTGGATGACATCGTAGCGCGCCACGCGGACTGATGAGTCGGCCGACTGCCTCGCTCAAATAGCCGCTATCAACGCGCGCGCATGCCGCTCGCGCCTCGCCTGCCCTATGCTCGTGTTTCGTCTGCTTCGAATCGAAAGCGCCGCGTGAGTTCCGCCTCGCGCGGCTTTGTCACGTCTTCGTAACGTCAGTTGAAACGGTATTACCCCATGTCCGCCGCGCTCCATGAAGAACCATTCGACGCATTGCGCACGCTGCTGCGCAGCTTCGGTCAGATCGTCCTGCAACGGAACGCGGCGACGGGCGCGTGCGTGCTGGCGGCGTGGCTCGTGAGCGATGCGCGCCTCGCATGCGCCGCGCTGACGGGTGCGATCGCGGCGAACGTCGGCGCCGTGTTGCGCGGCTACGATCCCGCCGATACGCGCGACGGACTGCACGGCTTCAACGGCGCGCTCGCGGGACTTGCCGCGTCCACCTTCATCGCCGACGACGCCACCGCGATGGCCGTTGCGATACTCGCGGCGACGGCGGCTGCATGGCTGCTCGGACCGTGGGCGCGGTTATTGCGCTCGCGCGGCCTTGGCTTTTATTCGAGTCCTTGCCTGCTTGTGACGTGGGCGTGGCTGCCGCTTGTTTATCTGGCGCCGGCGCACGTTGCCGCGAGCGACGCGGTTTCGTGGCTCGATCCGATGCGCGGCTTGCTGGCGGGTGTTGCGCAGACATCGTTTGCGGGCAGCGCGCTCGCGGGCGTGTTGATACTTGGCGGCATTGCACTGTCGTCGATGCGCTCCGCGTTGTTTGCGCTCGCAGGCGCGGCGCTCGCGACCTCGGCGCATTGGCTGATCGGCGCGGATAGTGCATCGCTCGCGGCGGGCCTGTTAGGATTCAATGGCGCGCTCACGGCGCTTGCGCTGGCCGATTGCGGCGTGCTGGCGGCGCTCGCTGGCGTGGGCGTATCCGTCGCGATGCAGGAGGCTGCCATTGTGTCGGGCCTGCCAGCGATGACGGCGCCGTTCGTCGTCGCGACGTGGACGCTGCGCTTGCTGACGCGCGATACTCGCCGCACGAGCACGAGCACTAGCAACCGGAGCCGCGCTCCTGATTCCGCGATTGAGAGATCTGCGGATTTAGGGCGTCGAGAGGAAACAACCCGTGCCGTTTCGCCCGAAGGCTGAAGCGGCCAGCAACAGGAGACGTCATGTCGTCGTTCGCTCATACGCCTGCGGGCCGCATTGCGCAGTCGAAGCTCACGTCGGAGGCGGAGCAGCGCACGCGCGTCGATCTCGCGGCCGCGTACCGGCTTGCGGCGCTCAACGGCTGGGACGATCTCGTCTACACGCATATTTCCGCGAGCGTGCCCGACGAGCCCGGTCATTTTCTGATCAATCCGTTCGGCCTCTCGTTCGATGAAGTGTGCGCGTCGAATCTGGTGAAGATCGATATCGCGGGCAACATCGTCGGGGCGAGCGAGCACCCGGTGAACGCGACCGGCTTCGCGTTGCACGCGGCTGTTCATGCGGCGCGCGCCGACGCGTTTTGCGTGATGCATCTGCACAATACGGCGGGTATTGCCGTGTCGCTGCAAAAGGATGGGCTCTTGCCGGGCTCGCAGCATGCGCTGCGCTTTCATGGGTACCTTGCGTATCACGATTACGAGGGCCTTGCGTTCACGCCGGCGGAGGGCGAGCGCCTCGTTGCGGATCTCGCCGACAAGCCGGCGATGCTATTACGCAATCACGGTACGCTGACGACGGGCCGCACGGTTGCGGAAGCGTATGTGCTGATGGCGACGCTCATCAAGGCTTGTGAGATTCAATTGCAGGCGCAGGCGGGCGGTGGCGCGCTGGTGTTGCCATCGGAGGCCGTGGCTGAGCGCACGGCTGAACAGCTTTTCGATGGGGGCGCCGTGGAAGGAGCCATTGAATGGCCCGCGTTGTTGCGCAAGCTTGATCGCATCGATGCGTCGTATAAGGGTTGAATTTTTTTCTAAGGAATACGAGACATGCCTACATTTCATATCGAGCTTTTCGAAGGTCGCACCGTTGAGCAGAAACGCCAGTTCGTTGAGGCGATTACTAAGGCGACATGCGAGTCGCTGAATGTCGAGCCGAATTCGGTTGATATTGTTCTCATCGATGTCAAGCGGGAGAACTGGGCGACAGGTGGGAAGCTCTGGAGCGATGCCTAGCCAAGGTCTGCGCGGTTTTCGGGCGTCGTCAATGTGGCATCGTTTAACAAAGGTCCAATATCACGATGCCCGGATCGTCAGTTCCTGTTTTGCTGGGTTCGCGCGGGTTCGAGACGTCTAAAGTTTTCCAGATCGGTGCCGAAGTAACACAAGTTACCAACGACACAGGCATTCGATCTATGAAGAGCAAGGACGCGAAGTTCATCGGTGAAGCCGTGCGTGGTCGTTCGTCGTCGATTGCTGATCAGATCGAGGAAACCGCTGGGGTTTGGCTGGCGGCGGTGTGTACGGTTATTGCGGGGGTCGGGACGGTGCTTCAGCTTATCGCGTGGTTCAGGTGATTTTTTTGTCTGCGACGCTGGGTGGTTCGGTTTGCTTTGCGCTGGCAGCTGCTTTTTGCCTTTCGTGCTTCAGGCGTTGCCGTTTCGGTGTTTTGGTTTTTGCTCTGGCATCCGCGATTTGCCTTCGTGGCGCGGCCGGTTTGGTTGTTCTAGCGTTTGCGCTGGCATCCGCGATTCGTTAGCGTGCTTCAAGCGTCGCCCCTGTGCGGGGCGGCACCTACTTTTCTTTGCCGCCGCAAAGAAAAGTAGGCAAAAGAAAGCGGCTAACACCGCCAACATTTCTTCTTGCCTGAGGGCCTCCACAGGGTCTTTCGCTTCACACGGCAATCACGTGACCCATGTTCGTTGCCAACGCTCTTGCACTGCGCCTCACCCGCTTCATATGTCCGCGTCGTACCACGCCATGCCAGATAGTCCACAGCCGCCCAGGTGGCAAACTGTGTGTAGGCCGTAGTACCTCGCGCGCCTCACTTCGGACCGATAGCGCATGCGCCCCACCCTGTAAGAGCGCCAGCCTATACCCCGCGACAACCTACACACAGTTTGCCACCTGGGCGGCACATACCATTCGCTGCCGCTTGCCCGAGTATGGGTATTCGAAGCGGGTGAGGCGCACATTCAAAGCGTTGGCAACGCACGCAAACAGAAAGGCTGCCGTTTGAAGCGTAAGAACCTTTGGGGGCCCTCAGGCAAAAACTAGCACTGGCGGTGTGAGCCGCTTTCTTTTGCCTACTTTTCTTTGCGGCGGCAAAGAAAAGTAGGTGCCGCCCCGCACAGGGGCGACGCTTGAATGGCAAACACCGTAACGCGGATGCCAGCGCAAGAGCAAAAAAACAAACCGCTTGCACAGCAAACACCGCCTCGCGAATGCCAGCGCAAAAACCAAAACACCAAACGGCAACGCCCGAACCACGAAAGGCAAAAAGCGGCTGCCACCCCAAAGCAAAGCGGCCCCCCAGCGTCGCAGACAAAAAACCAAACCCACTGCGACATCCCACCGCACAACGGCGTCGCGCGACATCGACAAACCCTGTGCTGCGACGCGGTCGATTGCCGCACTTCACGCGCAAACGCACGCGACTGCCCCACAAACCAGCAAACCAAAATCCTGATCCAGATCAACCATTTACAGCAAAAAAGCGCGCCCGCAGAAGCGCAGATCTGCGCCAAATCGCCACACAAAGCGCCGCAGCAAAACAACAAACATTCCCCTACGCTTGCGGTCATCTGCACGAACCCGGATTCGGACACATGACCACCGCAATCTCCGCCTTCGACCTGGCGCGCATGCAATTCGCGTTCACGGTCTCGTTTCACATCATCTTTCCCGCGCTCAGCATCGGGCTCGCCAGTTTCATCGCCGTCCTCGAATGGCGCTGGCTCAAAACCGGTAAGGCCTACTACAAAGATCTTTGTCTGTTCTGGTCGAAGATCTTCGCCGTGGCCTTCGGCATGGGCGTCGTCTCGGGCGTCGTCATGAGCTACGAGTTCGGCACGAACTGGTCGGGCTTCTCGTCGTTCGCCGGCCCCGTCACCGGCCCGCTGCTGATGTACGAAGTCATGACCGCGTTCTTCCTCGAAGCAGGCTTTCTCGGCATCATGCTGTTCGGCTGGCAACGCGTCAGCCCGCGCGCCCACTTCGGCGCAACGCTGATGGTCGCGATCGGCACGCTGATCTCGACGTTCTGGATTCTCGCGTCCAACAGCTGGATGCAAACGCCGCAAGGCTTCGATATCGTCGATAACCACGTCGTCCCCGTCGACTGGTTCAAGATCATCTTCAATCCGTCGTTCCCCTACCGCCTCGCGCACATGGCGATCGCCGCGTTCATCGTCACGGCGCTCGTCGTCGCGGCCGTCGGTGCATGGCATCTGCTCAAGGGACGGCGCGACAACGCGGTCAAAAAGATGTTCTCGATGGCGCTATGGATGCTGCTGGTCCTCGCGCCCGTCCAGGCCTTCGTCGGCGACGCGCACGGACTGAACACGCGCGAACACCAGCCCGCGAAGATCGCGGCGATCGAAGGTCTGTGGGACACGGAGAAAGGCGGCACTGCGCTGAACCTGTTCGGTATCCCCGACATGCAGGCGGAAACCACGAAGTACGCCGTGTCGATTCCGCATCTCGGCAGCCTGATCCTCACGCATAGCTGGGACGGTGAAATCCGCGGGCTGAAGAGCTTTCCGAAAGAGGACCGCCCGAATTCGACCGTCGTGTTCTGGAGCTTCCGCGTGATGGCGGGCCTCGGCGTCGCGATGATCGGCTTCGCAATCGCCGCATGGGCGCTGCGCCGGCGCGGCAAGCTGTACGACGCGAAGTGGTTCCACCGCATCGCAATCGCGATGGGACCGACGGGCTTTCTGTCGCTGCTCGCCGGCTGGGTGACGACGGAAGTCGGCCGTCAGCCGTGGGTCGTGTATGGCGTCAAGCGTACCGTCGAAGCCGTGTCGCCGCTCTCGGCGCAACAGGTCGGCATTTCGTTGATGGCGTTCGTCGTCATCTACTTCCTCGTGTTCGGCACGGGCATCTACTACATGTTCAAGCTGATGCGCTCGGGCCCCGCGTTGCCCGGCCACACACCGGATGGCATCCCCAACGCGCCCGGGCGCCGCCCGCTATCTGCCGTCGACCGGATGATCGACGCCTGATCCAACCTACGATACCCGCGAGAGAAAAATGGATGTAACCATAGTCTGGGCCGCGATCATCGCACTGGGCCTATTCATATACGTCGTGCTGGACGGTTTCGATCTGGGCATCGGCATCGTGTTTCCGTTCTTCCCCGACGAACAGGAACGCGACCTGATGATGAACACCGTCGCGCCCGTCTGGGACGGCAACGAGACATGGCTCGTGCTCGGCGGCGCAGGCCTGTTCGCGGCGTTTCCCATCGTTTATTCGACGGTGCTTTCCGCGCTCTATCTGCCGCTCGTCTTCATGCTTGTTTGCCTGATTTTCCGCGGCGTGTCGTTCGAAATTCGCGCGAAGGCGAATCGCACGAAGCATCTTTGGGATCTGGCGTTCATCGGCGGCTCGACGGGTGCGGCATTCTTTCAGGGCATCGCGCTCGGCGCGTTTTTGCAGGGCATTCCCGTTGTCGACGGCAGCTTCGCGGGCGACGCATTCGGCTGGCTCACGCCGTTCTCGCTGCTGACGGGTCTCGGCCTCGTCGTCACCTATGCGCTGCTCGGCTGCTGCTGGCTCGTCGCGAAGACGGAAGGCGATCTGCAGCGGCGGCTGCATCGCGTCGTGTGGCCGCTGACGATCGTGCTGCTCGGCTTCATCGTCGTCGTCAGTCTGTGGACGCCGCTGCAAGAACCCGAGATCGCGCAGCGCTGGTTCGACGCCGGCATCTTCTGGCGCCTGCTGCCCGTGCCGTTCCTCGTCGCGATCTGCACGTTCTTCATGCGCCGCGCGGTGCGCGACCGGCATCACAACACGCCGTTCATGATGGCGCTCGGGCTCGTGCTGCTTGGCTACGTCGGGTTGCTCGTGAGCCTGTGGCCGTACGCAATTCCGTCGAGCCTCACGCTCTGGGAAGCGGCCGCTCCCCGTTCGAGCCAGATGTTCACGCTGGTCGGCGCGGCCATCATCATCCCCATCATCATCGGCTACACGACGATGGGCTACTGGGTTTTCCGCGGCAAGGTGCGCCATGGCGACGCCCATTACCACTAAACCCGCCCGCTCCCGCTCGCGCCAGGTACGGCTGCCCGGCTGGCTCTGGTTCGTCGCGCTGTGGTGCGGCGGCGTGGGCAGCGCGATGATCGTCGGCTATGCGTTCAAGGCGCTGATGAACGCGACGCTGTTTGCGATTACCTGAGCGGCTCACGACGGCCAAACGCTCTTGCGCGCATCCGCCGCGCATAACCTGCCGGGCGGCCCGTCGAGGCCGCCCGCTTGCCTTCAAAATCCTTCCGCGAAGCTCGTCTACGTAGCAGGCCGCGAGAGCACCATCCTCGTGGCCTCCGATGCAGTGCCGTACCAACCAGGGAAAACCACACGCGCCCAAACCGCGATGACCGCGCCGGACTTTCCGGCGAGGCCGCAGCGGCTGCGCGAGCGAGACCAGAGCATCTGATAAAACCACGCCGACGCCGTTGCATTCCAGACGGCCGACGCGAACAATGAAGCGCGGACGCACACTGCCCGCAAGGCCGGCGCAACCGGGCGACAAGCATGACCCATCCGGCGATCCGGCATATGATCGCGGCTTGGGAAGCAAAACAAGCTGTTGCTGCATGGACGGCCCACCGCTGGTCGGGCCGCAGGGAGTGCAGCGGGTTGCGATGCGCAGCGGGCGTACACGTCCGGGGTGCGTCGCGGCCTTGCGGACGGAACGCGCGCAACGGGGAGCGCGCGCTCCGCCCTCGTCCCGACCGACAACATGGCACAACACCGGCAGGGCCGAGCGCCTGCATGGGACGAGAGGAAGGCGCTAAAGCGCCAACTCTGGTCCACAGCGGAGACATCATGAAGTTTCTTGTAGCCGACGATCATGAACTGATCCGCCAGGGCGTCAAGGGTCTGCTACGCGGACTCGATCCCGACGCTGTATTCGACGAAGCCGACACCTGGGAAACGCTGGCCGCCGCCGCAAGGCCCGACGCCAACCACGATCTCGCCATCGTCGACCTTCACATGCCCGGCATGACGGGCGCCTCTTCATTGCACGCCCTGCTGAAAGCCAATCCGGCGCTGCCCGTGGTCGTGCTGTCGGCGGAAGAATCGCCGGATGAGATGCGCGCCGTGCTCGCAGCGGGCGCGCTCGGTTTCGTGCCGAAGCGCCAGCCGGCCAGCGTGATGCTCAAGGCGATCGAGCTGGTGCTGTCGGGCGGCGCCTATGTGCCGATGGAAGCGCTCAGCCTGCTCGGCTCGCGCAGCGCGGACACGGCGACCGCGACTGCCACGGCGGAAGCCGCTATGACAGCAGGCGCAACAGCCATCGCCGGGCAGACGACGGCCGCGCCGCCAGAAGCGGCGCCCGTTCGCATCGAGGCGTTGCAGCCGCATCAGCAGCATCTGCTGGAGAACCTGTCGCCGCGTCAGCAGGAAATCATGCGGCTCGTGCACCGCGGCTGGACCAACAAGATGATCGCGCGCGATCTCGGCGTCGCCGAAGGCACGATCAAGGTCCATCTTTCGGTGATCTTCCGCGCGCTCGGCGTGCACAACCGCGCGACCGCCATTGCCGTGATCAACGGCTGGCTCGAAGCGGGAAAGACGCTTTGAATGGGGATAAAAAAGAAGGCGACAGAACGTCGCCTTCGGCAGAACGCGGCCTTTGAAGCCGCACTTGATACATGCCCGTCAGAGCATTTCCGTCGCCAGCGTGACGCCCAGCGCAACGCCGCCGATCACGCCGATCGCGCGGCCGAGCAGCATCGCGTTGAGGTCCTCGTCGAGGAGGAACTCGCTGCGGCGCTCACGCATGACCGTGCGATGCAGCAGCGGCATGGGAAACAGCAACGCGCACGACAGCGCGACGGGTGCGCCCAGGCGCATTGCCATGTTCGCGTGGTGCTCGGCGGGAATGCCGAGATACAACATGCCGACCACGAAAACAGCCGTCAGCAGCGCGCCCGCCAGCACGCCTGCGACGAGCTTGTCGGATGGATGTCCGTTCACTTCTACACCTCATTGAATCGAAAGACCGCGCCGGGCCGATGGGCCGGACGCGAAGGTTGCCGGAATCGTTCGCGGCGGCTTGGGGAGCCGCTGTTATCGCGAAACGGCTTATTTCAGCAGCCAGGCATGGCTTCGGTCGATCAGACACTTCTCAAAAAGGCTGACGAACAGGACGGGACGAGGTGGCGCAGGCGATAAACGGACGCGCAACGGCGCTATACGGCGCCGCTGCTATTAGGAAAAGATCGTCGATGGTCGCGATGCGGCTCGCGTTATGACGCGAGCCTTTGGCTCTGTGACGGGGAGCCGGACCGAAAGGCGTGGCGCGTCGCTGCCGGGGAGGATCAGCTGCGCGTCGTCAAAGGTTGCTCCGACGTTACGGGTTCCGCGGGGTCACCCGGCTTGTCTGCCACCGCGCCCGGCTGCTGCCACAGCATCTCCAGCGTGCGGCGCAGCCGCGCGGGCGTCACGGGCTTGTGCAACACGGGGATGCCTTGCATCGCCAGCGCCTCCAGTTCGACCGACGCCATATCGCCCGTGATCAGCAGCGTCACCACGCGTTCGCGGCCACGCCTTCGGAGCGCGTCGCGCACGGCGCCGAGCGCCTGCGCGCCCGTCCGGTGGTTCGCCAGCTGATAGTCGCAGAGCACGGCATCGGGCATGAAGCCTTCGTCGATGGCCAGCAGCGCGAGACGCTCGTCAGGCACGCCGCGCACGATGCAGCCCCAGCGGCCGAGCAGGCTCTGTATGCCTTCGAGGATGGCCGGCTCGTCGTCGATGCACAGCACGTGGCGCCCAAGCGCCGCCCCTCCGCTCGCGACGGAATCGTTCAGCCCGGCGACGATCCGCGCCGGATCGCCCGCCTGCACCGGGAACCGGAACACCGAGCCGCGCCCCGGCGCCGAGCGCAATTGCAGTTGCCCGCCCAGCATCTCGACGAGCCGCTTGACGGTCGGCAGCCCGAGTCCATGCCCTTGCCGAGCGTCGCGCTGCGGATTGGCGACCTGATAGAACTCTTCGAAGATGCGCCCTTGCTCGGCCCGCGGAATACCGATGCCCGAGTCGCGCACTTCGATATAACCGCCCTCGCTCCGCCCCGCGCGCCGGAAGCCCATCCAGATCGCGCCGCTTTCCGTATAGCGCACCGCGTTCGACAGCAGGTTGCTCAGAATCCGCTCCAGCAGCACCGGGTCGTCGTGGATTACGGCGTCCGTCGGCGCGATCCGCAGCGCGAGCCCTTTGGCCGCTGCCTGCGGCCAATACTGGTTGCCGACGCGATCGAACAGTTCGGACAGCCGGAAATGCAACCTGATGACCTGCGTGACGCCGCTTTCGAGCCGCGCCAGATCGAGCACCTGGTTGAACAGCTGGTTCAGCGCCTCGACATTGTTGGCGATGTTATTGGCCGTCTTCGCGTGCTGCACGGGCGTCGCCGACGTGTCGTTCAGCGACGCCGCGAGCAACCCGATCGCATGCAGCGGCTGGCGCAGATCGTGACTCGCGGCGGCGAAGAAGCGCGTCTTCGCTAGGCTCGCTTCCTCGGCGACGAGCTTTTGCGCGGCGAGCGATTCGGCGAGCGCCTGCTGGTCGACGCGCGCCTGCACGACGCGCTGGAACAGCTTGCGGTAGCTGAGCGCGTAGACGTTGATCGCGCAGAAGAAGAACGCGAGGACGATCGCGAGGATCGTGCGGTCGAACGTGTGCGTGCCGAAGTGCAGCACGATCGCGGGCAGCAGCAGGAACGGGATCGCCGTCACGAAGTTGGCGCCGTCGAAACCGTTCGACATGAACACGCCCGCCGCCAGCGTGACGAGCAACACCGTGTGCAGGATGGGGAGATCCGTGTGCGGGCTCTGGAACGCGAACCAGATCGCGAGGCCAGGCGCGCTGTAGAGCAGCGCGCCGCGCGCCGCGTGCAGGTTGATCCACGTGCGCGGCGAGACGGACTCGGGCCAGCGCCGGTTGCACATCCACAGCGCGAGGCTGGCGCAATTGGCGAAGCCATAGAAGATGAAGCAGGCCGCGAAAAGATGCGGATGCGGGATGTTATTCCAGTAGATCGCCACCAGCACCGCAATCGAGAACCAGTGCGTGAAGAAAGCAATCGGGTCCTGCGCGTACAGCACGCGCACGAGGTCTTCGTCGATCGCGCGCTGGATGGGATCGGCCCGCATCGTGCGGTCTCCTTGTCGGCAGGAACTGGCGCCTGGGCGCGTCGCTCCCGTCCATTCAATTGATTTTCGGTCGGCGGGAACGAGTACTTTTGGATCGCTCCCGTGTTGTACGAGATTCGCTGGTCGTTTCGTTTTCTGTCAAACCGCCGCCGATTGCACCAGATTGGGAATAAAACCTGGGCCTCACGCGTCCTATAAAGAGCACCCGGTACAGTCTAAAGATAGTTTACCCGTCTTACCGGCGGTTTACCCTTCAGCTATCACTTAATCCATATAGGCGGCGCCGCGTGCAAAAAGCATACTGGGTTCAACGATTCAACATTCAAGCGCGGCCAACAGCCTCTGAAGGTTCAGCTTCACGACCTGTTTCATGCCTGTTTGTCGAGGCTCTACTGGCGGCATCCCCCGCTGCCACCGCGCTCCTTGCCCCTTACCGATGGAGGCCTTCATGGGCGCAGTTCCGAGCCAGGTTTTCGCACGCACTCTCGACGAAGCCGTTCTTCCCGACCTGTGGCGCCGCCGCGCGCAGCTCACGGACGACGAAATGATGTCGATGTACGACCTCGTGAAGCGCGCGTTGCGCACCTACCACCCGCTCGAATTGCACGCGCTCGGCGAAGACAAGGAAGAGCTCGTGCATCAGTTCATCTATACGAAGGTGCTGCGTCTTGCGCCTAACCATGTCGAATCGAAGGCGACGCCGGAAAGCGCTCCGTCCAACAGCTACGCGATCTGCGCTTACTTCCGCCGCTATCTGATCGACTGCCTGAGGAGCGCGAGCCACCAGCGCAATGTGTCGATGGAAAACGAAGGCATGATGCAGGAGATCGATCTGCGCGCGCAGGCGCTCGAAGATCCCGTCGAAAGCGTGCTGCTGCAATACGGCCTGAGCGAGCGCGGCGTGCGCCAGGCCGCGCGCGAGTTCATCGCGTCGCTCGATTCGCCCGAGCGCATCGTGCTCGCAGGCAGCCTCGGCTGGTGCTCGGAAGCGAAAGGCGGTCTGTCGGCGGTGGCCGCGCAGCATCGGGTGCCCTCCTATCACTATCGTGCCGTCAAGCTCGGTGTCACGATGAAGAAGACGGACGACGCCGCGCAGTTTTCCAACACGAAGATCGGCCAATGGCTGCGCGACGAGCTCGGCATTGAAATTCACGCTGAAAACCGCGAAGCGATCCTCGTCGTGTTCAACCTGCTCGCAGCGGAAGCGACGGAAGCCGCCACCACGCCTGATGACGAGATGATCGAAGCGGCGGCGTGAGCAGCCGGGTGCGCCGCTCGAACCTTAACGCACTTAACGTTTAACAATCGCCGCCTTCGATTCGAATTTGACAATCCGGCTCGCTTATTACGCGTCGCAAATCAGAACGAGCCCGTCTCTACGCTTTATCCCGCGTGCAGTTCGCGCGACCGCTGCCTGATGGCACCCGTCCGCACGAAAGCACTCCACGCCTGCAATCACAGCATTTTTTGAATCACGCGGCTAAACGCGCGTTTTCCCTTTGCATTTCGCTGCGCGACGTCCAGGATAAAGAGGCTGCGAGCGCCAGCCAGCCGTCTATATCGCCAGGTTTCCCCCGCCCGGCACACATCCAATATAAAGAGGTGGTCGAATGAACCGCTTGTCCAGCGCCCTTTCGGCGATGAAGGACCACTACGAGGTCGTGGTCGTGGGTTCCGGCTATGGCGGCGCGATTGCCGCGAGCCGCATGGCCCGTGCGAAACGCAGCGTATGTCTGCTCGAACGCGGCCGCGAGTTCATGGCGGGCGACTTTCCCGCCACGGCGCTCGAAGGTGTCGCGCAAATGCAGTACAACACGGGCGTCGCGCAGATCGGCTCGCCGCTCGCGCTGCTCGAAGTACATGTGAATCCCGATGTGAACGTGGTGGTCGGCTGTGGACTGGGCGGCACGTCGCTGATCAACGCGAACGTCGCGCTCAAGCCCGACGCGCGCCTGTGGGACGATCCGCGCTGGCCCGCCGCCTTGCGCGCAGACCAGGCGAATCTCGACATTTGCTACGAGCGCGCCAAAACGATGCTCGGCGCAACGCCCGTCCCCGACAACTACCCCAACCTGCCGAAACTCGATGCGCTTGAGCTGTCGGCGAAACGGCTCGGCATGAGCGACCGCTTCTACCGCCCGCCCATCACGGTGACGTTCAAGGACGGCAAGAACGCGGCGGGCTTCGACCAGCAGCACTGCATCGGCTGTGGCGACTGCAATTCGGGCTGCAATCACGGCGCGAAGAACTCGACGCACATGAACTATCTGCCCGACGCCGCAGCGCATGGCGCGCAGATTTTCACGGGCGCGGCCGTGCATTCGGTGGTGCGCGACGACGCACGCGGCGTCTGGTGCGTACGCTATCAGCCCGCCGATCTGAAGCGCGAGCTGTACGACGCGCCCGAACTGTTCGTGACGGCCGACATCGTGATCCTGTCGGCGGGCACGCTCGGCTCGACGGCGATCCTGCTGCGCTCGCAGGATGCCGGCTTGCCTGTGTCGAAGCAGCTTGGCCAGCACTTCACGGGCAACGGCGACGTGCTCGCGTTCGCGTTCAACACCGACAAGGTGATCAACGGCGTCGGCTGGGGCACGCATCCGGAGGGCGTCATTCCACCTGTCGGCCCTTGTATCACGGGCATCATCGACCATCGCAACACGGCCGACGTGAAGGACGGCTTCGTGATCGAGGAAGGATCGGTCGCGGCGCCGATCGCCCTCGGCCTGATGGGCGTGCTCGGCGTCGCGGCGCCTGTCGAAGGCGTCGAAATGCCGGACCCGGCAGGCGACCCGCCGCTCGCGGACGAAGCGCGCATCGCCGAGAGCGTTCTGCGCGGCCCGTATCACGGCGCGATGCGCAACACGCAGACCTTCCTCGTGATGGCGCACGACGACGAAAGCGGCCAGATCACCGTCGAAGGCGGCCGCCCGCGCGTGAGCTGGCCGAACGCGGGCAAGCAGCCGATCTACGAAACCGTCGAAAAGACGCTGATCGAAGCGACGGGCGCGCTAGGCGGCACGTATGTGCGCAACCCGATTTCCGCCGATCTGTTCCAGAACCGCACCGTCACCGTGCATCCCTTGGGTGGCTGCGGGATGGCGGAGGATGCCGCGCACGGCGTCGTCGATCAGGCGGGCCGCGTGTTTTCCGGCACGGACGGCAACGCGGTCCACGAAGGGCTCTACGTGATGGACGGCGCGGTGATGCCGCTCTCGCTCGGCGTGAACCCGTTGCTGACGATCTCGGCGCTGGCCGAGCGCAATTGCGCGCAGCTTGCGCAGTCGCGCGGCTGGAACATCGACTACAACGCGGCGGGCAACATCGCCCCGCCGCCCGCGCTGAAAATCGGCCTGCGCTTCACCGAGACGATGATCGGCTCGTATTTTGTTGGCGATGCGAAGCCGGCGGGCCAACGGGACGATCCAGCGGAAGGCACGCCCATCAGCTTCACCGTGACCGTCGTCTCCGACGATCTCGACGACATGCTCGCGAACCCGCAGCATCAGGCGCATATGATCGGCACGCTGACGTGTACCGCCTTGTCGCCGCAGCCGATGACCGTCAACGACGGCATCTTCAACCTGTTCGTCGTCGACGAAGCGAACGTCGAACGGCGCAACATGAACTACCGGATGACGCTCGACACCGTCGACGGCAAGCATTTCTATCTGACCGGTCAGAAGATCATCACGCACACGTCGCTGACGGAACTGTGGACGCAGACGAACACGCTCTACGCGAAGATCCGCGAGTCCGATGCCGACGACGCGCTCGTCATCGGTCACGCGACGCTCATCATCACGCCCGAGAATTTCCTCAAGCAGCAGCGCACGATCGAAGTCACGAATACACCCGATATCGAAACGCGCCTTGCGTATACGCTGAAGTTCGGCCGCTTCTTTGCGGGCGTGCTGTACACGGAATACGGCGGCGTCGCGGCACCCTTGCAATATTTCGATCCCGACGCGCCGCCGCGCGTGCGCCGCGCGTTGCGCGCGCCCGCGCCGCAGATCACCTACTTCAATACCGAGGACGGCAAGACACTGCGGCTCGCCCGCTATCACGGCGGCAACAAGGGACCGCTGCTGCTGATTCACGGCTCAGGCGTATCGAGCCGCATCTTTTCGACGGACCTGATCGGCACGAACCTCGTAGAGTTCCTGTGCGCCGCGCATTACGATGTCTGGCTCGTCGATCTGCGAGTGAGCATCGAACTGCCGAGCGCGACCGAACGCACCACCGCCGATGAAATTGCACGCTACGACATTCCCGCCGCGGTCGCGAAGGTGCGCGAGCTGACGGGCGTCGACGGGATTCAGGTCATCGGGCATTGTCTGGGCGGGCTGGCCTTGAGCATGTCGCTGATGTCGGGACTCAAGGGCGTGCGGTCCGCGGTGATGTCGCAGGTGTCGGCGCATCCCGTGCCGGGACTGTTGCAGCGGGTCAAGGCCGGACTGCACACGCCGCAGATTCTTCAGCATCTGGGCATCAAGGATATGACCGCTTATACACAGGACGAGAAATGGCCGCACAACCTGCTCGATCAAGCGCTGAAGTTCTTCCCTGTCGAGCAAGACGAAACGTGCAACAGCGCCGTGTGCCATCGCGCGACGTTCCTGTATGGCCTGCTCTACGAGCACGAGCAACTCGATGAACAACTGCACGCGAACCTGCAGGAGCTATTCGGCATTCACGATGTCGAGTTGTTCAATCAGCTTGCGGCGATGGTACGCGCGGGGCACGTGGTCGATGCGAATGGGGACGACGTGTATATGCCGAACATCGCAGGCATGAAGCTACCCATCGCGTTCATTCACGGCTCGGAGAATCTCTGCTATCTGCCGACCAGCACAGAGATGACCTACGATCTTCTAGTAGAAAAGTTCGGGCCGGAGAACTACGAACGACATGTGATCGACGGATATGGACATATCGATTGCGTGTTTGGCAAGCGCGCAGCGCTCGATGTGTTCCCGACGATTGTCAGGTATCTGGATGCGCATTGAGCACAGATGACGGTTCATCATGGATGCTGTCGCATTCATGACGAACCGTCGTGTGCATAAAAACGCTAGAACAACTTACCCGGATTCAAAATCCCATTCGGATCGAGCGCATGCTTGATCGCCTTCATCACGGCGAGTTCTTCGTTCGAGCGCGACACGGGCAGGAACTCGCGCTTGAGCGAGCCAATGCCGTGCTCCGCCGACACCGACCCGCGCAGCGGTGCAAGCATGTCATAGACGAGCGCATACACGTCATGATGATCAACGCCCGGCACCGAATGCCCGTCGACGGTCACATGCAGATTCGAATCGCCGATATGGCCGAAGAAATACGACTCGTTGCCCGGCCAGGCGCGGTCGATCGCCGCGCGGCAACGATCGACGAATGCGCCGATCTCGCCGATCGGCAAACTCACGTCGAAGTTGATGGGATCAAGCTTGACGGGAAATTCCGCCGTGCATTCACGGATCGCCCACAACGCGCGCGTATCGGCAACCGACTGCGCGATCACGGCGTCGCGGATCGCGGCTTCATCAAGCGCCTCCATCAGCACGCCGGAAAAACGCGAGCCGTCGTCATCGGCATCGAAGCTCGCATGCTCGATCAATGCATATAACGGATGCGCTTCGGCAAATGGCGAGCGCGCGCCCGTCAGCTTCACGCCGAAGTCGAAGAAGTCCGGCCACATGATCTCGAAGGCGCCGATGTCGTTGCCGAAGCGCGTCGAGAGCCGGCGCAGCAGACTGACGGCCTGCTCGTAATCGCTCAGCGCAACGAGCGCCGTATGACGCGACGCGCGCTGCGGTTGCAGCTTCAGCACCGCGCGCGTGATCACGCCGAGCGTCCCTTCCGAGCCGATGAACCAGTGCTTCAGGTCGTAGCCGGTGTTGTTCTTCACCATCTTGTTCAGTGAACTCAACACCGCACCGTTCGCCAGCACGACTTCGAGACCGAGCACCTGATCGCGCGCGGTGCCCGATTGAATCACGCGATTGCCGCCCGCATTCGTTGCGAGATTGCCGCCGATCTGGCACGAGCCGCGCGCGCCGAGATCGAGCGCGAGTTCGAAGCCCGCTTGCGCCGCCGCTTCCTGCGCGGCCTGCAAGGTCGTGCCGGCGCGCACGGTGATGGTCGCCGCTGCGCTGTCGATTTCCTCGACGCCAGCAAGACGGTCCAACGATAACGCAATATCTGTCGCACGCGGAATCGAGCCGCCCGCAAGGCCCGTCATGCCGCCCTGCGGCACCACGCTCTGGCGAGCGTCGTTACAGATCATCAGCGCGCGTGCGACCTGCTCTGTCGTTCGCGGCAGCAGCAAGGCGGCGGGACGTGTGGGTTCGTGACGCGTCCAGTCCGTCATCGAGCGTTCGCCGATTTCATCGCCCACGCGCACCGCGTCGTCGCCCAACGCCTCGCGCAACGCGGCCAAAGTCGATGCGAGCGCGGCCCGTTCGTTCACTGTCATGCGGTTCCTTATGTCGTTCCTTGCTCTGCGGCGAGCTTCTTCCGATACCCCATCGAACTGTTGATGCGGCCCAGAATATAGTCGCCCGCAGCGACGGGTTCGTATTTGCTGTCGGCTTCCGGCGTGCCGAGATCGCGCGGATCGACATTCGACGTATAGGTCGGATCATAGAACGTCGCGATCGAATAGCGCTCGCGGCCCGACGCGTTGATCACGCGATGCAGCGTCGAGCGGAAGCGGTCATTCGTCCAGCGCGCCAGAAGATCGCCGACATTCACGACGAAACTGCCTTCAATGGGCGGCGCCTCGATCCATGTTTCGTTGGCGATCTCGCGCACCTGCAGCCCGCCAACCTGATCCTGCCACAGCAGCGTGATGCAGCCGTAATCGGTATGCGGCGCGACGCCGAACTGGTCATCATCAGATTGTGGCGGCTGCGGCGGATAGTAGACCATCTGCGTGCGCTGCATCCGCTTCGTGTAACGCGGAGCGAAGAAATCCTCAGAAACGCCCAGGCCCGTCGCCACCGCGCGCAGCAGGTCCGCACCGCATGCACCGACTTCCTCGTAATAGCCATACAACGCGGGCTGCAACGCAGGCATGAAGTCCGGCCAGTTGTTCGGCCCGCGCAGCGCCTGGCCCGCGAGCACATCGGGATCGCTCTCGGGCAACTCCAGACCGATGCTATAGAACTCCTTGTAATCGGGGCGCTTTGCCTGATACATCGTCGCGTCGCCGAGCGCATTGAAGCCGCGATGCCGATGATTCACCGCCGCGCGCCGTTTCGTCTCGACGGGAAACGCAAAGAACTCGCGCGCCGCCTGTTCCGCACGATCGATCACCGCTTCCGGCACGCCGTGATTGATGATGTAGAAAAAGCCGATGGTCGTGCATGCGTCGCGTATCTCGCGGCCCGCGCGCGCAAGCGCATCGCGGTCACCGGCGCGCACGCCGGCCAGATCGACAATCGGAATGCGAGTGGCTGGCTGCATTGCGGAACTCCTTCATCACGAAGATTGAAATGACTATTTGATACATGCATCGATACACGCTTCGATACATCGCCGCGCACACCGCATGCGGATCGGCGAGAGTTTCACGTTGTATATACCGCCAAAAGCGCAATCGCAAGTTGCGTTGCACCCAGCTTCAATCATCTGCAGAAGATACGCCAGCGGCATTAGGGTTTGACAGCATGCGATTATTTTTTTCGCGCAAAACCAGCGGTATATACTGCCTCGCATGATTCGCGCCCCGCCACGTCGAGCGCGACACACTTTGCCAACGGGAGAATCTCAATGGGTATCTTTGCAGGCTGGAAGTGTCGTCTCGCGATGGTGGCGTTCTGCGCCGCTGCGTCCGTAGCCAGCGTCGGCGCGCACGCGGAAGATCAACTCGCGAAGGTCAAGAAGGCGGGCGAACTCGTGGTCGGCACGGAGATGCAGTTCGCGCCGTTCGACTTCCTCGAGAACGGCCAGCAGGCTGGTTTCAACAAGGACCTGTTCGCCGAAGTTGGCAAAGAACTCGGCGTGAAGGTGCGCTTCATCGATCTGCCGTGGCCGAGCGTGCTGCCCGGACTCGAAGCCGGCAAGTTCGACATGGTGGGCGGCCCGCTCACGGTGACGAAGGCACGCATGGAACGCTATACGTACACGCTGCCCGTCGCTGACGCGACCGACGCGCTTCTCAAGCGCGCCAACGATACGTCGCTCAAGCAATCATCGGACATCGCCGGCAAGATTGTCGGCGCTGGCAAAGGCTCTGCGCAGCTCGATCAGCTGAAGGCCTACATCGCGACACTGCCGAAGCAGCCCGAAGTGCGCGAATACGTCGACAACAATCAGGCGTATGCGGATCTCGCAGCGGGCCGCATCGCTGCCGTCGCCAACTCGATGACCAACATCGCCTACGTCGCGAAACAGCGCCCCGAAGCATTCGCCGTCGTGACGCCGCCGTTCGGCGCGAAAGTGTACTTCGCATACTGCCTGCGCAAGGATGCCGACAGCAAGCCGCTCGCCGACGCGTTCAACGCCGCGCTGGTCAAGATGCATAGCGACGGCCGTCTCGCATCGTTGCAGAAGAAATGGTTCGGCGTGGCCATGGACGCGCCCACCACGATGCCTACGCCCAACTACTGATGCCCTGAATCGCGCGGCGCACCCGCTTTCCGGCGCGCCGCATACATGTCCTTTCTTGCAGGCAACAGGCCATGTTCAGCGCCCACGTTTTCGCTCAAGGTTTTCCGCTGCTTCTGCAAGCCGCGCTCGCGACGATCGGCATTTCGCTGACGGGGCTGGTGATTGGCTTCTTCGTCGGCATTGGCGTGTGCTCGGCGCGGCTGTCGTCGAAGCCAATTGCGCAACGCTTCGGCGGCGCGTATGTGTTCTTCTTTCGCGGCGTGCCGATGCTCGTGCAACTGCTGCTCGTCTATTACCTCTTGCCGTTCGTCGGCATCAACGTATCGCCCATCGTCGCCGCGATCAGCGCAGTGTCACTCTGCTCGGCGTCGTACATCGCGGAGATACTGCGCGGCGGCTTCCTGAACATTCCGCCGGGCCAGATCGAAGCGGCGCGCATGCTAGGCCTTTCCCCGATCGACATGCTGCGCCGCATTCAGGTTCCGCAAGCTTTTCGGATGACGCTGCCTTCGCTCGTCAACGAAATGGTGCTGCTGATCAAGGCGTCGTCGCTGATCTCCGTGGTCGGCGTGGCCGAAATCACGCGCACCGCGCAGAACATCGCGGCCAGCACGTACCGGCTGCTGGAAGCTTATGTCGCGGCGGGACTGATCTACTTCGTGATCTGCGGTGCGCTTGCGCTGGTCGCGCACGCCGCCGAGCATCGGCTGCAACACACTTGAGGACCGAACGATGCAGCAATTCGATCCCACCGTCATCACGCACAATCTGCAGCCCATCGCCGCTGGCCTCGCGACGACGCTCGGCACATGGATCATCGGTGTCGCGCTCGGTCTGCTGATCGGCTTTCTGATCGCCGTGCTGCAACTCTTTTGCGGGCGCTGGGTGCGCGGCATGTTGCGCGTGTATATCGAGCTGTTTCGCGGCACGCCGTTTCTCGTGCAACTCTTTTTGCTCTACTACGGCGGCCCGTCGTTCGGCTTGACGCTCGAACCGCTGACAGCGGGCGTGCTCGGTCTCGGCCTGTACGGTAGCGCGTATTTCGCGGAAGCGTTCCGCTCCGGTTTCCAATCGATACCGCGCGGACATCTCGAAGCCGCATCATGTCTCGGCCTCACGCGCTGGCAAGCGGTGCTGCGCATCCAGGTGCCGCAAATGCTCGTGCTGATCGTGCCCGCGCTGACCAACCTGACCATCGTGCTCAGCAAGGAAACGGCCGTGCTGTCGATCGTCACCGTGCCCGAGCTGACGTTCGTGCTGACGGGCATCGGCTCGGCGACTTTCGCGTTCGTCGAGACCCTGCTCGTGCTATGCGTGTGCTATCTCGCGCTCGTCGAACTCACGTCGCGCGCCGGCATGTGGGCGGAAGCGCGCGTTGCCCGCTTCATGGCGTAATCGATAATCAAGGTTCATCATGAATGCACTCGTCGACATGCCCGCTTCTTCTACGCTCGATATGACGCAATCCGGCCAGGCGCCGCTGATCGATGTGCGCGATCTGCGCAAGCGCTTCGGCGACGTCGAAGTGCTGCGCGGCGTCGATCTCGACATCAAGCGCTCGGAAGTGGTGTGCATCATCGGGCCGTCGGGCTCGGGCAAGAGCACGCTGCTGCGCTGCCTCGCCGCGCTGGAGACTTACGATCACGGCGATGTGCGTATCGAAGGCGAGCTGCTTGGTTATACGGAACGCAACGGCAAGCGCGTGCGCGCGTCGCAGGGCGAGATCAACCGCGTGCGCCGCAACGTCGGCATGGTGTTCCAGCAGTTCAACTTGTGGCCGCATATGACGGCGCTCGGCAACGTGATGGAAGCGCTGTTGCGCGTGCGGAACCTGTCGCGCGAGGATGCGAAAAAGCGCGCCAACGCGATGCTCGAAACGGTCGGCCTCGCGCACAAGGGCGACGCGTATCCCGCGAAGCTGTCGGGCGGTCAGCAGCAGCGCGTCGCGATTGCGCGCGCGCTCGCGATGGAACCACACATCATGCTGTTCGATGAGCCAACCTCCGCGCTCGACCCGGAACTCGTCGGCGAAGTGCTGCAAGTGATGAAGCAGCTTGCGCGCGACGGCATGACGATGGCCGTCGTCACGCACGAAATGGGCTTCGCGGCGCAGGTTGCCGACAAGGTCGTGTTCATCGACCAGGGGCGCATCGCCGTGCAAGGCAAGCCGCAAGATGTCTTTCACGATGCGAACCAACCGCGCCTGCGCCAGTTCCTGCAAAACTACTTCGACCGCAACGCATTCTGGTCGCGCGGCGCGGACAGCGCGGACCCGGTATGAGCGCCCGCCTCGGCCGATAAAAACCGATGCCCGCCCCCGCCATCCGCGACAAGCTGCGCACGCGAGCCCTTGCGAAAGCACGCAAGTCTCGCGGGCCGGATGCTCACGCGATGGCACCCGATGCACCGAACGGCGCCCCTGCCGCGCGCTACGAGCAGGTCAAACAGTACATCCGCAACACGATTGACTCCGGCGAACGACGCGCGGGCGATCGCATTCCATCGGAACTCGATCTCGTCGAATCGCTCGGCGTGTCGAGGATGACGGTCAACCGCGCGTTGCGCGAACTCACGAACGAAGGCTTGTTGACGCGTGTGTCGGGTGTCGGCACGTTCGTCGCCGAATCCAAGCCGCAGTCGACGTTGCTGATGATCGCGCATATCGGCGACGAGATCCGCTCGCGTGGCCACGAGTACAGCTATCAGACCGTGCTCATGCAGCGCGAGGTGGCGCCTGTCAACGTATCGAATGCGTTGGGGCTGCCGTTGGGCGCGTCGGTGTTTCATGTGATCTGCGTACATCGCGAGAACGGCTTGCCCGTGCAACTCGAGGACCGTTACGTGAATCCCGCCATCGCACCGGATTTCATCGAGCAGGATTTTGCGGCCGTGCGTCCTTCCGAATACCTGTTCAGCGTCGTGCCGGCGCATGACGTCGAGCATGTCGTCGATGCGGGTCTGCCGAGCCGCGCCGAAGCTGAGTTGCTGCAGATCGCGCCGGAAGAGCCCTGCCTCACGCTGATGCGGCGCACGTGGACGAGCGGCGTCGCGGTGACGTTTGCGCGGTTCGTGCATCCGGGTTCGCGATATAGGCTTGGATGCCGGTTTGCGCCGGATACGTCGCAGAGACAGGGGTAGTGTTTTCAAGCTGGGCGCCTTGATTGCCTCTCGACTTCTCTGCGCTCGTTACGCGTTGAATTGCTGGCCAATCTCTCACAGTTGTTGGTGGTTTGGGGTTGGAGTTGGCATCCGCGATGCGTTAGCGTGCTTCAAGCGTCGCCCCTGTGCGGGGCGGCACCTACTTTTCTTTGCCGCCGCAAAGAAAAGTAGGCAAAAGAAAGCGGCTAACACCGCCAACTCTTGTGTTTGCCTGAGGGCCCCCACAGGGTCTTACACTTCACACGGCAGCCTTTCTGTTTGCGCTCGTTGCCAACGCTTGGAATGAACGCCTCACCCGCTTCGAATACTTGTACTCGGGCAAGCGTCAGCGAATGGTATGTGCCGCCCAGGTGGCAAACTGTGTGTAGGTTGTCGCGTCGTATAGCGTGGCGCTCTTACAGGGTGGAACGCGTGCGCTATCGGTCCGGAGTGAGACGTGTGCAGTACTACGGCCTACACACAGTTTGCCACCTGGGCGGCGGTGGAATATCTGGCACGGAGTGCTCCGACGCGTGCGCGTGAAGAGGGTGAGGCGCTTATTCAGAGCGTTGGCAACGGACGTGGATTACGTGATTGCCGTGTGAAGCGTAAGGCCCGTTGGGGGCCCTCAGGCAGGAAGAAATGTTGGCGGTGTGAGCCGCTTTCTTTTGCCTACTTTTCTTTGCGGCGGCAAAGAAAAGTAGGTGCCGCCCCGCACAGGGGCGACGCTTGAAGCACGCTAACAAAGCGCGGATGCCAGCGTAAAACCAAAACAAACCACCCAGCGCATCGCAGATGCCAGCGCAGCAAAAAAACCCTACACATTCCCCGCCAGATGAAACCGCGAAGCCGGATGCCACAACTGCACCGACGTCGCGACCTGCTCCCCAACCCATGTCCTGCGCCACAGCATCAGACAAGGCTCGCCAATCTCCATCATCAGATGGCGGCGCACATGCGCGGTAGGCTTCTGCGCGTAGATGCGAAACTCGGCGCGCTGGATCGGCGCGAGACGCACCATGTAGTGATTCGGCGTTTCGACCGTGAAGTCCTGATTCAGGTAATCCGGAAACACACTCGGATTCACATAGCGGTCTTCGTATTGAATCGGCTCGCTTTCTTCGTTGTGTACGATGCGCGAATGGAACACGGGGCCATTTGCGAGCACCAGCGCATCGAGCGCGAGCGGATCATCACTCACTTCGAGCGTCAGCACACGCGCCGAATGGCGGTGGCCGCGCGCGGTGATCTCGTCGGCAATATTGCGGATTTCGAGTACCGTCGATTCATAGCGTTGCGGCGCGACATACGTGCCCGAGCCTTGCACGCGCGTCAGCACGCGCTCCGTCGTCAACTCGCGCAGCGCGCGCGATACCGTCATACGCGCGACGCCAAACTCTTTCACCAGTTCCGCTTCCGACGGAATCAATCCGCCCGGTTTCCAGACGCCCTCTTCGATCCGCGCGATCACGTAACGCTTGATCTGCTCGTACGCGGGCATCGCTTTGGCAGGCGTCGTGCGCGCGCCAGCGGAATGTTCCTCTGCCGTCTCCAGGTGCCCGTTTATCGTCATGTTCACGTCGACCTCGTGGGTTGATCGCATTTTTATGCGGCGGATTGCGGTGCGTGCTGCGCGGCAGCCTTCGGATCATTCGCGGCGTGCGCGGCAAAGCCCGTGTGATCGCCGGGTGCCGGCGTCGACGGCAGGTTGCCCGAAGCGGGCGGCAACGGCGGCGCTGCCTCGCCGATCAGGCGGAACGCAACAGCCATATCGTCGGCCAGCGGACGATCGTCGCGATACGTCGGCACGACGGCGCGCACCCTGCGCCACAACGCGTCCGTGTGCGGCGCGCGCGATGCGTCGATGGGTTGCAGGTCGTATGCCTGCGCCGCCGCCAGCAACTCGATCGCAATGATGCGGCCGGTGTTGTCGACGATCTCCAATGCCTTCAGCGCGGCGGGCGTCGCGTGACACAGGTGGTCCTCCTGCAAGCCCGACGTGATGCCGCCATCCAGACTTGCGGGCGCGGCCAGCCGCCGATTCTGCGCGACCAGCGAAGCGGCCGTGTACTGCGCGATCATGAAGCCGGAGCACGTTCCGCCCGGCTCCGCGAGGAACGCGGGCAAACCGCTCACGAGCGGATTCACGAGCCGGTCGAGACGGCGCTCGGCCATCGCCGCGACTTGCGCGATGGCCGTCGCGAGACTGTCCATCGCCAGTGCGATCGACGCGCCCACTGCATGTGCCTGCGAATATACGCGAGGCGCATCCGGCGTTCCTGCAACGATCGGATTGTCAGTGATCGACGCGAGTTCGCGGTTCACGACGACAACGGTCGCATCGAGCACGTCGCGCGCCGCGCCGTGTACGTGCGGAATCGTGCGCATCGAAAGAGGGTCCTGCGTGCGCTGACCGACCACCGACGCAAGAATGCCGCTCTCGGCAAGCGCATTACGCATCCGCTCACCGACCAGATTCAATCCCGGCGACACGCGCAACGCGAGCGAATCGGCATCGAATGCGGCAAGCTGCCCGCGCAGGTTTTCGAAGCTCATCGCCGCGATCGCGTCGGTCCAGTCGAGCACGCGTTCGGCGCGCGCCAGCGCCAGCGCCGCGAGTCCCGTCACGCAAGGCGTGCCGTTGATGAGGCTCAAGCCTTCTTTCGCTTCGAGCACGAGTGGCTCGCGCCCGAGCCGCGCGAGCGCCTCGCGTCCGCTGATGCGTTCGCTGCCGTGCCGCACATGTCCTTCGCCGATGCACACCAGCGCGATATGCGCCATATGGCTCAGATAACCGACGGAGCCAAACGCGGGCACTTCGGGGATATAACCTGCATCGAGCAAGGCGACCAGCTGATCCGCAACCTCGAGACGAATGCCCGAGTGACCGTGCGCGAAGTTGTTGATCGCGGCGGCCATGATCGCGCGCGTTTCCGCGACGCCAAGCGGCGCGCCAACGCCCACCGCGTGGCTCATCAATATGTTGCGCGACAGCGTGCGCTGTTCCGACGGCGACACGATCACATCGCACAGCGCGCCGACGCCCGTGTTCACGCCATATGCGCGAATGCCGCGCTCGACGATCTGCTCGACGAGCACGCGCGCGGCCGCGATGCGCGCGCGCGCCGCGTCGGAGAGTTCGAGCGGCTCGCCCGCCGCGACCGCGGCCAGTTCGCGCCAGTTCAGAGGACGGTCGGATCGGATGACTGCCATGATGTTGCCTTTCTCGGTACGTGTACTGCTTTTCTAATGTTTGTTGAGTCTCAGGTTCTCAAGCGGAGCGAACTCGCTCAGTTCGCGGTGCGCGAATGATGGCTCGACACGAATTGCTTGAAGCGCTCCGACTTCAGGTCGCCGAACACCTCGTCGGGCGTGCCGTCGCATTCCGTTTGCCCTTGATGCAGGAACATCACGCGGTTCGATACGTGCCGCGCAAAACCCATTTCGTGCGTGACGACCAACATGGTGCGGCCTTCTTCCGCGAGCGAGCGCATCACGCGCAGCACTTCGCCGACCAGTTCGGGATCGAGCGCGGAAGTCGGCTCGTCGAACAGCATGACTTTCGGATGCATCGCAAGTGCGCGCGCAATCGCGACGCGCTGCTGCTGACCGCCCGACAGATGCGCCGGATAGTGGCCGCGCTTTTCCGCAAGGCCGACCTTCGCGAGCAATGCTTCCGCTTCTTCGACAGCTTCTGCGCGGCTACGCTTTTGCACGCGCATCGGCCCTTCGATCAGGTTGTCAAGCACGGTCATGTGCGACCACAGATTGAAGTTCTGAAACACCATGCCGAGCTGCGAGCGAATGCGGTCGACCTGCTTGCGATCGTCCGGTTGCAGCTTGCCGTCCTTGCGGCGTTTCATCTTCAGCGTTTCGCCCGCGAGCGCAACGCTGCCATCGTCCGGCGTTTCGAGCAGATTCAGGCAGCGCAGGAACGTGCTCTTGCCCGAGCCGCTTGCGCCGAGAATCGAAATGACGTCGCCTTCATGCGCGTCGAGCGAAATGCCCTTCAAAACGTGATGGTCGCCGAACGACTTGTGAATGTTCTTGACCGACAGTGCAACGGGTGCCGTAGCGTTCATGAGATTCTCCTGGATGGGCCGTCAGGGTGCGGCACGACGTGCTTCGGTAGCGGACGGAATCGCGCGCGGCGCAGCGTTCACGGGCGCTGCGCGCAGATGACGCGACAGACGCCGTTCGAGCAAACCGAGCAGGCGCACGACGACAAAGTTCAGGAACAGATAGATCAGCGCGGCGCAGATGAACACTTCAGTGGTGCGGTACGTCTGCTGGATGATCTGCTGCGCGACGCCCGTCACTTCCCACACGGTGACGAGACTCGCGAGCGCCGTCGACTTGACGAGCAGCACGGCCTCCGTCGAGTACGCGGGCAGGCACTGGCGCAATGCAATCGGACCGATGATGCGGCGCAGAAGCGAAATGCCCGACAGGCCGATCGAATAACCCGCTTCGATCTGTCCGACGGGGACGGCCATCAGACCGCCGCGAATGATTTCCGCCGTATAGCCTGCCGTACACAATGCGAGCGAGAGCACTGCGCACACATACGGCTCGCGCAGCACGGGCCACATAAAGCTCTCGCGGATCACGCCGAACTGGCCGAGGCCGTAGTAGACAAGAAACATCTGGATCAGCAGCGGCGAACCGCGAAACACGAGAATGTACGCACGCGCAAAGCGGTTCGGCAGCCAGTGCGGCGACACGCGCATCGTGACGATCACGAGCGACAGCAACCCGCCCAGCACCAGCGACGCGAAGAACAGACCCAGCGTGGTCGGCACGGCGCCGAGCAGTTGGCGCAGCGTGTCGAGCAAAAAGTCGAAATCGAAAGACATGGTGGCGCTCCGTCGTCAGTTACGCGCGAAGTTGCGCCGGAAGGATTTGCCCACGTGTGCTTCGGCACGGTTGAAGACGCGGTTCGAGATACCCGTCATCACCAGATACAGCGCGCCGCCCACGACGAAGAACAGGAAGTACTGGTGCGTCGAACTGGCGGCGATCTGGCTCGCGCGCAGCAGCTCGGCAAGACCCGTCACCGAAATCAGCGCGGAGTCTTTCAGGCTCAGCTGCCACACGTTGCCGATGCCCGGCAGCGCGAAACGCAGCACTTGCGGGATCAGAATGCGTCGGGCCATGGTCATGGTCGGCATGCCGATTGAGCGCGCCGCTTCAAGCTCGCCCTTCGACACCGCGAGCACAGCCGAGCGATACACCTCGGCCTGATACGCGCCCGAGATCATGCCGACGGCCAGCGCGCCGATCACGAACGGCGGCACGCCGACGAAGCCTTCGGCGCCGAACCACTGGCCAACCGTGGTCACGAGCGTCGAGCCGCCAAAGTAGAACAGATAGATGACGAGCAGCTCGGGCACGCCTCGAAACACTGTCGTGTACAGATCGCCCAGCACGCGCGCCGTGCGAAAGCGCGACAGCTTCGCGGCCGCGATGATCGCGCCGAACACGGCGCCGACTGCGAGCGCCGCGAGCGTCAACGCGACGGTCATCAATGCCGCGAGCAGCAGCACGCCGCCCCAGCCTTCCTGCCCGAAGCCGAGCGTCTCGATCAGAGCCATGGCTTACTCCTCATCCCTGCTTTCGTTGATTGACCTGCTTCGCTGAAACAGGTCGTTCGAGCAAGCGCGCGCCACTGCGGCGCGCGCATACGGCTATCGATCAAGGCGTGACGTCGGTCTTGAACCACTTGTCGGAGAGCTTCTTCACGGTGCCGTCCTTCAGCGCGTCGGCGATGGCCGTGTCGAACTTCGCCTTCAGGTCGGCGTCCTGCTTGCGGAACGCGAGGCCTTCGCCCGGACCCCAGATCGGGCCGCCGATCTTCGGTCCTGCCATCGAGATTTGCGCGGACTCTTTCTTGTCCGAGTTGGCGGCGTAGTACGTGACGTCGTCGAACGATGCGTCGATACGGCCGTTCGCCAGATCGAGATCGCGTTCCGGCGAGGTCTTGTACACGCGGATCGTCGCGATGTCCTTGAAGCCTTCGTTGATGAATTTAGTGTAGACCGTGCCTGACTGGATGCCGATCGTCTTGCCCTTCAACTGCTTGCGCAGCGCGTCGACGGTCGGCTTGTCGGTCTTCGGGTCGCCCGTCAGCTTGACGACGGGTGCGCCCGGCGTGGCCTTCGGGATGACCTTGGTATCGGAGACGGCGAACGTAGCAGGCGTTGCCGCGTAGGGGCGCGAGAACGCGATGATCTTTTCACGCTCGGGCGTGATCGAGATCGCGTCCATCAAGACGTCGAACTTGCCTGCCTGCAGACCAGGAATCATGCCGTCCCAGTCTTGTGCAACCAGGTTGCACTGCAGCTTGATGCGCTCGCACAGGTTGGCGACCAGTTCCGGCTCGAAGCCGCCCAGCTTGCCGCCCGGCAACGTGAGGTTCCACGGCGCGTAGCCGCCTTCCAGCGCGATCGTCACCGACTTCCATTCCTTCGCCTGCGCGGGCGCGCCAGCGAGCGCCACGGCGCCGAGGACCGCGCCCATCAATACTTTCGACAACATAGTGCGGCTTGCCTTGTTCACCTTCACGTCGAATCTCCTTTTCGTCTGAACGGGTCCCTTCGCTTGTCGCGTGCCGGACATGTATAGACAAGTCTGCATGAGGTCAAAAATGATCGCAACTGAAATCCCGAAAAATTATTGAATTCTTCGGGTAAGCCCTTATACAAAGGGATTCACACGGGCTCGACCGACCGGACAAGCGGCTGTTTCAGTCGCGCCACGCTGGTGCAGCTGACTAGACAGGTTGACGATTACGGTGCCGCCTTTGCACCGGATTGGCACCCAAAGCCCTGGGCCGGGAACCTTGCAGAAGCGAAAGCCAACTTTCGGGCAGCCGCGCCGCAGTCATACGTTGGTATGGCGGGCGGGAACCTTTGGCCTGATCCGCTCATCTGCGAAGCGGCATCGCGTCAGACACGCGCATGACCTGGCAGTGTTTTCAGCATCCAGACGGTCATGCGATGCAACGTTAGTAGGTCCCGACTTGTTCGTATGTACGGCTGGAGCGCAGACCGCCATCGCACTACATTACATGCACCGCTGGCCGATCTGATGGCTGGCGCAGGAGCCGGACTACCAGGGCTGAATTAACCAGGCCCATCCGCTCCGCAACAAAAAGTTTGGCTTGCCGGGAATGAAAGTCGAAGTCGCTGTGTTTGCCTCTATGTAGCAAGCGACATCGAAACAGGTTTGACAGAAGGGCACGACCAGACAGCCGTACGACAGCAGCAGTTGATGCAGAAGCTTTAACGACGTTTTCAAGCTCATTCACCGAATCGGATTGAACACAATTCGTTCAGGATGCCGAAACAGTATTTTCGACATGCAAATGAGCCCTACGTTTAAACACACTCATTCTGGAGTTACATCATGAAGAAGATTTTTGTTTGCCTCGCAGTCGCAGCCGGCGCACTCGCCGCTCCCGCTCTGAGCTTCGCGCAATCGAATGGCCCCGTCACCCGTGCCGAAGTTCGCGCCGATCTGGTTCGCGTCGAACAGGCCGGCTATCAACCGGGCCGCGGCGAGGACATCAACTATCCGTCCGACATCCAGGCTGCCGAAGCGAAGATCGCTGCGCAGGACAACCACAATCTGACGAACAACGCAGTTGGCGGCGTCGCGATGACGGGTACGTCGTCGTCGGGCAAGTCCTCGCGTTCCGCTTCGAACAACAACGCGTGTGTCGGCCCCGTCAGCTACTGCAATATTTTCTTCGGCAGCTAAGTGGCGCGCACATGACCCCGCGCCCCACTGTCAGGCGCAGGGTCGCGCCAGCCTCCCTTTCTGGTCTGTTACCTGTTTCTGTTCCTGATTTACGGAGTCTCTTGTGAAAAGTTCGTTGCACGTAGCCGCTGCCCTTGCGTTGTCGACCGGTCTTCTCGCCTCGTCGGGCGCGATGGCGCAGGACGCCCAACCGGCGCACGGCCCCGTCAAGAATATCGTTCTGGTTCATGGCGCCTGGGTGGACGGTTCGGGCTGGAAGCCCGTCTATGACATCCTCACCAAAGACGGCTATCACGTCACGCTTGTGCAGGAACCGCTGACTTCGCTCGACGACGACGTCGCAGCAACGAAGCGTGTCCTCGATCTGCAAAACGGCCCGACCATTCTCGTCGGCCACAGCTACGGCGGCTCCATCATTACGGAAGCAGGCGTCGATCCGCATGTGGTCGGTCTCGTGTATGTCGCCGCGCATGCGCCGAACGTCGGCGAAGACGAAGCCACGCTCGGCAAGGGCAAGCCCAGCTATACGTCGAAGCAGCCGGGCGCAATCGATAAAACGGATGACGGCTACACGTATCTGAATCCGTCCGTGTTCCCGAAGGACTTCGCTGGCGATCTGCCGCTGAAGCAGGCGCAGTTCGAAGCGCAATCGCAGATGCTGACGGCCGCGAAAGTGTTCTCGCAGCCGCTGACGGCAGCGGCCTGGACGACCAAGCCGAGCTGGGGCATCGTCGCGGGCAGCGACAAGATCATCAATCCTGATCTGGAGCGCTGGTACTACGAGCGCGCGCATAGCCACACGACGGTGATTCCGGGCGCAAGCCACTCGGTCTACGAATCGCGTCCGCAGCAGGTCGCGGCCGTGATCGAGGATGCCGCGAAGCACGCACAGCAGTGACCGTCGACGCTCACGCCAAACGCGAGCGCTGAATGCGAAGCGGCGCGCCCACAAGGCGCGCCGCGCGCGTATTGCAGGTCATCGAATCAGTTGCCGAAATAGATGTTGCATTGCGTACCAGTCGAGCAACTACGCGTAGACTGCATCGTTCTGCCCGACGAAGTGCGGGTATCCATCGCGCCGCCATACGACATATCCGTCGTCGCTTGCGCCGACGCATTCGCATTGTTCTGCATCGTGGCCTTCGACGCATCGCTGCTCTGTGCGATGTCTTCGGCCATCGTCGCGACGGGGATGGCCATCAGCAATGCGCCCGCCACGGGTAACGCCATCAGGATCTTCATGTCGAACTCCTTCCATGCAGACGAATCGCCACGCCCTGCATCACGATTCGCCGGACGCCCATCGACGCCTGCGCCATCCGCATCGTTTCGACCGATGCCCGCAGGCGTGAAATCGCGCGCAGCGGCCACCCGCGCCGCAACGTGCTTTTGTTCTATATGCGATTGATTGGCTCAAAGCCCCCGAGTCTGTCGGGCGGCGCAGCGCGGCGCGAAAACGCCGGTTTCTGATCGTTTGACTATCGGCTGCGCAGAGAGGTCCGCACTGCTGCTTCTGTTATAGACCTTTGCGACGAGACTGCAATGGCGCCTCGCTGCACTGCAACGCGGCGCGCATCGCCTGACGAGGCGCGCCGCTTTTCGTTTTGCAGCTTTCAGCGCAAATTGGTCTTCACCAGTTCGACGATTTCATCGCCGCGGCCGTTGAGAATCGCGCGCAGCATGTAAAGGCTGAACCCCTTGGCCTGCGACAGTTCGATGGTCGGCGGCATGGCGAGTTCATGTTTGTCCGTGACGACGTCGACGAGCGCCGGGCCCTTATGCGCGAACGCCTGTTTCAGCGCGCCCTCCAGTTCTTCGGAATCCTCGACGCGGAGCGAAAAAATGCCCGCACCTTTCGCGATTTGCGCAAAATCGGTCTTGCTCAGGTCGACGTTCGTGTCGAGATAGCCGCCCGCCTTCAGCTCCATCGAAACGAAACCCAGCAGGCTGTTGTTGTACACGATGACCTTGATGGGCAATTCGAGTTGGCGCGCGGTGAGCAGATCGCCGAGCAGCATCGACAGCCCGCCGTCGCCGGATAGCGACACCACCAGCCGCCCCGGATGTGCCGCCTGCGCGCCTAGCGCCTGCGGCATCGCATTGGCCATCGAGCCATGATTGAACGAGCCGTGCAGCTGCCGCTTGCCGTTCATCGTCAGATAGCGCGCCGCCCAGAGCGTGGGCGTGCCGACATCGGCCGTAAAGATGGCGTCGTCGCCGGCGGCTTCGTCGATCATGCGCGTCAGATACTGCGGATGGATCGGCGCGCCGGGGTCGGAAGGCGTGGCGAGCTCGTCGAGATCGCGGCGTGCTTCTTCGTAGTGCGCGGTGGCCATATCGACGAAGGTGCGGTCGTCTTTGCGCTTGAGCTTCGGCAGCAGCGAGGCGACGGTCTCTTTCACGGTGCCGACGAGGCCCATCGCGAGCGGCGCGCGCTTGCCGAGCTGCGAGCCCTTCCAGTCGATCTGCACGACTTTTGCGTCGGGCGGATAGAACGGCCGGTAGGGAAAGTCGCAGCCGAGCAACAGCAGCACGTCGCACGACATCATCGCGTGATAGCCGGAACTGAAGCCGATCAGCCCGGTCATGCCGACGTCGAACGGATTGTCGTACTCGATGAACTGCTTGCCGCGCAGCGCGTGGACGATCGGCGCGCCGAGCGTGTCGGCGAGTTTGACTACTTCGTCGTGGGCGCCCGCGACGCCGCTGCCGCACATGATGGTCACCGCTTCGCAGTCGTTGAGCATCGTCGCGAGTTTGGTGAGTTCGCTGTCGGGCGGCAGGATCGCGGACGGCGCGGTCGCATTCCAGACGGGCGACAGCGACGGCCCTTCGCTCAACGCGATATCGCCGGGCAGCACGATCACGGCGACGCCGCGCTGCTCGATTGCGGTGCGCATGGCGCGCTCGAGTACGCGCGGAAATTGTGAAGCGTTCACTATCAGTTCGGCGAAGTGGCTGCACTCCTTGAAGATTTCGGTCGGGTGCGTTTCCTGGAAGTAGCCGAGGCCGATTTCCGTCGACGGAATGTGCGCGGCGATCGCGAGGACGGGTTGCTGGTTGCGGTGGCAGTCGTATAGGCCGTTGATCAGGTGCAGGTTGCCTGGGCCGCAGCTGCCTGCGCAGACGGCAAGCTGGCCGCTTGCGGCGGCGTCGGCGCCTGCAGCGAAGGCGGCTGCTTCTTCGTGGCGAGTGTGCATCCAGCGGATTGAGCCCACCTGGTCGAGGCTGAATGCCAGGCCGTTCAGACTGTCGCCTGTGACGCCCCATATGCGTTTTACGCCTGCGGCGGCTAGGGTTTTTGCAAGGTAATCCGCGATTGTGGTCTTTGCCATGAGCGTTCCTTGAAGATGGGTTTTGGGGTTTTTTTATCTGCGATGCCGGGTGGTTTGCTTTGGCTTTTGCGCTGGTATCCGGTTTGGTTTTTTTGGGCTTTTCGCTGGCATCCGCGTTACGGTGTTTGCCGTTCACGCGTCGCCCCTGTGCGGGGCGGCACCTACTTTTCTTTGCCGCCGCAAAGAAAAGTAGGCAAAAGAAAGCGGCTAACACCGCCAATTCTTATTTCTGCCTGAGGGCCCCCAACGGGTCCCTTGCTTCACGCGGCAACTTCTCGATTCGCGTTCGTTGCTAACGCTCTTACGATACTCATCACCCGCTTCGCGCACCCGCATTACTGCATGCCGTGCCAGATAATCCTCCGCCGCCCAGGTGGCAAACTGTGTGTCGGCCCTCTGTGCTCCATACGCACCACTCCGGACCGATAGCACGCGTGTCCCACCCTGCAAGAGCGCTAACTTATACGACGCGACAACCTACACACAGTTTGCCACCTGAGCGGCACATACCATTCGCTGCCGCTGGCCCGAGTACGGATATTCGAAGCGGGTGAGGCGTTCATTCGAAGCGTTGGCAACGAGCGCCAGCAGAGACGCTGCCGTGTGAAGCGTAAGACCGGTTGGGGGCCCTCAGGCAAACACAAGTGCTGGCGGTGTGAGCCGCTTTCTTTTGCCTACTTTTCTTTGCGGCGGCAAAGAAAAGTAGGTGCCGCCCCGCACAGGGGCGACGCCTGAAGCTAGATAACAAATCGCGGATGCCAGCGCAAAGGCGAAAAAACCAAACCGGATGCCAGCGCAAAGCAAAGCGAACCACCCAGCGTCGCAGACAAACAAACAAAAAATTCACCACACATACGGCACAAACCGATACCGAACCCGCGCAGCATATTCCTTATAGCCCGCGAGTTGCTCGCACAGCATGCGCTCCTCGAGCACTGCGCGATAAGCAAGCCCAACGACCAGCAACGGCACACAGGCAAGCCCCCAAAAAGAGCCCAGCAACAACGGCGTGCCGAACAGAAACAAAATAGCCCACGCATACATCGGATGCCGCACGTACGCATATGGCCCGCTATCGCTAACCTTATGCCCACGCTCAGCCATGATCTTCACAACGGGCGCAGCATAGCTATTAGCACGAAAAACCGACCGCATAGCAACCATGCTAACCAGAATAGCAAGCACACCCACAACCTGCAGCGATGGGTGCATCGACGACCAATAAAACCGCCGCGCATCGAATCCCATCAGCACGAGCCACGCGCACCACGCAATGGCAACGCACACCATGAAGAACTTGTCCCAAGCGCCCTGCCCGCGTTGAATAAAAGAACCAAGCCGCTCCGCAAGCAACGCCGGATCGTGGCCCGCGAGCCACACCCCGACCCACAGCCCCAGCGCGCCCATTTCGAACAGATAACCCCACGCCCCCGGCCACGCGAACGTGCCCGCCGCGCCGAACAGCACGGCACCCATGCCCGCAAGCCACAACACCGTCTGAACGATGAGCCGCGCGATCATCACCCTCGACCTATGAAGCGTTTTCAGTCGACACGCGCCGATAAATCTCCGCGACATCGATATCGCCAAGCTCGATCAGGAACGTGTCCCGCAGGCATATTTCAAGCTCGTGCGCACTTTCGATCCGGCGCTCGATCGCTTCGCCGTCTATCGAACGCGCGGTAAGACGGTCGTTGTACAGCGTCAGCCGCCCTTCCGGTGTCACGCGGCATACGACGAGGCTCGTCGTGAAGAACGACGTGGGATGCGTCGACGTGTACCAGTTCGATACCTCGTAATCGATCCACTCCGCGCGCTGCAGGTCGAAACGATACGTCTTGAGCCACGTTTCGCCCGATAGCACCTCGAGATCGAACGCGCCCTGCGATGCATCGGCGAGACGGAATGGCTCGTGTGCGGTCTGTTGCGCGACGCCCGTTTGCAGCCGCAACGGCGACGTCAGCGTGACCGCGCCAAAGCCGACGTCGGCGATCCACGGCTGATCGTCGACAGTCACGCGCAGCAGCATGTGCGTGCGCGGCGTGATCGCGTCCGGCTCGCGGCCCCACAGCACTCGCGCGATCATCGGCGTTACATCGAAGCCGAGTTGCATCAGCACATGCGCGAACAGCCGGTTCTGCTCGAAACAATAGCCGCCGCGTCGCCGCTCGATCAGCTTGTCGACGACGGCAGGCAGATCCAGATCGACGCGGCGGCCCGTCAGCGGATCGAGGTTTTCGAACGGGATCGACAACGGATGCAGGCGTTGCAGCTCGCGCAACACGTCGAGCGTCGCGGCCTGCGGCCCCGTATAGCCGATACGCCTGAAATAGCGGTCGAGATCAAGAGTGCTGGACATCCGGTGCTCCTGGTTAGCGTGGGTGGCGTTGCCGCTGGTTACCTGCTTGTATGCGCGCTGTAGGGATGAGCGACAGCGTACCGTCATTGACCCGCGCCGTGCGCGAAGCCCTCATATGCGAAGGCCCATTTACGAACGGTCGAACGGATGCGCGCCGATCATCGCATCGCGCGTGGCGACACATGACGGATTGCAAGACGCTGCAATGCATCACGCGCCGCCTGAGCACCATGAATGCGCGTCAGAAACCTTTGAGCGCCGAGGTCGCAATCGACGGCACGCTGATGCCATGGCTCGACGCGAACTGCACGGCCGCGCTCAACGTCGACGCGAGCGACTGTAACTGCCCCGGCGCGGACTGCGCGATATACGACGCGGCCTGCGCCGTCTGCGGATTCATGCCCGCTTGCAGCAACGACGACGGATTCATCTGCCCGACGCTGCCGAGGCTCGATTGCAGGCTCGAATACTGGCTCACGCCCTGGCCGAGCGATGTGAGGCCGTTGGTGAACGCCTGCTTGTCGACGGGCGTCGACGGGTCCGATGCGCGGCTCGTGAACGCCTGCGTGAGCGTCTGCGACAACGACTGCTGCGTGCTGCCCACCTGCGACAACTGGCTAACCGATGGCGTGCCGCCGCTCAACAGTCCGGATGCCTGCTGCGCCTGACTCGCGGCGCCCGAGAGCCCCATCGCCGATGCGAGACTCGACTGGCCGCTCAACACCTGCTGGTTTGCGCCGACGTAGGTCTGCAGCAATTGCCCGATCCCGCCCGACGAAGCGGCCGCGCCCGCATTGCCCGACGAATTGCCGCCGCCGATGCCGAATTGCTGAAGGTTTAGTTGCGCGAAGCTCGCGCTGCTCACGAACAGGCCGGTGGTAAGTAGCGCGGCGCAGAGAGTACGTGTTTTCATGGCTGGCCCTCCTGTCATGTGTCTGATGTGTGACGTTCGTCTCGACTTGCTGCTTCGTTTGTGTCCGTTCGACACACGCGCAAGGCACGCGTTCGCGCTTTCGTCAGATGTCATGATGGGCCGCAAAACGCGGGCCCGCGTTATTAACAACTCCGTCAATGCGCGTGGCGGTTGCCGTCGCCAGCATACGGCGTAAGCGCGGCATGCAAGCCAGGCGTCACGCCCTCGCTCGCGCTTCGCGCGCCTCCCGCGTCTCGCGCGGCGACCCGCGCACCGACAGGTCCTGCATCATCTGCGCGGCGAAATAGTCGCATGTCGGGCGATCCGATTTCGCACTGCGCGCGACGACGATGTCGAGCGGTTCGATCACAGGCAGGCCTTGCTCGGCGCCAAGAATCGCGAGTCGCGACGGCACGCTGCAGCGCGCGAGCGCAATTACGGAAAGCCCCGCGTCGACGGTCGCGACGAGGCCGCTCAGGCTCGCGCTGCTGTACGCGGCGCGATACCGGATGCGTGCCCGGTCGAGCGCCGCGAGCGTATTCGTGCGCGCGACGCAGCCGGGCTCGTACAGCCCGACCGGCAACGGCGACACGTTCAGCACGGACGTATCTTCGGATGCTCCGACCCACACCATCGGCTCGCTGCGCACGAATTCGCCGCGCAATTTGCGGTCGCGCGTGACGAATGCGAGGTCGATCTTGTTGTCCGCGAGCATCGGCGCGAGCGCGGTGCTCTGCGCGCAGACGATCTCGATCTCCACGTGCGGATACAGGTTCGAGAAGCGCCGCAACACGGGCGACAACAGCGACGACACGTAATCGTCCGGCGCGCCGAGCACGACGCGCCCCGTCACCTCGGGCCGCACGATGGCCGACCACGCTTCTTCGTGCAGATCGATCACGCGCCGCGCATATTCGAGCAGCGTATTGCCGGGCCGCGTCAGCGAGAGGTTGCGTGTATCGCGAGCAAAAAGCGTCGTGCCGAGCATTCGCTCGAGCCGCTTGATCTGCATGCTGACTGCCGCCTGCGAGCGATGCACGGTGACAGCCGCTTTCGTGAAGCTGCCCGCCTCGACGACGGCGACGAAGGTACGCAGCAGATCGACATCGAACTCGGGGTGCATGATTTATCAATCCGGCTTATGGAATTTCTCAATTTTATTCGTTTGCCACGATAAGGCAACGGATCGATACTCGGATGCATACAACGCGATCGAGGGATTTACTGCCATGTCTTTGTCGTCGGTATCGTCGATATCGCTCAGCCGAAGCCAGCAAGGCGCGCTCACGCTTGCGAGCGGCGGCCTGTTGATGGGCACGATTGGCGTGTTCGTCGAGGAAGCGCGGCTCGGCGCGCTGACGCTGGTGTTCTTTCGCTGCCTGTTCGGGTTTCTATCGCTTGCTGCGTACTGCGCATATAAGGGCTACTTCGCGCGCCGTTATTTCACGCGACGTACGGTGCTGCTTGCGGCGCTATCCGGCGTGCTGATGGTTACCCAGTGGGTCGGTTTCTTCGATGCGATTCATCGCACGAGCATCGCGGTGGCGACGGTCGTGTTTCATGTGCAGCCGTTTTGGGTCGTGTTGATCGGTGCTGCGCTGTTCAATGAGCGGCTGGGTATCGACCGGTTGGGGTGGATCGCAACGGCGTTCGTCGGGCTTGTGCTTGCGTCGGGCGTCGCGGGAGCGGGTTCATTGCAGGGACATTCGAGTTATCTGATCGGGATTGGCGAGGCGCTCGCTGGTTCCGTGCTCTATGCGAGTGTCACGCTCATTGCCAAGAGTCTTGGCGATCTGCGGCCGCATCTGCTGACGCTTGCGCAATGTGCTGTTGGTGTCGTGTGCTTGCCGTTTATCGCGCCGCTCGGCGCGGAGCATATCGGGCCGATGCAGTGGTTCTGGTTGATCGGAATGGGTGTGTTGCACACCGGGCTTTCTTATGTGCTGATCTATGGCGCGCTGCCGAAGCTCACGACGCCGGTGATCGCGGTTCTGCTGTTCGTGTATCCGCTGACGGCGATTGCCGTCGATGCAATTGTTTATGGACGTGCGCTCGGTGTTTCGCAGATGGGTGGGATGGTGTTGATTGTTGTTGCCAGTCTTGGCGTTAATCTTGGGTGGCCGTTGGTGTCGGTTTTGCGCTTGCGTGCGAGTTAGTGGGTTTTTTGTCTGCGACGCTGGGTGGTTTGCTTTGTGTATGCGCTGGCATCCGCGTTATGCCTTTGTGCTTCAGGCGTCGCCCCTGTGCGGGCATTCGTTTTGGCGCCTTCGCGGCGCGGGCGTTGCTGCTGTGTGCTTGCCTCTGCGATGGCATCCGCGATTTGCCTTCGTGCTTCAAGCGTCGCCCTGTGCGGGCATTCGTTTGGCGGCTTCGCGGCGCGGGCGTCGCTGTTGTGTGCTTGCCTCTGCGCTGGCATCCGCGATTTGCCTTCGTGCTTCATGCGTCGCCCCTGTGCGGGCATTCGTTTGGCGCCTTCGCGGCGTGGGCGTTGCTGTTTTGTGCTTGCCTCTGCGCTGGCATCCGCGTTTTGTTATCTAGCCTCACGCGTTGCCCCTGTGCGGGGCGGCACCTACTTTTCTTTGCCGCCGCAAAGAAAAGTAGGCAAAAGAAAGCGGCTAACACCGCCAATATTTCTTCCTGCCTGAGGGACCCCAACGGGCCTTACGCTTCACACGGCAATCACGTGACCCATGTTCGTAGCCAGCGCTCTGAATAAGCGCCTCACCCGCTTCACGCGCACGCGTCGGAGCACGCCGTGCCAGATATTCCACCGCCGCCCAGGTGGCAAACTGTGTGTAGGCCGTAGTACTGCACACGTCTCACTCCGGACCGGTAGCGCACGCGTTCCACCCTGTAAGAGCGCCAAGCTATACGACGCGACAACCTACACACAGTTTGCCACCTGGGCGGCACATACCATTCGCTGCCGCTTGCCCGAGTACAAGTATTCGAAGCGGGTGAGGCGTTCATTCGAAGCGTTGGCAACGAGCGCCAACAGAGACGCTGCCGTGTGAAGCGTAAGAACCTTTGACGGCCCTCAGGCAAGCATTAGAACTGGCGGTGTGAGCCGCTTTCTTTTGCCTACTTTTCTTTGCGGCGGCAAAGAAAAGTAGGTGCCGCCCCGCACAGGGGCGACGCGTGAAGCACGCTAACAAATCGCGGATGCCAGCGCAAACACAAAGCAAACCACCCCACGCCGCGAAGCCGCCACAAAATCACTGCGGCAAAACTTCCCCTTTAGTCTCCTTAGCAAACGGAATCACAAGCAACCCGACAATAAACGCAAGCGCCGTCAGCGCAACAGGCACGCCAAGCGTATGCATACTGAGCACAGCCGCCCCAAGCAGAAAATTCACCCCCGCCCCAACAAACCGCCCAAACGAAGTACAAAAAGCAAAAGCCGTCGCGCGAACACGCGTTTCGAACAATTCAGGCAGCCACAGGCTAAACAGCGCGAAATTCCCACCAAAGAACCCAAGCACAAACAGCCAGGCAATAAACGGCGCCAACCCGTTAGGCAGATAAAAGGCCCAGCCAAAGCTGCCAATAATCGCCATCGCCATCCCGGCAAAATACACAGCAAGCGTTTTCTTGCGCCCAAACCGCTCGGCCAGCGGCGGCAACGCAAGACACCCAAGAATCGTCCCGATCGACAGCAACCCCGTCGCGATCGAAGCCATCTTCAATGCTTCAGGCCTTGCCATGCCGGCCCGCGTCGCGAGTTGAATGACCGCCGAAGGCTCATACACCGCCCCCGCCCACAATCCAATAATCGCGATCGTCAACAGCGCACACATGACCCAGGTACGCCGCCGATACGTCGGCCCAAAAATCTCGCGCATCGGGCTCACGCGCACCACGTCGCGCGATTCGGCCCGTTGCCATTTGTCCGACTCCTTCACCCGCGTGAGAATCATGATCGCGACGACCACGGGCACCGCCCCCGTCAGGAACATCGCGCGCCAGCCGAAATGCACGCCAATCGTGTAGTTCAGCGCGGCAGCCAGGAAAAAACCCGCGTAGTAGCCCGTCTGCAGATAGCCCGCGCCCATCTTGCGGCGATCCTCGGGCCACGCCTCGGCGACATAGGTCCCCGCCAGCGCCCATTCGCCGCCAATGCCCACGCCAGCAATGAAGCGATAGATGCCCAACTCCCACACGTTATGCGCCGTCGCCGACAGGCCAGTAAAGATCGCAAACGTGAAAATCGTGCCCGCCAACACCTTCGTGCGGCCGAAACGGTCCGCGAGCGGGCCCCAGATGAACGACAGCCCCCAACCCACCAGGAAGAGCGCAAACAGGATCGAACCGGCAAGTCCGACGTTCGCGGGCGTCGCCGCATAGCCCGAGCGCGGCAGCAATTCAGTCAGCGCCGGCGTCAGCACCAGCGCATAAATGAACGAGTCCATCCCATCCAGCGTCCAGCCCGCCCACGCGCCCCAAAAGCCGGCGATCTGCGACCGGTTGAGCGGCGTCTTCTGCCGCACGGTTCCCGCACGGTCCGATATCGAAGAATTCAACATGCTCCTGCTCCTCCATGTACTACGGTTGGATTGGGTGACCGTCACGGCACAACGGCTCCCCCGCATGCGGGCCGCCGCATGTGCGAGAGGCGCCGCGCGTCAGCGCCGTGCCTTTATGAAAACCCCGGGTTTGCCCGCTAGAAATTCGTCGTTTTTATATATAATATTTGATGTCATGAACAACGCAACCGGTGGTTTTCCCCTGGACAGCGCCCCGCGCGTCCCCTTGCTGCCCACGGCGCATGAGCCGCGGCCCAGCACTTCGCGTGTGATCGCGGAGGCGCTGCGCACGGCAATCGTCGAAGGCTCACTCGAGCCCGGCGCGCCGCTGCGGCAGGACGCGATCGCGCGGCACTTCTCGGTCAGCGCAATTCCCGTGCGCGAAGCACTGCGCCAGCTGGAAAGTGAAGGCTGGGTGAAAGTCGAGCTGAACAAGGGCGCGAGCGTCGCGCGGCTCTCGCCTGCTGAGGCGCGCGAGATCTACGAGATCCGCTCGGCGCTCGAAAGCCTTGCGATCACGCTGGCGATTCCGAATCACACTCCCGAGTCGCTGCGCGAAGCGGTGGCGCTTTGCAAAGCCGCCGAGAGCGAACCGGACCCTACCCTTTACGTGGCCCGCAATGAAGCGTTCCACACCGCCTTGTACGCGCCCGCCAACCGCCCTCAGCTCGCAGAGATGATCGCGGCGCTACACCGGCGCGGCGAGCGCTATCTGAGACTGAAATTTGGTTTGCCCGCTTACAAGGGCGAATCCGATGCCGAACACCTGGACATCCTTGCCGCCGTCGAACGCAAGGACATCGCCGCCGCCCAGTCGCTCATCTCCGCTCACCTGCTGGGCACGGGCGAACTGGTCTATCGTTTCTTGACGGAACGCGCGCAGGCGGAAGCCGCCGCGGCCACCCCGCGCCGAAAGCGCGGACGGCCCGCGCGCACTCCAACCACTATCGGGAGTTGAAGCACCGATGAATCAGCGAATCGAATCAGCCAAGCTCGGATTGGCACAGTCAACGGAAGCGCCCGCAGGGTCATCTGCCGCGCGTTCCTGGACCACCAAACGCGACGAGAAGCGACGCAGGCTCGCCGCGATCGAGCCCTGGCTCGAAGACGGCATCCTGCCCGCGCATCGCATCGTCGATGCGCTCGAAACGCTGATCCGCCCCGGCGATCGCGTAGCGCTCGAAGGCGACAACCAGAAGCAGGCCGACTTTCTGTCGCGCTCGTTCGCGAAGGTCGATCCGCAGAAGGTGCATGACGTGCATCTGCTGATTTCGAGCATCAGCCGCCCCGAGCATCTGACGCTCTTTGAAAGGAACATCGCGCACAAGGTCGATTTTGCGTTCGCGGGTCCGCAGAGCCTGCGCGTCGCGCAACTGCTCGAAGACGGCCAGCTCGAAATCGGCGCGATCTATACGTATGTCGAACTGTACGCACGCATGTTCGTCGACCTCACGCCGAACGTCGCGCTGCTGTGCGCGGAAAAAGCCGACCGGCACGGCAATCTCTACACCGGCCCGAACACGGAAGACACGCCGACCATCGCCGAAGCCGCCGCGTTCCGCCATGGCATCGTGATCGTGCAGGTCAACGAGATCGTCGATGAACTGCCGCGCGTCGATATTCCCGCTTCGTGGGTCGACGTGGTCGTCGAGGCCGACCGCCCGTTCGCCGTCGAGCCGCTGTTTACACGCGATCCACGCCATATCGGCGATTTGCAGGTGCTCACCGCGATGATGGTCATCAAGGGCATCTACGAGCCGTACGGCGTGACGTCGCTGAATCACGGCATCGGTTTCGACACGGCCGCCATCGAGCTGCTGTTGCCGACTTACGGCGAGTCGCTCGGACTGAAGGGCAAGATCTGCCGCAACTGGACGCTCAATCCGCATCCCACGTTGATTCCCGCCATCGAATCGGGTTGGGTCGAAAGCGTGCATTGCTTCGGCAGCGAAGTCGGCATGGAGGGGTATGTCGAAGCGCGCCCCGACGTGTTCTTCACGGGCAGCGACGGCACGCTGCGCTCGAACCGCGTGCTGTGCCAGCTAGCCGGGCAATACGGTGTCGATCTGTTTATCGGCTCGACGCTGCAGATAGACGGCGACGCGAATTCGTCGACGGTCACGCGCGGGCGTCTGGCGGGCTTCGGCGGCGCGCCGAACATGGGTCACGATCCGCGCGGCCGCCGTCATTCAAGCGAAGCGTGGCTCAAGCTGCTGAAAGACGAAGGCCCCGTGTCGCGCGGCAAGAAACTCGTCGTGCAACTGGCTGAAACGTACAAGAAAGGCGGCGAGCCGACGTTCGTCGATGAACTCGATGCCGTCGCTGTCGGCGCGAAAAGCGGCATGCCCATCGCACCCGTGATGATCTACGGCGACGACGTCAGCCATGTCGTGACGGAAGAAGGCATCGCGCATCTGCACAAGGCCGAAGGCGTCGAAGAGCGGCGCGCGGCGGTCGCGGCGGTCGCCGGCGTGACGCCGATCGGCTTGCGCGCGAAGCCCGAAAAGACGGCCGAACTGCGCCGCCGGGGCATCGTCGCGTATCCAGAAGATCTCGGCATCCGGCGCGGCGAAGCGAAGCGTTCACTGCTCGCGGCGCGCAGCATCGACGATCTCGTCACCTGGTCGGGCGGGCTGTACACACCGCCGGCACGTTTCCGCAGCTGGTGATGCGATGGCCTTGCAATACGCTATCCCGCTCGACGCGGGCATGCCTCAGCGTGCCAACGCCCGCTGTCTGCCTCGCGTCGATGCCGCGCCGTGCGATGCCACGCTCGCACGATTCGCGGTCGAGTCGCTGATCGAAGAAGCGCAACTGACGCCGAAACCCGCGCTCGTCGATGGGCGCGGCAGCGGTGCGCATCGCGATCTGGACTTGCCGCTTATGCTGCGCTCCGCACGCTCCCTCGAACCGAGTTTCGCGGCGCTGGCGCGCGCATCGCGTGGCCGCCTGCCTTCGGCGACGCTGCGCGCGGAGCTTGCGCAGATCGGACGCGCTGGCGAACACGACATGATGCACGCGACGAACGGCAGCAATGCGCATCGCGGCGCGATCTGGATTGTCGGCCTGCTGGTCGCGGGCGCGGCCATCATTGCCGACGATGACGACAACGTTTTGCGCGAACTGCTGCCGTATGAACGCACGCACTCGCACGCCGCGCGCGTCTGCGAACTCGGCGCGCAGATCGCCTGCTTTCCCGACCGCTTCGCCGCACCCGTCGACAGTCACGGCGAGCGCGTGCGTCAACGGTTTAATGTCGGCGGCGCGCGTCAGGAAGCGCAGGACGGTTTCCCGCACGTGATCGGCGTCGGTCTGCCCGCGTTGCGCGCGGCACGCGCGAAAGGCATCGGCGAAAACGCTGCGCGTGTCGACACGCTGCTCGCGATCATGGCCGCGCTCGACGATACCTGCCTCCTGCATCGCGCCGGTCTCGCCGGTCTGCATGCAGGGCAACGCGGCGCGCGCGCCGTGCTCGCGGCGGGCGGCGTCGCGACGGCGGCGGGACGCGTCGCGTTCGACGCGCTCGAAACCGAATTGCTTTCGCTCAACGCTTCTCCTGGCGGCGCAGCCGATCTGCTCGCCGCCACCCTCTTCATCGACAAGCTGGCGCGTCACGCTCCAGCGGGAGCTGAAAACTGATGGAACAGATGACTTTCGATTATCCGGCGCAACGCGCGATCACCACGCGCTCGCATGTGGGCGTGGTCGGTTCGGGCGATCTCGAAGTGCTGCTGTCGCCCGCCGGCGCGATGCAGGCGACCGTGACCGTGCGCACCAGCGTCGACGGCTACGGGCACATCTGGAAGAGCGTGCTCGACCGGTTCTTCACGCGCTATGACGGCGCGGCGCAGATCGAGATCAACGACTTCGGCGCGACGCCGGGCGTGGTCGCGCTGCGTCTCGCGGAGGCCATCGAAGCGGCCGACGAAGGAGCAAGCTCATGAGCACGGCGACGATACACAACCCACCGTCGATGCCGGTGTTGCGCGACAGCTTCATCGAGCTGACGGCACGCGAGCGCGCCCGCGCGCTGCTCGACGAAGGCACGTTCCGCGAACTGCTCGGCCCGTTCGACCGCATCGAATCGCCGTGGCTGCCGTTGCAAGGCATCGTCTGCCAGGCCGACGATGGCGCGGTGATCGCGCGCGGCACAATCGACGGCCAGCCGGCCGTGATCGCCGCGATCGAGTCGGCGTTTCAGGGCGGCAGCATCGGCGAAGTGTCGGGCAGCAAGATCGCCGCGGCGCTGGAACTCGCACTGCGCGATTGCGAGCGCGGCAAGATCGTGCGGCCCGTCGTGCTGTTCGAAACAGGCGGCGTGCGTTTGCAGGAAGCGAATCTGGGGCTGGCCGTGATCGCGGAGATGCAGGCGGCGATCGTCGCGTTGCGGCGATACGTGCCCGTGGTCGGCGTGATCGCGGGCATGGTTGGATGCTTCGGCGGCATGTCGCTCGCGGCCGGGCTGTGCTCGTATCTGGTCGCGACGAAACAGGGACGCCTCGGCATGAACGGCCCCGAAGTGATCGAACAGGAAGCGGGCATCGAAGAACTCGATTCGAGCGACCGGCGCCGCGTGTGGCAGATGATCGGCGGCGAGCAACGCACGGCGACAGGACTTGCCGACGCGCTCGTCGACGACGACGCGCACGCCGTCCAGGCCGCGGTTCGCGATGCGTTCGCGCGCGGCGTGCCGGCGGCGCATCGCACGGAACAGGTGGCCGAGTATCTGGAGCGGCTCGCGCGCATCGATCCCGCAAACGTCACGCCCGAAACGATGCGCGATGTGTTCGAGCCAAACGAAGCGGCCACGCCGCGCAAGGAGCAATGATGAGCGATACGGTACTGACGCGCGGCATGCGCTGGTTCAAGGCGCTTGCGGGCGACACGTCGACGGCCGCGCCCGTCTGGTCCGGCGAGGCGCCGCTTGGCAACGAGATGGCGACCTTCTTCTCCGTCGTCCCCGACCCCGACAACCGCTTTCCGCGCGCGCGCGATAACGTCGTCGGACTCGAACAGGGCTGGAAGCTCGCGCAAGCGGTGCGTGAAGCGGTAGCGCGCGATGCGTCGTCGGAACACAAGCGCCCTATCGTCGCGATCGTCGATGTCAAAAGCCAGGCGTATGGGTATCGCGAAGAGACGCTCGGCATTCATCTGGCGTGCGCGTCGGCTGTCGATGCGTATGCGAGCGCGCGCGACGCCGGGCATCCTGTGGTTGCGCTGATCGTGGGTCCCGCGATGTCGGGCGCGTTCCTCGCGCACGGCTATCAGGCAAACCGGATCGTCGCGCTCGATGCGCCCGGCACGCTGGTACACGCGATGGGCAAGGAAGCCGCCGCGCGCGTCACGCGCCGCACGGTCGAAGAACTCGACAAGCTCGGCGAAACGATCACGCCGATGTCGTACACGATGGCGTCGTTCGCGAAGCTCGGGCTGCTCGACACGCTGATCGAGGGCGTCGATGCTGATGAGCCCACGCAAGCGCAAATCGAAAGCGTGCGCAGCGTGCTCGCGGAAGCGGCCAGGAGCGCCCGCTCGGATACGCGCGGGTTGTCGCGGCGGCTGGAGTCGGATGCGGCGAAGAAGACGCGCGCTGCGTCGATCGAAGTGCGGCGCAAGCTCGCTGAACAGTGGGACGCTGCGTGATGCGTGTTTGCGCGGCCGCGCCGTTTGCGCCAGAAGACGCGCTCGTTACTGACGATCTGCGCTGGCAAGCGCACGACATCGTGCGCTTGCGGCGGCTCGAATCGTTCGATCACGAACCGGCGTGGGTCCGCGCTGCGTTCGCGCGCGCGCCGTTCGCTGTCGTGCGACGGGCGCAGGCGGCGGCAGGATTGGTAGCCATCGGGTTGCGCGGCGCGGCGCGCAATGAGCGGTATGGAACGTGGGCGCATAGTGATGATATCGAGGCTGTTTTCAGGCCTGAAGCGTTGTTGTCTTCTTCGTTGGATTCCGCGTTGCTTGTCGCGGATCGCGCCGCACTTCCCGTTTTCGTCGCGCTAGATGCGCTGCGGCGCGACACGTCATGCATTGATTCATTCATTTGGGGACCAACAGGAAGCGTCGGTTTCGAACTTGCATCCGGCAAGCCCACCGCCACCGCGACCAGCGACCTCGATTTATTAATACGGATGCCGAATCATTTACCACGCGACGAAGCACAACGCATCCAGGCGAAACTCGATGAACACGCAGCACATGCAGGCATCCGCATCGACGCGCAACTCGAAACGCCCGCAGGCGGCGTCGCGCTCGCCGAATACGCGTCCGGCAAGGCGCGCGTGATGGCGCGACATGCGAGCGGTCCACGGCTCGTCTCCGATCCCTGGGCGCTCTAATGCTCGCTTTTATTTTCCCTGGCCAGGGCGCGCAAACCGAAGGCTTCCTGCATCGCCTCGGCACGCATACCGCCATTCAGACAACGCTCGACGAAGCATCCGCCGTGCTGAACGTCGACGTGCTGACACTCGACACCCAAACAGCGCTCGAATCGACCGTCGCCGTGCAGATGGGCTTGCTGATCGCAGGCGTCGCAATACAGCGCGCGCTCACCGCCGAAGGACTGGCGCCCGAACTGAGCGCGGGTTTGTCGGTGGGCGCGTATGCAGCCGCCGTGAGTTGCGGCGCAATCGACTTCGCGGCCGCGCTGCTCATGGTGCGCAAGCGCGCCGAACTGATGGAAACGGCGTATCCGCGTGGCTATGGCCTGTCCGCGATTGCCGGGCTGACCGAACACGAAATCGAGAAGCTCGCCGACGCGCAGGCACGCGACGCCGCAGCCCGCGTCTACGTCGGCAATGTGAACGCGCCGCGTCAGATCGTCGTGGCAGGCTCGGACGCTGCGCTCGATGCATTCAACGAGCGAGCGTTAGCGGCAGGCGCGCGCAAGGCGACGCGGCTCGCCGTCAGCGTGCCGTCGCATTGCGAACTGCTCGCGGCAGCCGCCGATGCGCTGACGGACTACGCGCGCGATGTCCCGTTTCGCGCGCCGTCGAGCGGCTATATCGGCAATCGCGGCGGCCGCGCGCTGTATACGGCGGATGCCGTGCGCGACGATCTCGCCACGAACATGCGCTACACGGTCCGCTGGTTCGACGCGCTGACCGTGATGATCGAAATGGGCGCGAAGGTGTTCGTTGAAGCGCCGCCCGGCCAGGTGCTGACCGATATCGTCCGCGAGCAGTACCCGGACATGGCCGCGATCGCAGCAAGCACACTGCCCTTCGAGCGGCTAGCGCCGACCATCCATCGACGCCTCGAATCGGCTGCCTGAAACCGATTCCTTATGCGCATAAATTTTTTAAAAGTTTTATCGTACTTGTAGCAGGAGCATGCGCAGCTAGCGCCCTGGCGTCACGAAGCGGAAGGTCAGGTTCACGCGTTCGCCCTGCACCTTCGGCTCCTTCGGCACGCGATGCCGCCACTCGGCCTGTGTCCGTCCGCGCATCACGAGGAGGCTGCCGCCCTTCAACGGATAAGACTGCACGACGTGCGTCTTGTTGTGCTGCAGATCGAAGCGTCGCGTCGCGCCGAGGCTGACGGACGCGATCACCGGCTCCTTGCCGAGTTCGGGCTCCCGATCCGCATGCCAGCCCATGCTGTCCGCGCCGCTGCGATAGCGGTTGAGCAGCACGCTATTGAACGGCGCGCCGCAAGTTGCTTCAACGGTGGCTCTCAGTTCCGCGACGGCGGGCGTCCACGGCGACGGCACGTTGCGGATGCCCGAGTACACATAGACGGCATCGGACTCGCCTTGCCATGCCGTCAGGCGCGGCAACGGCACACGGCCGGCGGGTGTGAACATCGAATCCTGCTGCCAGGCGACTTCGTCGACGATGCGCGCGAGCAATGCAGCGGCGGCATCGGGCGCGAGCCAGTCGGGGAACCACGCCACATCGGGCGTTGGCAAATCGTCGAACAGATCGGCGGACATTGCGTTTCAATCGCGAGCGCACAACACCGCATAGCGCTTGCGAAACCTCTCTTCACAGGAAACAGCGGGTATTATCGAACGCGCCGCTGCCGCGGGTCATCCGCCAGCTTGCGCTTTCATTCGACTTTTCGTCATTCAGCCCATCATCATGATTCTTTCCGACGACGCTCTCGATCAACTATTCCGCACCGCCCGCACGCACAACGGCTGGCAGCCGCGGCCCGTCGACGACGCGCTTCTCAGGCAACTGGTCGACCTCGTTCTGCTCGGCCCGACCTCGGCCAATTCGAGCCCCGCACGTTTCGTGTTCGTGAAGACACCGGAAGGCAAGGCGCGGCTGAGTTCCGCGCTGTCCGCAGGCAACCTGGAAAAGACCATGGCCGCGCCTGTCACGGTGATCGTCGGCATGGACATGGCCTTCTACGACCATCTGCCGAAGCTCTTCCCGCACGCCGATGCACGCAGCTGGTTCGCGGGCAACGAAGCCGCGATCGCCGAAACCGCGTTCCGCAACTCGACGCTGCAAGGCGGCTATCTGATCATGGCCGCACGTGCGCTCGGCCTCGACACGGGCGCGATGTCCGGCTTCGACAAGGCGAAAGTGGACGCCGCGTTCTTCGCGGGCACGACGGTCCGGTCGAACTTCCTGATCAATCTCGGCTACGGCGACGCGTCGAAGCTGTTCCCGCGCAGCCCGCGTTTTTCGTTCGACGAAGCGGCGCAAATCGTCTGACGCTGGCTGGCGTTGCCCTAAGCCCGCCGCGCTCCGGGCAGCGTCAGCTTGCCATCAGCGCGACGTAGAACACGATCGCGCCGATCAGCGCGCCGACGAAGCAGAAACCCTCTTCCGCCTCGTCTCCGCGCGATCTCAGCCACGCCCCGACCACGCCGAACAGGCCCGCCACGCCGAGCGCGACGAACACCATCACGACGTAAAAGAGCGCGGTGCGCCCCAGTTCGGAAAAGTCGATGTGCTGGACGCCGTAGTAGACGCCAAGCGCCATCAGGGACAGCACGACCATAGGCAGCATCACGTGACTGCCTTCGTAACCGATGTGATGCTCGCGATGCGCGAACTTTGTCGTTTTCATCATTCGTCTCCTCCCAAACCGCAAACCGATTGGGCGATCAGGCGCAGCTGCCGCCTGCAGAGGAGTGTCTCGCGCGCCCGGGACACCGGGAACGGGACGCGAGGCCTGCCGCCGGCAGTCACGCTCCATTCCAGAATAGTCCGTTCATGCGCCCAATTCAATAGCCATTTAATAAGCATTTAATCGGCATGACGAAGAACTTGCAGCGCACGTATGCTGCATCGCAACGCCCACATATTGGCGTTGCCCCGACATGTCCGTACGGCTTCGGCAAGCGCACTGAACTGCTTGTAGAATGATTGGCCGCCGCTCTGCAACGGCGTGCGCTTTCTGCGACTCACCTTCCGCGCAATCCGCGCCCCACTTCCACCTATGCGCCGCCTATCGTTTTTCGTCCGGATCATTGCCATCGGCATCCTGCTGCACGTGTATGTCGGCATCCGGATCATTCCCGAACTGCCCGTCGATGCCGCCGTGAAAGGGCTGTGCGCGCTGTGGCTCGTGCTGTCCGTGCTGCTGATTCCCGTCGGCATGATCGCGCGCTCCCTGCAGACGCAACCGCTCGGCGACCGGCTCGCGTGGGCGGGGCTGATCGCGCTGGGTCTCTTCTCGTCGCTGCTCGTGTTGACGTTTGCGCGTGAGCTGCTGCTGCTCGTCGTGATGATCGTTCACGCAATCGCGCCGCAAGCGGTGAATCCCGCGCGCTGGGAGATCAATAGCGCGATCGCGGTGCCGCTGCTCGCGCTGCTGTCGACGGCCATCGGCTTTTTCAATGCGCGGCGCCGTGCGCGTGTCGTGTCGATCGACGTGCCGATCAAAGACCTGCCGCACGCGCTCGACGGCTTCACCATCGTGCAGATCAGCGACATTCACGTCGGGCCGACCATCAAGCGCGGTTACGTCGATGCGATCGTCGATGCCGTGAACCGGCTCGAGCCGGATCTGATCGCGGTGACGGGCGATGTCGTCGACAGCAGCGTCGAGCATCTTGCCGATCACACGCGGCCGCTATCGCGGCTGAGCGCGCGGCATGGCGCGTATCTGGTGACGGGGAATCACGAATACTATTCGGGCGCCCATGCGTGGATTGCCGAGTTTCAGCGGCTCGGCCTGCATGTGCTGCTCAACGAGCATGTCGTCGTCGAGCACGATGGCGCGCAGGCGGTGATCGCGGGCGTCACCGATTTTTCCGCGGGACACTTCGATCCCGCGCACGAGAGCGATCCCGCTGCGGCGCTCGAAGGCGCGCCCGGCGACGTGCTGATCAAGGTGCTGCTCGCGCATCAGCCGCGCTCGGCGGAAGCTGCGGCCGATGCGGGCTTCACGCTGCAACTGTCCGGCCATACGCATGGCGGCCAGTTCTTTCCGTGGAATTTTGCGGTGCGGCTGCAACAGCCTTTCGTGGCAGGCCTTTCGCGGCTCGACGACCTGTGGGTCTATACGAGCCGCGGGACCGGGTATTGGGGACCACCCAAGCGTCTGGGCGCGCCGTCGGAGATCACGCGCTTGCGTCTGGTCGGCGGCGGCACCTGACGTCCGTCAGTTCAATTACGTCACACTGTGACGTTTCGCTCCGGCAGCATCGATCCCGTTTCCTGAAAGCGCGCGTGCCATGCGAACGCTTCGCGCAGCACGTGCGGCGTCTGCCCGCCAAAGCGCAGCGCATCGCGATAGTAGTCACGCAGCAGATCGCGATACAGCGGATGCACGCATTGGTCGATGATCAGCGACGCCCGTTCGCGCGGCGCGAGTCCGCGCAGGTCCGCAAGACCGATCTCCGTCACGACGATATCGACATCGTGTTCGTTGTGGTCCACGTGCGGCACCATCGGCACGACGCTCGAAATCGCGCCGTCCTTGGCGATCGATTTCGTCGCGAAGATCGCGCACGACGCGTTGCGCGCGAAGTCGCCCGAACCGCCGATGCCGTTCATCATGTGCGTGCCGCCGACATGCGTCGAATTCACGTTGCCGTAGATGTCGAATTCGAGCGCGGTGTTCAGCGCGATCAGGCCCAGACGGCGAATCACTTCGGGATGGTTGCTGACCTCTTGCGGACGCAGCACGAGCCGGTCGCGATAGCGCGCGAGATCGCCGAACACCTGCGCCTGGCGCTTTTCCGTCAACGTGATCGACGCGCCCGACGCGAACGTGACCTTGCCGGCATCCATCAGATCGAAGGTCGAATCCTGCAGGACTTCCGAGTAGATCGAGAACGGCTCGAACGGCGAATCGGCGAAGCCGGCCAGCACCGCATTCGCAATCGTGCCGATACCTGCCTGCAACGGCGGCAACGGCGAAGGCATGCGTCCATGCGCGACTTCATGCTGCAGGAACTCGATCAGATGACCGGCGATCAACGCCGTGTCTTCGTCAGCGGGCAATGCAGTCGATGGGCTGTCGGGCTTGTTCGTGATGACGATGGCGGCGATCTTTTCGGGCGGGATCTCGATCGCCGTCGTGCCGACGCGATCGCTCGGGCGCACGACGGGCAGCGGATCGCGATGCGGACGGCGGCCCGGAATCCAGATGTCGTGCAGACCTTCGAGCGCGAGCGGCTGCGCCAGATTGATTTCGACGATCACCTTGTCGGCGAGAATCGCGAAGCTCGCCGAATTGCCGACTGATGTGGTCGGCACGATGCCGCCCGTCTCGGTGATCGCGACGGCTTCGATGATCGCGACGTCGAGCTTGCCGAGCTGGCCGGCGCGCAACATTTCGACCGTCTCCGACAGATGCTGGTCGACGAACATCACGTCGCCGCGATTGATCGCCTTGCGCAAGGTGCTGTCGACCTGGAACGGCATACGGCGCGCGAGCACACCGGCGTCCGTCAACAGACTGTCGACGCCGTGACCCAGCGATGCGCCCGTTATCAACGTGATCCGCAGCGGCTTGCCTTCGCTGCGAGCGCGTTCGGCCAGCGCAACGGGAACTGCCTTCGCATCGCCCGCGCGCGTGAAGCCGCTCGCGCCGACGCGCATGCCATTGTCGATCAGCAGCGCTGCCTGCGCCGCCGATGTGATCTTGCCGCGCACCGCGGCACAGCGAATCCGGTCTTCGTACATGATGAAAGTCTCTCCGATGTCACGCTCGCGAAAGCCGGTTTGCACGTCTTGTTGTTGGTGTGCGTGGTCCGGCTGTCGCTCGATTTCCGCTCATTCCGCCCGATGTTTCAGGCGGCTGCGCGGTGCCGCTCTGGTCAGCTACCGAAATACATCACGCAGTAGCTCACGGGACCGACACACTCATCGGCCTTCTTCGCCCGCTTCGCGACGGGACGCTGCGCTTCGGGTTGCGCGACGCGTGCTGCGTTCGCCTGTGCGACCTGTTGCGCGCTTTCGTCCGCCGGCGCCGTCTGCGCGTGCGCAAGCGCCGCAGCGGACAACGAACAGGCAATCAGGACCAACTTAGCGCTTTCATTTCAATCTCTCCAGTTGTTTCAATGGCTGCGTAAGCAGTGGTTCCAATATATGACTGAGATCGGCGTGGATTAAGAGGGACGGCTGGAAGGCATTCTTCCTGGTTGCGGCAAGATCGGTTTAGGCTGGGGTTTTCGCGTTTGCGCTGGGCGTCGTGACGACGCAAAAGACTGTTGTGTCGATTGCATTGTTCGAGATGTGCCGGGGATCAACGCGTGTCGAACGGCGCGCCTTTGTCGAGCAGCGCTGTGCGGATGAAATGCAGGCAACTGAGGATGCGCTGCTGATCGTGACGCTTCTCGCGGTCCGCATGGACGGCTTCCAGCACTTGCTGAACAACCCGCATCGCCGCACGCACGGAGATTTGCGTTCGTTCGACATGCGTTTTGTCGGGCCGCTCGAATAGCTGCGCGAGATCGCGCGTGACGCGATCGAGAGACGGCTTCCATCGGGCGTGTGCGTCGCTTGCGTATGTGGCGCGTTCGATCTCGCTGCGTAGATCGATAGTCGCGTGCCCGACTTCGAGCGTGACGAGCATCCATCTGAGCGCGTTGCGATGGCGTCGCGAACGCTTCGGCAGCAGCATGCGCAGCTGGTGCATCAGATCGTGCGTGCTCGACTGGAAGCGATGTGCGAGACCCGCGAGCGGCGCCGTGCATGCCAGCGTGACCTGGCTGCGCAGGTCGCCTTCGATACGCGCGATCAGCCACGGCATCTGCACCGGGAACACGATTGCGGCGCCGATGGCCGTCACGAGCATCGACACGACGATCGCAATGCCATTGTTGATCAGCAGATCGGGCGCGTACACGACGACGTTGTCGGGCGCGGCGAGCAGGCAGAAAAAGACCGTGAAGCCGACGCCGTAACCCGCTGTCTTCGTCCGCGACGCGAAGAAGGTGCCGACGGCGAGCACGGGCGCGAGCATCGCGCACAGCAGCGGAAAACCATCGACCGCGGGATACACATAGCACGTGACCAGATAGCCGGCGATCGTCGCGCACGCCGCGCCGACCGACATCTGCAGCGCGAGCTTGACGGGGTTCGGCGCCGCGGAAGTCAGCGCGCACGTGAGCGCTGCACCGATCACGGCCATGCCGCCGCTCGGCCAGTTCGTCGCGATCCAGAACCAGCTGATCGCGCCGACGACAGCCGCCGTGCGCGCAAACGTGCAAGCGACCACGAACGCGTTGGTCCGGCTGACGTAGCGCACGGGCGGCCGCTCGCGCGCCGGATTGTGATTGGTCTCCAGCGACGCATACGTGTCGATATAGCGAATGAACTCGACTACGAAGCGATACAGCAATTCGCCAGCGGTATCGAAATCGGGTAGACACTGCGGCTCGTCCGATTCCAGCGGACGGCGTGTCGCACGCATTCTGGCGGGCAGCGTCGCCTGGAAGGCTTTGAGTCTGATCGCGATGCGTGCGGCATCGGATGAATCGAAGCGGCGCTCTTTGTGTGCGCCGAGCAATTGCGAAAGTTCGTGGAAATATGGCGCAGTCGCTTGCACGGCCTGGACGGACGGGTTGCCGCGCAGGCGCTTTCTCAACTGATGCAGCGCGTGCAGTCGTGCGCAGACGTCCATGAACTCGTGGTTCAACCTTGCAAGCACCTGACTGCGCGAGCGCATGCCGGGATCTTCGAAAGCGGCGAACGCGCGTGTGGCCTCGAAGCCCACGACCTCATCGACCAGGTCCGCGAAATAGCGCTCGGACGTGCCGCGCTCGACGGCCCCATCGAGCACTTTCACTGCGAAGGCCGTAAAATTCAAATGCCTCGATTGCAGTGCGTTTTGCAGCGCGAGGCTCGATCGACGCGGCACGATCAGCGCGCTGACGGCCGCCGAGCAGACGATGCCGATCGCCACTTCCGCGGCGCGCGTCAACGCGGCGAGGAACAGGCCATTCGGTTCCATCACGGTCGGAATGCCGATCAACGCCGCGGTATAGCCAGCCAGCACGAAGCCATACCATCTAAAATGCCGATACCGGACCGCCGCCGCCACACACACGCCCATCCAGGCGGTGATGCCGAGCATGTACAGCTCGGGCTGCTGCGCGAACAGTGCGCCGAGCAGCAGCGCGGCCAGCATGCCGACGAACGTTCCGACGATCCGATAAAAACTCTTCGCGAGTACCATCCCGCTGAACGGCTGCATCAGGACGAACACCGTCGTCATCGCGGTGCGCGGTTGCTGCAATTCGAGCAGCATCGCGATGCCCAGCGCAAGCAGCGCGGCCAGTACCGTCTTGAACAGATGAAGCCAGATGAGGCCGTCGGTGGTCGCCCACTCTGTGCCGGCGTCGGCGATCGCGCGCAGCATGCCAGCTCGCCATCCGAAAGTATCGGACGACACTTGCTTGATCGCATGCTGGCGTTTCATGATTAATACCGCGCGGGGTCCTAGTCTGAGGAATGCGCGAATCGACTGGCGCACGCCTACCCTGAAGGCGCCGATTGTAGGAGCCAACGATGTGTGGATTAATGCGAGGCGTCGGGAACGTCCCTTCCAGATCCCTCAACAATGGCGGCCCGCGACAGGCGGACAATAACGCTTTGATGTCGATCAAGAAGGATTGATGGATACGTTACAAAACATGCGGGTGTTCGTGCGCGTCGTCGAAGCGGGCAGCTTCACGGCAGCGGCGCAATCGCTCAATACGACCACGGGCGCGATGTCTCGTGCGGTTTCAGAACTCGAGGCGCATTTGCGGACGCGTCTGCTCAATCGATCGACACGGCGCCTCGCATTGACGACTGCCGGTGAGACATATCTGAAGCGATGTCAGCAGATTCTTGCTGATATCGACAATGCGGAAGAAGAAGCGAGCGGCGCGCATGAGCGTCCGTCGGGCGTGCTGCGGATGCATAGCTTTGCGAGCATCGGACAGCATTATGTGTTGCCTGCCATTTCGCGGTATCGCGCGCTCTATCCTGAAGTCGCCGTCGAGCTGACGCTCTCGCAGCAGTTGCCGGATCTGTTCGAAGGAAGCGCGGATGTGGCCGTCGTGGGCGCGTCGACGCTGCCCAATTCGGATCTCGTGTCGCTGTTGCTTGGGACCACGTTCAGCATTTTGTGCGCGTCGCCTGCGTATATTCACGCGCACGATGCGCCCAAAACGCCCGCCGATCTGTTGCATCACGACTGTCTGTTGCTCAAGACACCCGCTTTTCCGACCAGCGAATGGACACTCGATGGCCCTAACGGCAGCGAAGTGCTGAATGTGAACGGGCCCGTGCAGGTGAATATCGCCGAATCGTTGATCGTCGCGATTCGCGAGGGTATTGGGATCGGGATATTGCCGTTGTACGCCGCTATCGACGGATTGCGATCAGGGTCACTCGTGCGCGTGCTGCCGGAGTACACGCTGCAGAAGATGAATGTCTATGCGCTGTATCCGTCGCGCAAGTTCATCGACGCGAAGACGAGGACCTGGGTCGAGTTTTTGCGGACGCATTTGCCGCAGGTTATTGCTCGCGATGTCGCGCTGTTGGAGGAAGTTGGCCGCCAGAATATCGCCGCCGATGATGCGCTGCACGCGAATGAAGGTGGCGAAGCTGCACCGCGCAGTTAAGCAGTGAGGTGAGACGCGTGGCCGGCGAGTTTGCGTTGTTGGCTGGATCGCCGGCTGCGTGGATCTGCGTGGGACAGTTGTCTTGCGACTAGGCGGTATCGTCAACGCTATCGCGTGACGGCTATGCCGCGGAATATCGATTCAAGATGGCAGGGATGAACACGCGCGGGCCATCGCAGCCCGGCCACGCCGTCGTGGCGCGACGTTAAAACGTGCTCTCCAAACACCAAGACCCCGCTTTTGAGGGCGGGGTCTTGTCTTGGGTAAGGAGCCTGACGATTACCTACTTTCACACGGGCAATCCGCACTATCATCGGCGTGGAGTCGTTTCACGGTCCTGTTCGGGATGGGAAGGGGTGGTACCGACTCGCTATGGTCATCAGGCATGACGGGTTGCTGCGTCGCATTTATGGTGCGCCACAGCCAATCTGGAAGAAGCGTAAAGAGGGTATGGGTTGTGTTGTTTCTGGCACAACACCGATCTCAACCTGTGTGTCTGCTGGAGACCCTGCGCTGCGCGCAGGGTGGGACATCCGTAAGTGCTGAAGCACTAACGACTGTCGACACACACCTGTTATAGGATCAAGCCTTACGGGCAATTAGTATCAGTTAGCTTAACGCATTACTGCGCTTCCACACCTGACCTATCAACGTCCTGGTCTTGAACGACCCTTCAAGGGGCTCGAAGCCCCGGGGATATCTCATCTCAAGGCGAGTTTCCCGCTTAGATGCTTTCAGCGGTTATCTCTTCCGAACATAGCTACCCGGCGATGCCACTGGCGTGACAACCGGTACACCAGAGGTTCGTCCACTCCGGTCCTCTCGTACTAGGAGCAGCCCCCTTCAAATATCCAGCGCCCACGGCAGATAGGGACCAAACTGTCTCACGACGTTTTAAACCCAGCTCACGTACCTCTTTAAATGGCGAACAGCCATACCCTTGGGACCGGCTACAGCCCCAGGATGAGATGAGCCGACATCGAGGTGCCAAACACCGCCGTCGATATGAACTCTTGGGCGGTATCAGCCTGTTATCCCCAGAGTACCTTTTATCCGTTGAGCGATGGCCCTTCCATACAGAACCACCGGATCACTATGACCTGCTTTCGCACCTGCTCGACTTGTCGGTCTCGCAGTTAAGCACGCTTATGCCATTGCACTATCAGCACGATTTCCGACCGTACCTAGCGTACCTTCGTACTCCTCCGTTACACTTTGGGAGGAGACCGCCCCAGTCAAACTGCCCACCATGCACTGTCCCCGACCCGGATCACGGGCCAAGGTTAGAACCTCAAACAAACCAGGGTGGTATTTCAAGGACGGCTCCACGCAAACTGGCGTTCACGCTTCATAGCCTCCCACCTATCCTACACAGATCGGTTCAAAGTCCAATGCAAAGCTACAGTAAAGGTTCATGGGGTCTTTCCGTCTAGCCGCGGGGAGATTGCATCATCACAAACACTTCAACTTCGCTGAGTCTCGGGAGGAGACAGTGTGGCCATCGTTACGCCATTCGTGCAGGTCGGAACTTACCCGACAAGGAATTTCGCTACCTTAGGACCGTTATAGTTACGGCCGCCGTTTACCGGGACTTCAATCAAGAGCTTGCACCCCATCATTTAATCTTCCGGCACCGGGCAGGCGTCACACCCTATACGTCCACTTTCGTGTTTGCAGAGTGCTGTGTTTTTATTAAACAGTCGCAGCCACCAGTTTATTGCAACCCCTTCACCCTTTGCCCGCAGGGGCATCAAGCTACAGGGGCGTACCTTATCCCGAAGTTACGGTACCAATTTGCCGAGTTCCTTCTCCCGAGTTCTCTCAAGCGCCTTAGAATACTCATCTCGCCCACCTGTGTCGGTTTGCGGTACGGTCAATGTGAAACTGAAGCTTAGAGGCTTTTCCTGGAACCCCTTCCGATTGCTTCGCCCCCGAAGAAGCTCGCGCCACGCCCTTGAATTCCGTGCCCGGATTTGCCAGAGCACCTTCTCCAACGCAGCGACCGGGACTTCCAACACCCGGACAACCTTCCGCGATCCGTCCCCCCATCGCATTTCACACTGGTGCAGGAATATTGACCTGCTTCCCATCAGCTACGCATTTCTGCCTCGCCTTAGGGGCCGACTCACCCTACGCCGATGAACGTTGCGTAGGAAACCTTGGGCTTACGGCGAGGGGGCCTTTCACCCCCTTTATCGCTACTCATGTCAGCATTCGCACTTCCGATACCTCCAGCACGCTTTTCAACGCACCTTCGCAGGCTTACGGAACGCTCTCCTACCATGCACATAAATGTGCATCCGCAGCTTCGGTATATGACTTAGCCCCGTTACATCTTCCGCGCAGGACGACTCGATCAGTGAGCTATTACGCTTTCTTTAAAGGATGGCTGCTTCTAAGCCAACCTCCTGACTGTTTTAGCCTTCCCACTTCGTTTCCCACTTAGTCATATTTGGGGACCTTAGCTGGCGGTCTGGGTTGTTTCCCTCTTGACACCGGACGTTAGCACCCGATGTCTGTCTCCCGTGATTGCACTCTTCGGTATTCGGAGTTTGCTATGGCGAAGTAATCCGCAATGGACCCTTCAACCATGACAGTGCTCTACCCCCGAAGGTGATACACGAGGCACTACCTAAATAGTTTTCGGAGAGAACCAGCTATTTCCAGGTTTGTTTAGCCTTTCACCCCTATCCACAGCTCATCCCCTAACTTTTCAACGTTAGTGGGTTCGGACCTCCAGTACGTGTTACCGCACCTTCATCCTGGCCATGGATAGATCACCTGGTTTCGGGTCTACACCCAGCGACTGAATCGCCCTGTTCGGACTCGCTTTCGCTACGCCTGCCCTAATCGGTTAAGCTCGCCACTGAATGTAAGTCGCTGACCCATTATACAAAAGGTACGCCGTCACCCCTTGCGAGGCTCCGACTGTTTGTATGCATGCGGTTTCAGGATCTGTTTCACTCCCCTCCCGGGGTTCTTTTCGCCTTTCCCTCACGGTACTGGTTCACTATCGGTCGATCACGAGTATTTAGCCTTGGAGGATGGTCCCCCCATCTTCAGACAGGATTTCACGTGTCCCGCCCTACTTGTCGTACACCTAGTTCTTCCTCGCTGTTTTCGCCTACGGGGCTATCACCCACTATGGCCGCACTTTCCAGAGCGTTTGGCTAACAACGAAGATAAAGAGTACAGGCTGGTCCCATTTCGCTCGCCACTACTTTGGGAATCTCGGTTGATTTCTGTTCCTGCGGTTACTTAGATGTTTCAGTTCACCGCGTTCGCTTCGCATGGCCTATGTATTCAGCCATGGATGACCCATACGGGCCGGGTTTCCCCATTCGGATATCGGTGGATCAAAGCTCGTTTGCCAGCTCCCCACCGCTTTTCGCAGGCTACCGCGTCCTTCATCGCCTGTGATCGCCAAGGCATCCACCACATGCACTTGTTCGCTTGACCCTATAACGGGTGTGTCTCTTCGTGTTGCCACGCCAGACTCACTCGCTACAGGTTGAGTATTCGCGTTGTGCCGTATTCCAGGTTCGTCTTTCGATGAACTCAAAAAATACATTGATACAATCACAACCCTGATTCACCTACTCGCACACCCATCTCTAAGTATGCTTTCGTGAATCTCTTTACTACTTCTTCCTGATTGTTAAAGAACGACAGCCGATATCGAACTGCAATACCGCATCTGACTGGCTCAATTGCCAATGCTTAAGGCTCAGTTCACACTGAACGCTAGGCATTGGGAATTGGTGGAGGATGACGGGATCGAACCGACGACCCCCTGCTTGCAAAGCAGGTGCTCTCCCAGCTGAGCTAATCCCCCAGTCATACAGTACACAGGGGGGTTTGCGATCAGCCACCGCAGACAAGACGCTGGTGGGTCTGGATGGATTCGAACCATCGACCCCCGCCTTATCAAGACGGTGCTCTAACCGACTGAGCTACAGACCCCTGAGCCTGTCTTCAATTAACAGCCGACAAGTGTGAGCGCTCAACTTTGAAGCGCGAAGCTCTGGAAAGGAGGTGATCCAGCCGCACCTTCCGATACGGCTACCTTGTTACGACTTCACCCCAGTCATGAATCCTACCGTGGTGACCGTCCTCCTTGCGGTTAGACTAGCCACTTCTGGTAAAACCCACTCCCATGGTGTGACGGGCGGTGTGTACAAGACCCGGGAACGTATTCACCGCGGCATGCTGATCCGCGATTACTAGCGATTCCAGCTTCACGCAGTCGAGTTGCAGACTGCGATCCGGACTACGATCGGTTTTCTGGGATTGGCTCCACCTCGCGGCTTGGCAACCCTCTGTTCCGACCATTGTATGACGTGTGAAGCCCTACCCATAAGGGCCATGAGGACTTGACGTCATCCCCACCTTCCTCCGGTTTGTCACCGGCAGTCTCCCTAGAGTGCTCTTGCGTAGCAACTAGGGACAAGGGTTGCGCTCGTTGCGGGACTTAACCCAACATCTCACGACACGAGCTGACGACAGCCATGCAGCACCTGTGTTACGGCTCCCTTTCGGGCACCCCCACCTCTCAGCAGGGTTCCGTACATGTCAAGGGTAGGTAAGGTTTTTCGCGTTGCATCGAATTAATCCACATCATCCACCGCTTGTGCGGGTCCCCGTCAATTCCTTTGAGTTTTAATCTTGCGACCGTACTCCCCAGGCGGTCAACTTCACGCGTTAGCTTCGTTACCAAGTCAATGAAGACCCGACAACTAGTTGACATCGTTTAGGGCGTGGACTACCAGGGTATCTAATCCTGTTTGCTCCCCACGCTTTCGTGCATGAGCGTCAGTATTGGCCCAGGGGGCTGCCTTCGCCATCGGTATTCCTCCACATCTCTACGCATTTCACTGCTACACGTGGAATTCTACCCCCCTCTGCCATACTCTAGCCCGCCAGTCACCAATGCAGTTCCCAGGTTAAGCCCGGGGATTTCACATCGGTCTTAGCGAACCGCCTGCGCACGCTTTACGCCCAGTAATTCCGATTAACGCTTGCACCCTACGTATTACCGCGGCTGCTGGCACGTAGTTAGCCGGTGCTTATTCTTCCGGTACCGTCATCCCCCCACCGTATTAGGACGGAGGTTTTCTTTCCGGACAAAAGTGCTTTACAACCCGAAGGCCTTCTTCACACACGCGGCATTGCTGGATCAGGGTTGCCCCCATTGTCCAAAATTCCCCACTGCTGCCTCCCGTAGGAGTCTGGGCCGTGTCTCAGTCCCAGTGTGGCTGGTCGTCCTCTCAGACCAGCTACAGATCGTCGCCTTGGTAGGCCTTTACCCCACCAACTAGCTAATCTGCCATCGGCCGCCCCTTGAGCGCGAGGCCTTTCGGTCCCCCGCTTTCATCCCAGGATCGTATGCGGTATTAATCCGGCTTTCGCCGGGCTATCCCCCACTCCAGGACACGTTCCGATGTATTACTCACCCGTTCGCCACTCGCCGCCAGGGTTGCCCCCGCGCTGCCGTTCGACTTGCATGTGTAAGGCATGCCGCCAGCGTTCAATCTGAGCCAGGATCAAACTCTTCAGTTCAAACCTGTTACTGTTTTTCGGTTGTTTTACCAACCGGTCGCTCACTCAAAATCACTGACGAAAGTTTCGATTACTCGAACCTTCCTCAATTACTTCTGTGTGAGACTCGATTACTTTCGCTATTCGGCAGTTCGAAAACCACCGCGCGCCGCCATCGAGCACCCACACTTATCGGCTGTTGATTGTTAAAGAACATCCGCGGGAAGCGCCTTGCTTTCACCACGTTGCTGCGTCAGCAGCAGAGAAACGAGATTATGAAGAACCTTTTTCGTTTCGTCAACCGGTTTTTTTAACTTCCCAACCCGCTGACTCCACCGGAAAGCCCCGTCAATACTGGCTCTCCCGCCTTCCTCGTTTCCTTCGCGCCGCGTTGGCCGCAGCGCGAAAGACCGGAATTCTAGACACTTGCCCGCGTGGTTGCAAGCGGTTTTTTGATGTGCGTAAAACGCATGACATATGAGGCAACTACGCGTGGCCTGCCTATAGATATAAGTCACATGGCAGCGTGCCGCTCCATCACACGCGACACGAGATTTAGATAATGATCGAGATCCGGCGTGGCGCGATTCGCTTCTTTCGCCAGATCGTCCCAGCGACGCAAACGCAGCGCATCCTCGGCAAACGGCTTCTTCAGGAACACCTGCGCCTCGTCGTCGGTGAATATGCCGCCTTGCAGTTCGAGACTGCGCACGGAATCCACTGACAACTTCCCAAAGTACGCCGCATCGATAGCGCACAGGCAGCGCTTCGCATCGACGTGCAGCCGAATCGGCTCCAGCACCGCTTCCGGCAACACCGGCCGCAGGAACGGCAGCGCAAAGTATTGATGCAGATCGTCGATACCGCGCGCGGTCGGCGTCTCGCCCTGCCGGTTCAGCAGATGCCCGAGATCATGCAGAAACGCCGCCGCAACGAGTTCTTCAGCAGCGCCTTCCGATTCCGCCAGCGCACCACTTTGCAATGCATGCTCGAGTTGTGTCACCGGCTCGCCGCTATAGGCAAGCTGGCCGTGCGCCTCGAACAGTCCGCGAATGTCGTCGAGATTCAATGCCACAACATCACTCCCACGGAAGAGAAAAGGTCTTGAGATTCGTGAAGCTCTTCATCGCTTCCTGCACGCCTTCCTTGTATCCGAGCCCCGAATCCTTGATGCCGCCGAACGGCGTCAGCTCGACGCGATACCCCGGCACTTCCCACACGTTCACCGAGCCGACGCGCAGTTCGTTGATAAAGCGCGGAATCACATCCTGCCGGTTCGTACACAGCCCGCACGACAAACCGAACGGCGTGCCATTGCTGATGCGGATCGCGTCTTCGATCGTGTCGAACGTGATGATCGGCGAGACGGGGCCGAACGTTTCCTCGCGAATCAGCGTCATCGATGGATCGACCTGATCGACCACCGTCGGCGCATACAGCGCGCCCTTGCGCTGGTTGCCCGTCAACAGGCGCGCGCCCTGCGCGACGGCTTCGTTCACGCGTGCTTCGAACAGCCGCGCCGCGTCGGCGTCGATGACGGTGCCCATCTGGTTCGACGTATCGAACGGATCGCCGTACGTCCATTCGCGCGTCTTCTCGACGACCAGTTCCGTAAAGCGCGCAGCGATGCTCTTCTGCACGATGATCCGCTTGACGGCCGTGCAGCGCTGCCCCGAGTTCTTGTACGAACCCTGCACGGCCAGCGTAGCCGCGCGCTCGATATCCGCGTCTTCGAGCACGATCAACGGATCGTTGCCGCCGAGTTCCAGTACGACGCGCCGGTAGCCCGCGCGCTCGGCGATATGCTTGCCGATCGCCACGCCGCCCGTAAACGTGACGAGTTCCGCGAGCGGATTGGTGATCAGTTCATCGGCGATTTCGCGCGGGTCGCCTGTGAGCACCTGCAGCATCGGCGCGGGCAGACCAGCTTCATACAGAACATCGGCGAGAAAATAGGCCGACAGCGGCACCTTCTCCGACGGCTTCAGGATCACGCGATTATTCGTCGCGATGGAAGGCGCGATCTTGTGCGCGACCTGGTTCATCGGGTGATTGAACGGCGTGATCGCGACGATCACGCCCGCGAGCGGATCGCGCTGCGTGAACACGCGCCGCTTCTTGCCGTGCGGCGTCAGATCGCACGAGAAGCTCTGGCCGTCGTCGCGCAAGGTTTCAATCGATGCGAACTTCAACACGTCGGCGACACGCCCGATTTCATAGCGCGAGTCCTGCTTCGACAGGCCCGATTCAAGCGAGATCAGATCCGACGCCGCTTCGAGCCGCTCGCGCAGCAGAATCCCCGCGCGCTCGAGAATCTGCGAGCGCTCGTAACGCGAGAGTTTCGCCTGATACGCGCCCGCGTATTCGAAAGCCGCGCGCACATCGTCGACACTCGCCATCGGCACCGTGCCGACGCGCATGCCCGAGTACGGATCGAACACATCGAGCGTACGTGCGCGGGCTGCGCGCTCGCCCTTCAGACGCAGCGCTTCCGCACGAAACGCGGGATGGTCGTTGGACTGCAGGATTGCGTTCATGAGGCCGCCACATTGTTTAACGCAAGGTCGAACACGTCGAAATTGCGCAGACGCTTGCCTGCGACGCGTGTTTCGTCGATGCCTCGATTGAAGATCAGCGGCACCACCTGCTCCGAGATGCCGCCATGCGAACGCAGCGGCACGGTCAAACCCGACAGGTCATGTTCATCGCGGCGCGTGCCGAGCGCCGTATTCTTCTTGCTGACGACGACGATGTCGCCCACGCGGTCGTTCGGCAACTCGAAGCGCTCGCACGCCGCCTGGTTGTCCAGCACGACTTCGATGTCCTTCAAGCCACCAAGACGTTCGATCACCTGGCGCGCGTTCGCGTCGGGCGGCAGGTAAATCGTCGCGAACGAACCGAGTGCGCCGTGATGCACGACGTACGGATCGGTGATCGGCAGAATCACGCGGGCCGCGCGTGCGCCGAGCCACTCGTCCATCACGTCCTGCAGATAGATCACGTTCGGCTCGCCCGTCTGCGGATCGTGCTTGGCGTTCATGCCGTGGTCGGCGGTGAGGCCGATCACCCAGCCGAGCGCGTCGAGCTGCGCCAGATAGCCGTCCATCATTGCGTAGAACGCGTTCGCGCCTTCCGTGCCGGGCGCCCACTTGTGCTGGATGTAGTCAGTGGTCGACAGATACATCAGGTCGAGCTTGCGCGTCTGCGCGAGCCGCACGCCCGCCGCGAACACGAATTCGGAAAGATCCGCGCTGTACACGTCGGGCACGGGCAGACCAACCAGCCCGAGCACGTCGTCGATACCGTTCTCGTCGAGCGTCACCTTGTCGGACTTTTCCGCCGAGAAGCAGATGCCCTTCATCTTGTTGCCGAGCAGGCGGCGCAGCTTGTCTTTAGCCGTGACGACGGCGACGGCTGCACCCGCATCCGCGGCAGCGGCGAGCAACGTCGGCGCGCGCAGATAAGCGGGATCGTTCATCATCACTTCCGCGCCCTTGCCTTCGTTGGCCTGCGGGTCCCAGAAGTAGTTGCCGCAAATGCCATGCACGGAAGGCGGCACGCCGCAGACGATCGACAGGTTGTTCGGGTTGGTGAACGACGGAATCACGCAGTCGGCCTTGAACGCCGCGCCGTCGCGCAACATCTTGCCGATAAAGGGCGCCACGCCCGCGTTCACGGCCGCTTCCAGATAGTCGTACTCGCAACCGTCGACACACACGACCACCGTCGGCTTGACGGGCAGACGGTAGCTGCGGCCATTCACTTCAACATTACGTTCGGATTGGATTGCCATTGCACTCTTCCCTACGCGTCGCCGACGCGTGTTCTTGATTCGTTCAAGCCCTGTTCAGGCGAGCAGCGCGCTCAACCCGTCATTGCCTTCGTCCGTTACGTTCGACGCGCGCGGCTCGACGGCCTCATGCGCGCGTTGCCTGCCGCCGTCCACATGCGCGAGCATCAGCTGTGCGGCTTCGTCCGCATTGCGCGCGGCGAGCGCCGACAGAATCGCGCGATGCTCGGCGAGCGAGCGCTCCATCGCATCGGACCGCACGCCCAGCGCGGCGCGCCGGAACAGACTCAACTCACCCACCAGCCTGCGATACGTCTCATACAGCTTGCCGTTGCCCGCCGTCGCCACGATCGCATCGTGAAACGCGACGTTCGCGCGCGCATACGCGTCGTGATCGCCGGCATCGAGCGCGGCGCGCATTGCGTCGACATGCGCGCGCAGCGCCGCCAGTTGCGCGGCGTCGATACGCGACGCCAGCATCCGGCACGCCGCCTCTTCGAGCACCGCGCGCACCGCGTAGATCTCATCGGCTTCCGCCAGCGACACGGTCCGCACGAACACGCCACGGTTCTTCTCGTTGCGCACCAGCCCCGCCTGCTCCAACGCGCGAAACGCCTCGCGCACCGGCCCGCGCGACACCTGCAGACGCGCGGCCCAATCCGCTTCGTTCAGCTTGTCGCCGGGCGCCAGCTTGCCGTCGACGATGTGCCGCTCGATCTCGTCGCGCACCAGCGCCGTCAACGAATGCCGCCTGACCACTTCGATCCGGTCGCCCGAGTCAATTTCCATATTTTCGGTCATTTCGACAATATTTGCCACATTTACATGCGTGGTGTGCCGACCTCGACACACCTCACGAAAAATCAGGAAACGTTGACGATCAGTCCACGCGGCGACGCGGCACGCGGGCGGCAATCAGCACCAGCGCGGCAAGCGAAGCGATCAGCAGAATCAGCGACAGCGCCGACGCCGGCAGGTAATAGCCGCGTTCGACCTGTCCGACGACGACGATCGGCACCGTCGCGAAACCCGGCGGATAAACGGTGAGCGTTGCGCCCAGTTCACCAAGCGACAGCGCGAAGCCGAGCGCAAGCGATGCGCGGATTGCGGGCACCAGTTGCGGCAGCACGACACGGCGCAGCACCATCGACGGCGGCGCACCGAGGCTCGCAGCCGCCTCGCGCAATACGGTCAGTTCGGGCCGCAACGCGGCCGCCGCGCAGCGATAGCAGAACGGCAACACGAGCGCCAACTGAACGAATACGACGATGGCAGCGGAACTCGACAGATCCACCGGCTTCTTGTGATACGCGATCAGCACAGCGAGGCCGAGCACGACGCTCGGCACGCCGTTGGGCACCATTGCGATCGTATCGACGAGTGCGCCGAGTCCACGCCGGTCGCGGCCTTCGAGCGCAAGCGCGAGCCACAGGCCGAGAATCGTGCCGAGAATCGCGACGCCGAAGCCGATCTGCAGGCTGGTCACGAGCGCATCGAAATCGCTGCCGCCGAGTCGCTCGAACCAGCGCATGCTGAAACCATCCGGCAGGATCGTGCCCGACCAGTGCGCGGCGACGCTCGACAGCGCGACCACGATCACAGGCAGCACGAACAGCCAGAAGCACAACAGCGCGGCGAATGCCATGAACAGCCCGCCCATGACGCGTGCGACGAATCCGTGTTGAACGGGCCGCGCGCGATGCTGCACGGCGGGCAGCACGGTTTGATCGAGATCGGACATTACTTCGCTCCCCTCACCTTGCGCTTGTTGACCTGGCGGTACAGCGCATACAACGACAGCGACATCGCCAGCATCACGACGGCGCCGGCGGCAGCCGTTGGCAGGTCGAGATCGACGGTGGCCGAGCTGTAGATCGCCACGGGCAGCGTGATCAGATGCGCGCTGCCGAGCACGAGCAGAATGCCGAACTCGTTGAGCGTCAGCAGAAAGCACAGGATCGTGCCCGCCGCGATGCCCGGCCACGCGAGAGGCAGGATCACGCGAAACGCGACCATCCAGCCGTTCGCGCCGAGGCTGCGCGCGGCTTCGATCAGACGCATGTCGAGCATTGCGAACGATGCGAGCGTAGGACGCACGACGAACGGCGCGTAGAACACCACTTCCGCTAGAATCACGCCGCCGATGCCAAACAGGAAGTCGAGCGGCGGCGCTTCAAGATGGAAGAGCCGTTGCAGCCCGATGCTGACGGAGCCTTGCGAGCCGTAGAGAAAGATCAGCGTGAACGCGACGAGGAACGACGGGAACGCGACGAACAGTTCCAGAAACCGCGTGACGAGCCGCGCGCCCGGAAACGGCTTGAAGAACAGCAGCGACGCGAGCGCGACGCCGAGCAGCGACGCGAGCCCGGCGCTGGCGAACAGAATCCACAGCGTCGTGCCGATCACGCCGCTCGTTTCCGGGTTCTGGAAGAACGTCGAGTAGGCGTGAAAGCTCAATCCATGCTCGCCCGACAGGCTCAGCAACACGAGACGCACGAGCGGATAAATCACCAACGGGCCGAGCACGAAGACGGCGAGAAACGCCAGATGCCATTGCGACAGGCGCTCGCGCCGACGCTTTGCCGCCGCGTGCGAGGCGGCCGTCGCGGCGCGGCGTGCGTCAGCCGCTTTCGCGAGCGCGTCGGGGCTGGCGTCAGGGCTGAATAAGGACGACATCGTCTGCCTCGTAACGCAAGGAAATCCGCGCGCCCTTTTCGGGCGTCATGCCCGTGCCGCGCTGCATCGACACCTGCACGGGATCGTTGGGCATCGCGTCGAGGGCGACCTGCACGGCCAGCACCGAGCCGTACCATTCGACCGTCGAAATCGTCCCGTGCAACTGGCCTTCGCCGAGCGGCACGATGCGCATCGCTTCGGGACGCAGACACGCGACACGCTCGCGCTCGCTGTAACGCGCGTCGCCGAGTGCGAACGCGACGCTCGGCGGCAGCAGATTGGCCGCGCCGAGATAGCGCGCGACGAACGCGTCGTTCGGCTTGTCGTACAGTTCCTGCGGCGTGCCGAGCTGCGCGATCTGGCCTTCGCGCATCAGCAGCGTGCGGTCGGACAGCACAAGCGCATCGTCCTGATCGTGCGTCACGCAGACGATGGTCAGATTCGGCAGGCGCTCATGCAGCGCCTTCAGTTCGGAACGCACCGACGCCCGCAGATTGGCGTCGAGCGCGGAAAGCGGTTCGTCGAGCAGCAGCACATCCGGCTCGATCACGAGCGCACGCGCGAGCGCCACGCGCTGCTGCATGCCGCCCGACAGTTGCGCGGGCATCACGTGGCCGGAGTCGCCGAGCTGCACGAGCTTCAGCGCGTCGGCGACACGCCGCGCGATTTCCTTCGTCGAGATGCGGCGCGCGCGCAGACCGAACGCGACGTTCTCGAACACGGACAAATGCGGGAACAGCGCATAGCTCTGGAACAGCAGGCCCAGATTGCGCTTGTGCGGCGGCACATGCGTGAGGTCGCGACCCGCGACCGTCAGCGTGCCCGCGAGACCATCCGCCTCGATGAAACCGGCGATGAAGCGCAGCAACGTCGTCTTGCCGCAGCCGCTGCGGCCGAGCACGGTCAACAGTTCGCCGCGCTCAATCGTCAGCGACAGATCGTCGAGCACCGTGCGCGAGCCAAAACGCACAGTCAGATGTTCGATCTGCACGCCGCCAGCGCCCGTCTGCGCGACGCCTTGCGCGCGCGGCGTGGCGTCCAGCGCGCCCGAACCAGCAAGAGTCGTTACTGTGTTCACCGGGTCCATCCTCCTACGTTGGTGACTTTGGTTGGCGCATGCAAGCGCCAGAATGCTTTTTTGCGCGGCGTGACGAGCGTTTCAACGATCATCACACCGCGCATTCCATCAGACGCAGTAATTACTTCGGCTTGACGACTTCGAGTTGCTTGCCCGAATTGCCGATCACTTCGCTCTTCCAGCGGGCCGTCCAGTCAGCCTTCTTCGCCATCACCTGGTTCCAGTCGACGGGAATCAGCTTCACGCCCGAGATCGCCTGCTTGACGGCTGCGCCGTTCTTGCCCGAAAGCTGGACGTCGGTGCGGCCCGGAATGCCGAAGATGTCCGGCACCTTCGACTGCACTTCCGTCGACATCAGATAGTCGATCAGCTTCTTGCCTGCCGCCTGGTTCGGACCGTTCTTGATCAGGCCGATCGCGTACGGCAGCTGGAACGTGGTCGGCTGGCCGCCTGCCTCGGCTGCGAGGAAGATCGGCTTGATCGACAGGCCGCCGTTGGCCGCGTCGTCGAGATCCATCTGCAAGTCGCCGTTCGCCACCGCGATTTCGTTACGCGAGAGCAGCACGTCGAGGTAGCCCGTACCCTTGGTGTGGAACTTGGCGCTCTGCTCGAGCTTCTTCAGATAGTCGAACGCCTTGTCTTCGCCCATCAGCGACGTGGTCAGGATGACTACCGCCATGCCGTCGCCCGCCGTCGCCGGGTTCGAATACGCGACCTTGCCGCTGTAGTCCGGGTGCAGCAGATCCGCGAACGTCTTCGGCTGGTTCTTCACCACTTCCGGGTTGATCGCGAACGAGAAATAGTTGTTCACGAACGTCGCCCACGCGCCGTCCGACGCCTTCGCGATGTCGGGCACGTTCTTGTAGTTCACGCTCTGATAGTTCTGCAGCAGGCCCGACTGCGCGGCCGTCTGGATGAACGGCGGCAGCGTGACGAGCACGTCGGCCTTCGGCGAATCCTTTTCGACGGTTGCGCGGTTCACGACTTCGCCGCTGCCTGCCGTCACGATGTTGACCTTCACGCCTTCCTGCTTCTCGAATGCGGGCAGCACGTCCTTGTAGAGATTTTCGAGGCCGTCAGCCGTGTACAGCACGACCGCGCCCGCCGCGTGCGCGGACATCGCGCCGCCGAACGCCGCCGCCGCGACCAGCGCGGGCAGCAGCTTGCGAGCCGTCTGGCCAATACGACCAGCGCGGCCCGTCGAGCGAAGGTGATCCGTCTTTTTCATGTCGTTCTCTCCGAAAGGCAAAAAACCTGTGGGTAACCCGTTAGTGGTGGTGTCCGGACCGCGCTTCGGGCGCGCTGTCCGCCTGACGTCGCGGCCGGAGCCGCTGAGATTGCAGATTGCTGACAACTTTTTTTGCGGCGTTTGCGCCAAGGCACCCCTCCGACGATTACGCGTTATGGGCTGCCTTGCCTGAACGGGCACGGCAAGGATCGTCTTTTTTTGTGACACCGACGTGAAGATTCTGCCGATTTCCACAAAATGACACAAATAGCCAATAATATGCAAGGCAGCCGGCAACACAACAGGCAATGCAATGTGCGCCCGCAACGGCGCAACCGATCCATACGAAGGAGGCTGTGTGATTTCTGGAAACGACCCGATCCTGCTCACGCCGGGACCGCTGACGACCTCGCCCGTCACGCGTCAGTCGATGCTGCGCGACTGGGGATCGTGGGACACCGAGTTCAACCGCATGACGCACAGCGTCTGCGCCGATCTCGTCGAGATCGTACATGGTGAAAGTGACTACGTGTGCGTGCCGCTCCAGGGCAGCGGCACGTTCGCTGTCGAAGCGGCGCTCGGCACGCTGGTGCCGCGCGACGGCCGCGTGCTGGTGCCGAACAACGGCGCTTACTGCGCGCGCATCATCAAGGTGCTGCAGCGCATGGGCATCGCGTATGTGGAACTGCCGCTGCGCGAGGACGAACCCGTGAGCGCCGCCCAGATTGAAGACGCGTTCAACGACGACCCGCGCATCACGCACGTCGCGCAGGTGCATCTGGAGACGAGCGCAGGCCTGCTTAATCCGCTCGATGCGATCGCCGCCGTCTGCAAGCATCACGGCAAAAGCCTGATCGTCGACGCGATGAGTTCGTTCGGCGCGCTGCCCATCGACCTGCGCGACAGCGGCATCGACGCGCTGGTGTCGGCCAGCGGCAAGTGTCTGGAAGGCGTGCCCGGCATGGGCTTCGTGATCGTGCGGCGCAGCGTGCTCGAAGCGTGCGAAGGCCGTTCGCCGTCGCTGGCGCTCGATCTGTACGATCAGTTCGCGTACATGCAAAAGACCACACAATGGCGCTTTACGCCACCGACGCACGTGGTCGCCGCGCTGCGCACAGCGCTGGACCAGTTCATCGCGGAAGGCGGCCAGCCCGCGCGCGGCGCGCGCTATGCGCGTAACTGCGCGGCGCTTGTCGACGGCATGAAGGCGCTCGGTTTCGAGACGTTTCTGCCGGCGAACGTGCAGGCGCCCGTGATCGTCACGTTCCACGCGCCGCGTGACGCGAAGTGGCAATTTGTGCAATTTTATGCAGCCGTGCGCGAGGCCGGGTACATCCTGTATCCGGGCAAGCTGACGCAAGTGGAGACGTTCCGCGTCGGCTGTATCGGCGCGATCGACGCGAACGAGATGCACAACGCCGTCGCCGCGATCGGCCGGACGCTGGCGGACCTCGGCATCAGCGTGAAGTAAGCAAGACGGAAGCAATGCGAAGCGCGACACTCACGCGATCAGGATTTCAGGGCCGCGCGCGGTGATCGCCTTCGCGAGCGCGCGATCGGGCGCGAGCTCCGTGACGACATAGCGCGCCTTCTCCATCCCTTCGATGCGCACGGGCGTCACGCGGCCGAACTTCGAATTGTCGGCGACGACGATGACCGTATTGCCCGCGCCGATCATCCGGCAGCGCACTTCGGCTGCCATGCGCGAGTAGTCGGACAGTTGCGCGTCGGGCGTGATGCCGCCCGCGCCGATCAGCGCGAAGTCCGCGTGATAGTGCGACAGCTGCGTGATCGTATCGAGGCCGAACGCAGCGTCTTCGTTGTCCGACAACTCGCCGCCGAGCAGCGTCACGCGGTTGTCGTTGCGCCGGCCGAGCAGCAGCGCGATGCGCCAGTCGTTCGTATAGACGGTCAGCCGGTGGCGGTCGGTCAGCGCGCGTGCGGCCGCGTGCGTCGTGCTGCCCGAATCGATGATGACCGACGCGCCGTCGGGCACGAGTTGCGCCGCGCGTTCGCCGATAGCGCGCTTTGCGCTGGCGTTGGCGGCGTCGCGTGTGTCGAGGTCCGGCTCGCGCCGGTCGCTCGACAGCGCGCCGCCGTGCGTCGTCACGATCAGGCCGCGCTCGGCGAGCGCGTTCAGGTCGCGGCGGATGGTCTCGCGCGACACGTTGAGCTCGCGAACCAGCTCGGCGACCGACAGTGCGCCCGTCTTCGTGACCTGAGCCAGAATATATTGATGACGTTGTTCTGCCAGCATCTCGATGTTGTTGGCCGCTGCAAGGCGGCGAGCATGTATTCAGGGATCGGGCAAGCCCGCGCCGTATTGTATTACGCATGGAGACCCGGCGCGGAAGGAACGTGTGCTGGCTGTGGGCGGACTGTCGGGTCTTCGTTGGCTTGCCGTTGGCGGACGGCAGGCGTACGCCCTTCATATGCCGCTCACATGCCCTTGAACCGCCCGCGTCGCAACGCTGCGGATGTTCCGCGCGCCGCATCCCTGCTAATCTGGGCGGTCTTCTCTCGCATCGCCGATGCGCTCGAACGAACCGCCGATGCCACCTCTGTTTCGCCGACTACGACTGCTGTTCCACGCGTTGCGCTATGGCGCGCGCCTCATCTGGCTCGCCGCGCCCGAGCATCACAAGCTGCACTGGATCGTCACGTTGGTTTCACGCGTGCATGAATCGCCGGGCGGGCGCGCCGGCGTGCATCGCGCGCTGCCCAATCTCGGCCCGCTGGCGAGCGCGTTCGCCGAAGCGCTCGCGCGCCGCCCCGAACTTGCGACAGGCACGCTGCACGACGCGATCGACGCCGTCAGCCACCTCGAAGCGCCCTTGCCGCCCGACCAGGTCGAGCATGCGATAGCGGCGGCGCTCGGGCGTCCTGCGTCGACGCTCTTTGCATCGATCGATCTGACGCCCGCGAAGAACGGCTTTGCCGAGCAGACGCATGTCGCGCGGCTGATCGAGCCGATCGACGGGCATCGCGACATTGCGCTCAAGCTCGTGCGCGTCGCGCAACTCCAGGAAATCGCCGACGAGGCCGCGCTGCTGCGCTGGGTCGCGCGCTGGATGGAGAAGCTCTCGAAGAACGCGCGCCGCCTGCGGCTGCGCGAGCTCGCCAATACGTTCACGCAGGAAATCCTGCGCCGCTTCGATCTGCGCGCCGAAGCCGCGAACCTGAGTCAGACCGCGCATCATTTCGACGGCGACAAGCGTCTCGCGATTCCCGCCGTGATCTGGGAGCTCTGCACCGACCGCACGCTCGCGATGCAACATATCGAATCGCTGCCCGCGCTCGATCTCGCCGGTCTGTCGGCGCGCGGCGTGAAGCTCGCGCCGCTTGCCGGGCACATTATCGAAGTCGTCACCGAGCAGGCCTTCGAGCATGGCTTCTTCCACGCAACGTTCGATGCAGCGCGCGTGCGCGTGAGCATCGAGCCGGACACGCTCGGGCGCATCGTGCTCGCGGACTTCGCGGTGATGTCGAGTCTTTCGTCGCAGGAGCGTGAGTTTTTCGTTCACGGCGCGACGGCGCTGTTCGACCAGGACTATGGACGGCTCGCGCATCTGCATCACGATGCCGGGCACGTGTCGCAGGACACGCGCCCCGAGAAGCTCGAAGCCGAACTGCGCACGCGCGCCGAAGCGCATTTCGCGCCGCAGTCACATGAGCGCTCGGCGGGCGCGCTGTTCCATCATCTGCTGTTTGCCGTGCATCCGTTCGGCGGCGATGTGCCGCCACGGCTCGCGGCTGCGCAGCGAGCGTTCGGCCAGGCGGAGATGCTGGCGAACGCGCTGCATCCGGGCGTCGATTCGTGGCAGATCGCGCGCTCGGTGCTGGCTACGCTCGCGCGCCGCGAATTCGATCATCGCGGCTGGGTCAAGCATCTCGCGCAGGAGTTGCCGCATCTCGCGCATCTCGTGCCGCGCATCCCGCAGCTTGCGGTGCAGTATCTGCAGCATCGGCACGAAGTTACTACCGTCAGGCAACAGGCCCAGCTAGTCAGCGACGTGCTGATCGAATACCGGCGCACGCGCTCGCTCCTGTGGGCGTGTACGATTTGCGGCGGTCTGCTCGGCGCGATTGCCGTGGTGCTCGCGTACTGAGCGCGGCTTTTTTCGCCGCGCTTCATTGTTCATGCGGCGCGAAGTGCAGCTTCGAACAAGACGGCCACTTGCGCTTTGACCGATACTGCGGGCCTTGTGTCCGTAGTTCGAGTCATCCGATGCTGGTTGTTTTCAATGCCGTTGTTTTCGTGGTCCTGTGGTCGACGGGCTTCGTGGTCGCGCGCGCGATCAAGCCCTACGCCGATCCGAATCTCTTCCTGCTCGCGCGCTTCGGCGGCACCGCGCTGCTGTTCATGGCGGCTGCGTTCTTCGCGCGCGTCGAATGGCCGAGTGGCCGTGCGCTCGGCAAGCATCTGCTCGCGGGCGCGCTGCTGCAAGGTGTCTATCTTGGCGCGGGCTACTGGGCCGTCGCGCAAGGGATGAGCGCGGGCATCATGGCCTTGCTCGGCGCGTTGCAGCCGCTGCTGACAGCGGCCGTCGCGGCGCCGCTGTTCGGCGAACGTCTGTCCGGGCGAGGCTGGACGGGCATGCTGCTGGGTCTTGCGGGCGTCGCCCTGGTGCTGGAGCCGAAGCTCGCCGCCGCAACGGCGACCGTCGCGCCAGATCATGCGGGCAACGTGCCGGAGTGGCTCGTCGTGACCGTGTCGATTTTCGCGGTGTGCGCGATCACGGCAGGCACGCTGATCCAGAAGACATCACTGTCGAAAGCCGATATCCGCAGCGCGAGCGCCGTGCAGAACGTTGGCGCGGCGATCGTCGTGCTCGTGTTCGCGCTGGCGCTCGGCGAGCACAAGTGGGTTCCGTCGCCAGCGCTGTGGGTGTCGCTCGCGTGGGGCATCGTGATGCTGTCGGGCGTGAGCGTCACGCTGCTCGTGTGGATGGTCCGGCGCGGCGACGCGTCGCGCGCGACGGCGCTGCTGTTTCTCGCGCCGCCGCTTGCTGCGCTCGAAGGCTACGTCGGCTTTGGTGAAACGCTCACGATAGTGCAGGTGGCGGGCTTCGTCGTCGCGCTGATCGGGGTGCTGCTCGCACGCTCGTGATTGCGCTGGCGGGCAGCGGCTTTCTCCCGCCACTCGCCGAAGCGCTCCTTCGATTAATCCGCCGTGTCGGCGTTCGCCGGCACCTTCGCGCGGACCTTGCCGCTCGGCGCAGGCGACCACGCGGGCCGCGCCTTGCGCTGCGAATCGACGACGACGATATAGCGCCCCGCCCACGGCGTCGCGACGCGGTCCGAATGCAGCACCCATAACGAGCGACCGTCGGCGACGAGCGCCTCGTAGTCGCGGTCGAGCATGCCGTAGTGATCGAGGAACACGTTCAGCGACGCCGGTATCCGCACGCAGCCCTTCGAATGGCGGATGCCGAGAATCGGCTCGAGTTTGTCGGGATCGGTCGCGTGCATCTGGAAGCGCATCTGCGACATGCCGCCCTTGCCCCAGCCACGCTCGCCCTGCGCCCAGCCGAGATCGAAGATGCGCATGTCGTGCTTGCCGTAGCCGCGAATGCCGTTCTGGTTCATCGTGCCTTCGGCGCGGAAATCCATGTTGTCCGGCGTGTGCTCGAACACGCCGAGCGGCGTGATGAAGTGATCGAACTGTCCCGGCCTTCCCGTCGCGACAGGTGACGCGCCGATCATCTGCCACGTGTCCGAAGGCGCCGCGCGAAAGTAGATGAAGAGCGCCTGCACGTTCTCGTTGCGATCGACGAGCACCACATACTCACCCGACAGATTGCCCAGCTCGTTCTGCGCGAGCGCCTGCTGCAGACGCTCGCCGTACGCGCGCTGCTCCGCTGCGGGGACTTTCAGACGGCGCGTCACGCTGCGCGCGAACACGTCGCGCATCAACAGCGCGCGGCGCGGGTCCACGCGGCCGGCGGCATCGTGCGCGGCGACGGCGGAGGCGTCGACGGCTGCGCTTGACGCGACTTGCGGCGCATCGGCGGCATGTGCGTTTTGCGTGAGCGTGGGAACGGCAAACGCCGAGGCCAGCGAAAGCGCTAACGACAATCCGAACGACGACGCCGATCGACGCGCGTATGAATGCACACGCGACACCGACGCGATCACACCGATCGCCCTATCCCCGTTATCACTGCGCAGTGTGCCGCTCTGCGCATCCACCCTCTCTCGTGCAGGTGGATTGACTACCCTGTTCTGTTTTTTGCTGGTCATTTTGTTCGAACGTCACTGCCAGTCGCCCAACCCGTGCAACCGCTCGTGGCGTGTTGCCGGGCGTCTTCCGGCGCGGGAACATTGTGCCCGCGCCGTGCTTTCGCGCTGTCCTATATCGGACGGCTATGCATCTGTCGATTTAAAGCCGCAATCGTTCAGATTTAATTATGGGTATGCCACATTAAACCAGACAATGTGTGACGGCGCATCGAGTTCAGCGCTTCATGCCATCATCGCCAGTGATATCTGTGCCATTTGCAAGGAGAACGTCGATGGACCAGCAGCAACGCGCCGCGCGCCAGCGGCAGATTGCAGCCGAACTGCACGTCGCGGACCATTTCGACCCGGCGCGCGAAATTGAGCGGCGAGTCGCGTTTCTCGCCGACTATCTGCGCGCGAACGGACTCGCGGCCTATGTGCTCGGCATCAGCGGCGGCGTCGATTCGTCGACGGCGGGACGGCTCGCACAACTCGCCGTCGAACGTCTGCGCGACGCTCACTACGACGCGCGCTTCGTCGCGATGCGCCTGCCGTACGGCGTCCAGCACGACGAAGCGGATGCGCAGCAATCGCTCGCCTTCATCCGCCCCGACGACACCTTGACCGTCGACATCCGCCCAGCCGCCGACGCGATGCTCGCCTCGCTCAGCGCGAGCGGCCTGCCATTCGCCGACGCGTCGCAACAGGACTTCGTGCATGGCAACATCAAGGCGCGCCAGCGGATGATCGCGCAGTACGCGGCGGCGAGCGCGCGGCGCGGCATCGTGATCGGCACGGACCACGCGGCGGAATCGGTGATGGGTTTTTTCACGAAGTTCGGCGACGGCGGCGCCGACGTGCTGCCGCTCGCGGGCCTGACCAAGCGGCGCGTGCGCGCGCTCGCCAGGGCGCTCGGCGCCAATGACGCGCTCGCGCACAAGGTGCCGACCGCCGACCTCGAAATGTTGCGCCCTCAACGTCCGGACGAGGACGCCTACGGGATCCGTTACGAGGACATCGACGATTTTCTCGAAGGCAAGCCCGTAAGCGACGCGGTGTTCGACACCGTTATGCGCTTTTACGACAGCACGCATCACAAGCGCGCGCTGCCTTACACGCCATTCGATTGAACACGCGGCGCGTGGACTATTTGCGCGGCGGCGTTTCGTCGCCGCCAAATGGCACGGCGCTAACCTGCAGCGCTACGCCGGCCAGCTGCTTGCCGGTGAACTGCTGCGCGATGACCTCGGCGACATAGGCTTCGTCGGCTTCGACATCGACCTTCGCATACGCGTTCGACGTGCCCTGCTCGAACACTTCGATGTCTTTTGCATAGTGACCGAGTTCGTGGCCGAGAAAATCACGTACTTCCTGCTCGGAGCAAGACTCGGGAATATTCCACACGATGATCTTCATACGCGCCACGCTCTCAGTTGATGGTGGTCATGCCGCTAACCGGCTTGGCGCAGCATGCCGGACCTCGAAGCCGTGCTGTTTCTGTGCGTTTCGTTAGTGTTTCGACCTTCAGCGCAGCCAGAAACGTGCCCCGGAGCAACGCAGGCGACACACGGCGCCCGCGCGTGGTCCGGCAAGCTCAGTGCGAACTCAGTCTACGTTCTCGACGTTCGCCGCGCTGACCCACCAGGCCATCTTGCCTTGCGGCACATGCACGAGCACGGCGGCAGGATCGGCGACGCCGTCATCAGCGATCTCGCAGACGCCGAGCCCGTCAGGCAGACGCTTCACAGTGCCCGCGTCCTGAAAGAGCGCGAGACGATGCGCGTCGAGCGGGCGCAACTGACTGTACACGTCGTAGCTGATCGCGCCCGGCGTGTCGCCGCGGATCTGCAGCGCGTCGTCCTTGCCGCACGGCGACGACGCGGCCAGCGCGGCATGACTCGCCGCAAGGCAGCCGAGCGCGGCCACGACGGCAGCGATGAATGATTGCTTCATGTTGATTCTCCAGGATGTGACGGTTGGCCGCGCGTCGCGGCCTCCAGGGAAGCGGATTGAACGTGCCGGCGACGGTTGCGGCCGGGCTCAGGAGCCATCGCTGCCAATCGACGCGACGCCGCTATCGTCGTCGCACGGCGCGCTACCGAAGCCCGCATAGTGTGCGGACCAGTTTCCGGCGATGGCCGCCTGTGCGTCGGTTAGCGACATGCGCCCCTCGCACACACAACGCTTGAGCTTCGCCGTCAACAACTCCTTGCGACGCTCGCCCTTGTGTCCGCCCCATGGCAACAGATCGAGGTTGTCCTGCGCATCCGGCGATCCGCCCAGCACGATCGGCACGCGCCGATCCAGCGCGTAACGCGTGCCATGCCCGGCATCGATGCCGCGTTCGGCGAGCAACCGGTCCTTGAGCTCCATCATGTCGTCGAACGGTGGCGAAACCGTGTCGGCGTAGCCGGGCCGGCATATCGTCGTGACGATATTCTGCTGCGAGACGCGCTCGTCGAGCATCGACGCGTCTTGTGCAAACGACACCGACGCATGCAGATACAGGCCCACCGACATCGCAACGAGCGCCATGGCGCGCAGGCACATCTTTCGCGCGAGACCAGCGACGCGGCCCGCGTCACTGATAGTTGATTCGATCCGACTGATACCGTGCGCCTCGTCGAGCGCGTTCTTCTTCCCTTCGTTCATTAATCAGCGCGCCTTTGAGTAGCGCGGAAGAGTTAATTCGCAGGGCAATTAAAACACATCCGGGACGCACGACGTAAATACAGCCAGATTGAATCGCTGCGGTTTTTCACTGCTGGCGCCATCGAGGGCATCGCTACGGCGCTGCGATGCCCTCGCCGATGGAGTCTTGCCGACGCACGGAAGCGCCGCCATGACAAGCATCAAAACAGACTCGCTCAATGCATCTTGGCAGCCGTGAGCGCCTGCAATGCACGCACGCGTCCAAGCGCTTCCGTATTGCTCACCGCCTTCTCGTACATTGCCGCGAGATCGGCCTTCAATGCGGTGCGCGAGCCGCCGTCGAGATACACCATATGCCCCGACGGATAGAAGCGCGCGGACAGGTTGTCCCGCACCTGCTGGCTCAGGAGCGGCATCTGCTGCAGATCGAGCACCGTCTGATAGAACGGCGTGACGAAGTCATAGAAGCCGTTCGCCGACAGCACTTTCAGATCGACGTTGAGCGCCATCACGGCGGCGAGGTCGCCCGCCGTGTAGAGAATGATGTTGCCCTTGCTGTCGAGGCCCTTCTGCTCGCCCGTCGGATCGATATGGCCGAAGTCCCAGAACTTGAACGCCTGATCGTTCAGATCCGTGAACGCCGAGTTCGACGTGAACTTCAACTGCTCGTTCAGATAGACGTTCCACATCGTCGTGTAGACGCCCGTGACGGCCGTCATGGTCGGATCGTTGCCGCCCGAGTTCGGATCGATCTTGCCCGCAATGCCCGTTTCGATCGCCGTGACGCGGCCGTCATACGCGCCGAGCGCAAGCCCTTTCGACTTGAGCAGCGTGGTCAGGAACAGCGAATTGCCCCGGCTGTCGTACCCGGCTATGTCGAGACTCCACGCAAGCAGCGTGGCCTTGTCGATGCCCGTGTACTCGCTGAGCTTTTCGACGACGGCGCTATCCGTAGTCGGAAACTTGCGCAGCGCGTTCAGGTAGTCGGTGCGTGCGAACTGCGCGACCTCTTCGACGAACTGGCCGAGATCCGTGGGCCGGGGCGCGACGCCGAGCTTCTTGTGATACCACGCATCCGCGGCGGCTGTGGGTAGCGCGCCGATGGGATTGCCCGCCTGCGTGTAGTCGAGGATCGACGATTGCAGCGTGATGCCGTTCAGATCGACGCCGTCTTCATGCAGCTTGTAGGCGAGCACGCAACTGCGCGCCGTGCCATACGATTCGCCGAACAGAAACTTCGGCGAATTCCAGCGGTTGTTCTTCGTCAGATAGCGCTTGATGAACTGCTTGATCGAATCCGCGTCCTGATCGACGCCCCAGAAATCGCGGTTCTTGCGCGGCGCGACGGCGGCCGAATAGCCGGTGCCGACCGGGTTGATGAAAATCAGGTCGCTCTTGTCGAGCAGGCTGTCCGGGTTGTCTTCCATCTGATACGGCGCGGGCGGCGTGAAGCTCGGCATCGATGTCTTGATGCGGCGCGGCGCGAACGATCCCAGCAGCACGAACACCGAGGACGAGCCCGGTCCGCCGTTATAGAAAAACGTGAGCGGCCGGCTCTCTTCCTTCTGGTTGTCCTGCGTGAACGCGACATAGAACATTTTCGCGCTCGGCAGCGAACTGGATGGATCGACCGTCACCAGATGGCCAGCCGTTGCCGTGTAGTTGATCTTCTTGCCGCCGATCGTGATCGAATGCTTCGTGATCGCGGCGCTCTCGCTGGTGTCGGTGACCGAGTCGTCGGGCCCGTTGCCGTATGCGACGGGATCGAAGAACGGGTGGTCGCCGGCCTTGTGGGACGCGCTCGCAGCAGATGCTTCCTGCGTGGCGTGTGAGTTGTGAGGCGACTGCGCACTGCCGGAAGCTGATTCTGTATTCGTCATGATCGCTCCATTGAATGCCTGTATGTGTTACCCACTGTTGCGATGCATTCATCGCCGCCAAAAGCACGGCGCCCGAGCCGCGAGCGCCCGCTCTTCAGACTATAAAGCTGCCGCCACCTTCACACCATTGGGACTGCCCAATCCCGTGCAGGCATCCCAGCCGGTCGTCGCGGCATAACTGCCGTTGTTGCCCTGCGTGATGTCGTTGCAGGCGCCCGCCGCCTTGTACAGCTTCGGATTGACGAAGCCGACAGGCGTGCCCTTCGCGCCGTTGATACGCGCGATCAGCGCGGCCCACAACGGCGCGACGGCGCTGGTGCCGCCGATCACCGTGTTGTTGCCGTCGACGATCACGTCGTAGCCGGTGAGCGGCGATGCGTCGCCCGCCACGTCCGGCACGCCGCGCCCCGTCAGCGCGCGCTTGCCTTGCGCGCCCGAGACGGACAGCCCTTCCTGCCACGCCGGCACGGGGAACGTGCCGCTCACGCCGCCGCCCGACGCGCCGCCGTTCGCGCCGTCGTTCCACACCACTTCGTGCGAGACGGTTTGCCCCGAGCCTTGCAGGCTAGTGCCGCCGCACGCGAGCACGTACGGGCTCGACGCGGGGAAATCGACATGGTCGCTGCCGTCGCCCACGCCGTCGCCTGAGCCGCTGTCGCCCGATGCCGCGCAGACGGTCACGCCGATCGCCGCGGCCGATTGCAGCACATCGTTGAACGCGTTCATCGACTGCGCGGTCCACACGCTTTCCGGCGCGCCCCAGCTGATCGAAATCACCGACGGTTTGTTGGTCGTGTCATGCACCGCGCGGCTGACGGCGTCGATGAAGCCCGCGTCGCTGTTGGTCGTGAAGTACACGGCGAGAGTCGCGCCCGGTGCGATCGCGCCGGCGATCTCGACGTCGAGCGTCACTTCGCCGTCCGGTCCGTTCGGATCGCCAGTAGGGTGGTTGGCGCCCTGGTCAACGCCGACGGCGACGACTTTCGGCGAGCCGACGCCGAGGCTCGAAAAATAGTTGTCGAGGTCGGCCGTGCGATAGCCGCCACCCAGTTCGATGATGCCGATGCACTGGCCGCTGCCGTCGCCCTGCGGAAAGCGGTATAGCGAAGCAAGTTGCAACGGCGTAAACGACGATGCCTGCTGCGCCTTCGCCGGCCGGAACGGCGGACGGATGCGGAAATGCGGCCGCGCTTGCGGGCGGTCGTCGAGACCGAGCACGGCAGTGACGACGCCGTGCAGGTCGTCGGGTACGCTGATTGCGCCCGTGCGGCCACGAAACTGGCCCATCGATTGATGCTCGTAGTGCTGCAGTTGAACGTCGAATGCCTTCTGGAACTGATCGATCTTGCCGCTCAGCACGACGGTGCGCGCCGACGCGTCTTCACGCACGACCGTCAGCCCGTGCTGCGCAGCGAAGGCTTTCAGTTTTGCAATGTCTTCCGCCGATGCGCCAAAGCGCTGTTCGAGTTCTTCACGTGTGAGCGGCTTTGCATCCGCCGCGCCTGCTTCGATCTTTTTCATCATCTGGGCGAACTGCGGCTCGTCCTTGCGGCGCAGCACGACCACCACCTGAATCGTTTCCGACGGATCGCACTGCGCGATTACCTTCGAACCGGGCGCGAGCGTGCGCTCGCTGCCGGGCAATGGATGCTTCGACATGGTTGCGATTCTCCCTGTGTCGACGGGAGTGGGCGCCTGGCGCTGACTCCCGTCTCATCCAGCATGGTTGCGGCGAATGACTCGAAGCCACGCGTTTTGAAACACGCTGCACCGACGGGCGCTCAGGCGCGCCGTCATGCCACGCGGCAACGACATCCGTCCGACCAATCCATTCGAACACAGTTCCAGCGCTTGCGACACCTGGCCGATCGGCTAGCTTCCGGCATGGGTCAAATCGGGGTTACGTTGCTCCAGCAGCTTTTACGCTGTTGCGTTACGCTATGCGACCGCGTGCCAGAGAGTACGCGACTCCAGCAATTCAAGGACCCTCCATGACCATTTCGATGTTTCAGGCATCCATCCCCGTGCTGATTCGCGGCCTCACGAACCTGCAGGCCATTCTCGGCAAGGGACAGGCGCATGCGGCAGAAAAACAGATTGACCCGTCGGTGCTCACGGGCGCCCGTCTCTTTCCGGACATGCATCCGCTGGCTCGTCAGGTACACATCGCAACGGATACCGCGAAGGGTTGCGCAGCGCGGCTGGCTGGCGTCGAAGCGCCGAAGTTCGACGATGTGGAGTTCACGTTCGACGAGCTGCACGCGCGCATCCAGAAAACGATCGATTATCTGGAGGAGTTCAACGCGGCGCAGATCGACGGCTCGGAGACGCGCGCCGTGACGCTGAAGATGCGCAGCGGCCCGGTCGAGTTCACCGGCCAGTCTTATCTGCTCGGCTTCGCGATGCCGAACTTCTACTTCCACATCACGACGACGTACGACATCCTGCGTCATAACGGCGTCGAACTCGGCAAGCTCGATTTCCTCGGCAAGCCGAACAGCTAACGCTGAAGGGAAATATTGGCGAGCGATGCGCGAACCGGTTCTAGCCGGGTTCGCGCATTGCGGCTCAAACGCGGAACAGCGCGTGGCATCGCGCGACGTGAAGGGAAATCAGACCCGCGGCTGGAACGCGATGATGCCCATGCCCGCCAGCGTCAGCGCGACGCCCGCGAGATCCCATGCGCTCGGACGCACATGGTCGACGCACCAGAGCCAGAGAATCGCTACCGCTACATAGACGCCGCCATATGCGGCATAGACGCGGCCCGCCGCCGCGCCGTGAAAGGTCAGGAGCCACGCGAACAGCGCGAGGCTCAATGCACCCGGCAACAACAGCCACGCGGGGCCGCCATCCTTGAGCCAGCGCCAGGGCAGATAGCAGCCGAGGATCTCGGCGATCGCGGTCACGACGTACAGCAACAGGGTCTTCATCGGCAGGATTGAGGTGATCGGTCAACACGGCTTCAAGGCTTTGGCCGTGCAGTCTATCGCCTTTATTAACACAATCACTTTGCCTGCCGGCGACGCACCATGCGACATTGACCTTTCATCCTCCATTCAAACGATCACGAGTACGCCAGCATGAGTGTCAAATCGCCCTGTATCGACATCTGCAAGTTCGACAGCAAGACCGGTTATTGCATTGGCTGCCTGCGCACGAAGGAGGAATGCAAAGGCTGGAAGAAGATGAAGGACAAGCATCGCCGCAAGGTCATTGACCAGAAGCCGGAACGCGCGGCGATGATCCGCAAATAAACACGCGCAACGCAGGCGCGCTTCACAGACACATCAATCGAGCGACAGGCGCAGCGCGAAACCGATCAGCGCGGCGGAGAACGTCCAGCGCTGCACAGACTGCGCGAGCGGATGCGCGCGCACCCAGCCGGCAATCCGCGCGGCGCCGATTGCATAGACCGCGTCGAAACACGCGCCGAGCGCGACCAGCACGACACCCAGTTCGATCATCTGCCACGCGACGGGCCCCGCTTCCGGACGCACGAACTGCGGCAACAGCACCGAACAGAACAGCAGCGCCTTCGGGTTCAGCAGATTCGTGAACAGCCCTTTGATGAACGCCGTACGCAACGCGCCGTCGTCGCCTGTCTGCACGCCGCTCGACGGCAGCGCGAACATGGGCGAGCGGAAAATCTGCACGGCAACCCACGCCAGATAGATCGCGCCGCCGTAGCGCACCACTTCGTAGAGCCACGGCGCGTTGCGCAGCAGCGCGGCGACGCCGCAAGCGGACAGCGTGACATGCGTCGCGCGCGAAAGGCCAAGGCCGACGGCGGCGGCAAAACCATTGCGCGCGCCGCGTCCGATGCTCGTCTGCAGCACGAGCGCCATGTCCGGTCCGGGTAGCGCAAACACCACGACCAGGGCCGTGACATACATGATCAGAAGATGAGCGGAAATCATGGTACACCTCACGTATCGAGGCATTCATGATGCATTCAAGCGAGTAGCGAATATTGGCGATTTTCTACTACTCGGAATCATGGATTAGCGTATTGCCCTAAAATAGCTCCATTCATAAAAGGTTTCCGCCAGGCATGATCGAACTCGACAAAACAGACCGCGCCATCCTCGCCGCGTTGCAATCGGACGGCCGGATGTCCAACGCGAAACTCGCCGACACCGTCGGCCTGAGCGAGACGCCCTGCGCGCGACGGCTCAAGCGGCTCGAAAACGACGGGTATATCGAGCGGTATCGCGCGATGCTGTCGCGCTCGGCGCTCGGATATGGCGTCGTCGCGTTCGTGTACGTGCGCTTTGCCGTGCATGACCGCGCCACCGCGACGCGCTTCGAGCGCGAGGTACTGGCGATTCCCCGCATCCTGTCGTGCCACAACGTATCGGGCAGCGCCGATTACGTGCTGCAAGTCGTCGCGCGCGATCTCGACGATTACGGCACGTTCATGCGCGACGAAATGCGCAGCTTGCCGGGAGTGACGTCGGTGGAATCGTCGCTGTCGCTGCGCGAGGTGAAGGCGAACGGCGGCTTGCCCTTGAGCTGAACCATGCGACGCAGAGCGCGAAATGCGCGGCGAGTCGTGGCATAGTGAGCGCCTCGCCGTCACGGCACGATGAATCACGGAGCATTGGTATGGACCACGCAGCGGCGCGAGCCGAAGAAACCCGCGCCATGGAGCGCGTTCTGAACGCAACGAAACAGGTGCAGACGGCATTCGCCGCGCTGCAGTCGCAATTCCCGCCGGACGGCAGCGGCCGACCATCGCAGATCGCGTTGCAGACTTTCGACGCCGCGCTGCAGGAACTCGAAGACGCCCAATCCGAATTCGACACGATCCTTAACGATCTGCTTGACGGCAACCGTTGAGCCGACTACGCGCCGGGCGGCTGATGACGTCCGGCGTAACGCGCGGCGGGGGCATGTCCGGATGCCTCTGTCGCGCGCCGCGGAGAAGGCGGGAGTTAGCGGGGGCTGACAGTTAGTTGCGATTGCGCGGGCCACTGTCATCACTATAGTGAATGGCGGATGATTCAATAAATAAACTTCGGAAATACATCCGTCGAGGCTAAGCTGGCTTCACCTCTTCAAGGCGAAGCATGTGATGGCGGAACTCTATCTGGTACGGCATGGCCAGGCGTCCCTGGGCGCCGACGACTACGACCGACTTTCAGACGTAGGCGAGCAGCAAGGCATCTGGCTCGGCGAATACTTCGCGCAGCGCGATATCGCATTCGACCGCGTGATGACAGGCACGCTGCGCCGCCACGCGCAGACCGCCGATGCGATCCGGCGCGGACTCGGTGTGCAGCGCATCGATTGCGAGATTCATCCCGGTCTCGACGAATACGATTTCCACGCACTGTTTCGCGCGCTTGGCGACGAGCACAGCGCGCTGGCCGAACGCGCCACGCGCAGTCCGCGCGATTTCTTCAAGGCTTTGCGCGAAGTCCTGCAACTGTGGACGGACGGCGCGCTCGACGGCCATGCGCCCGAAACCTGGGTCGCGTTCCAGCAACGCGTTGCCGAAACGCGCGCCGCGATCCAGCAGGGCAGCAGCCAGCGTGTGCTGGTCGTGAGTTCCGGCGGCGTGATCGCCGCGCTGACGCAGCAGGTCTTGCAGGCGCCCGCCGCCACGGCCATCGCGCTCAACATGCAGATACGCAACAGCAGCGTCAGTCATTACTTCTTCAATCGCGACACGCTGCATCTGTCGAGCTTCAACGGCATCGGCCATCTCGACGATCCGCAGCGCCGCGCCTTTCAGACCTATGGCTAATCCAGGGCTTAACGCATCGAACGATATGACTTGCGATCACCACGACACCACGCTCGACCTCGACCGCCTTGCACGATATCTGGAGCAACACGTCGCGGGCTTCCGCGGCCCGTTGCACGCGACAAAGTTCGCAGGCGGCCAGTCCAATCCGACTTATCTGCTCGACGCGCAGAGTGGCCGCTACGTGCTGCGCCGCCAGCCGCCCGGACAGTTGCTGAAATCGGCGCATGCCGTCGACCGCGAATTCCGCGTGCTGAGCGCGCTCGCCGATACGCCCGTGCCTGTCGCACGCGCCTGGCATCTATGCGAGGACCGCGATGTAATCGGCAGCATGTTCTACGTGATGAGCTACGAGGAAGGCCGCATCTTCTGGAACCCGGCGCTGCCCGAAATGGAGCGCGACGCACGGCGCGACTATTACGCGTCGATCGTGAAGACGCTCGCAGCGTTGCATGACGTCGATCCGCAAGCAGTGGGACTCGCCGACTACGGACGCGCGGGGAATTACTTCGAGCGTCAGATTGGCGTCTGGACGAAACAGTACCGCGCCGCCGAAACACAACGCATCGACGCGATGGAAGCGCTGATCGACTGGCTGCCCGCGCACTGCCCTGCCGATGCGCTGCGCGCATCGCTCGTGCATGGCGACTTTCGCATCGACAACCTGATCTTCGCGAGCGACGCGCCACAAGTACGCGCGATTCTCGACTGGGAACTGTCGACGCTCGGCAATCCGCTCGCCGATCTTGCGTACTTTTGCATGTGCTTGCGGCTGCCCGCGCACGGACATATCACGGGATTGCGCGGACAGGATCGCGCTGTCCTGGGTGTGCCCGACGAAGAAGAAATCGTCGCCCAGTATTGCGCGCTGCGCGGGCTGCCCGCGATCGACAACTGGCCGTTCTACCTTGCGTTCAGCTTCTTCCGGCTTGCGTCGATTGCGCAGGGCGTGAAGGCACGCGCGCTGCAGGGCAATGCATCGAGTGCGCAGGCGCATCAGGTCGGCGCGATGGTCGAACCGCTCGCGCAACTGGCGGCCGAGCTGATCACGTAGCCTCGAACACAATCATTGACGAGAACATGAAGGAGACAACATTGAGCACAAATCTTTTCGACCTGACGGACCGCATTGCACTCGTGACGGGCGCGAGCCGTGGCATTGGCGAGGCGATCGCCAGGTTGCTCGCGCAACAGGGTGCGCATGTGATTGTGTCGAGCCGCAAGCTCGAAGAATGTGAGCATGTCGCGGCGGATATTCGCGCGGCGGGCGGCAGTGCCGAGGCGTTTGCGTGTCACGTCGGGCGTATGGAGGACATCGCGGCGACGTTCGCTCATATTCGCGAGAAGCATGGACGGCTGGATATTCTCGTGAATAACGCTGCCGCGAATCCTTACTTTGGGCACATTCTCGATACGGATCTTGCTGCGTATAACAAGACTGTCGAGGTGAATGTGCGTGGGTATTTTTTTATGTCGGTGGAAGCGGGCAAGTTGATGAAGGAGCGAGGACGTGGCGCGATTGTCAATACGGCGTCTGTCAACGCGCTGCATCCTGGTGATATGCAAGGGATTTATTCGATCACCAAGGCGGCTGTCGTCAACATGACTAAGGCGTTTGCCAAGGAATGCGGGCCGTTGGGGATTCGCGTTAATGCACTGTTGCCTGGGCTTACCAGGACCAAATTTGCTGGCGCGCTGTTTGAGAACAAGGATATCTATGACCAATGGGTCAACAGTATTCCGCTGCGCCGGCATGGGGAGCCCTCTGAAATGGCAGGGACGGTGTTGTATCTCGTTTCTGATGCAGCTAGCTATACGAATGGGGAATGTATTGTTGTTGATGGAGGACTGACCGTCTAGGGTTTTTTGCCCTGTGGGCGCGTTGGGTCGCGGTGCGGCGTATTTGCTCTGTGCGTTGGCCTTTGCGCCGGCCTTTGCGTTGGCCTTTGCGTTGGCCTTTGCGTTGGCATCCGCGATTCGTTAGCGTGCTTCAAGCGTCGCCCCTGTGCGGGGCGGCACCTACTTTTCTTTGCCGCCGCAAAGAAAAGTAGGCAAAAGAAAGCGGCTCACACCGCCAACTCTAGTTTTTGCCTGAGGGCCCCCAAAGGTTCTTACGCTTCACACGGCAGCCTTTCTGTTCGCGTTCGTTGCCAACGCTACGAATGAGCGCCTCACCCGCTTCGAATACCCGTACTCGAGCAGGCGGCAGCGAATGGTATGAGCCGCCCAGGTGGCAAACTGTGTGTAGGTTGTCGCGGCGTACGGCTTGGCGCTCTTACAGGTTGAACGCCTGTGCTATCGGTCCGAAGTGAGGCGTGTGAGGCACTACGGCCTACACACAGTTTGCCACCTGGGCGGCGGTGGACTACTTGGCACGGCGTGCGGCAGCGCGGGTGCGTGAAGCGGGTGAGGCGCAGCGCAAGAGCGTTGGCAACGAGCATGGGTCACGTGATTGCGTTGTGAAGCGTAAGAGCCTTTGGGGGCCCTCAGGCAGGAAGAAATGTTGGCGGTGTTAGCCGCTTTCTTTTGCCTACTTTTCTTTGCGGCGGCAAAGAAAAGTAGGTGCCGCCCCGCACAGGGGCGACGCTTGAAGCACGAAGGCATAACGCGGATGCCGGAGCAAAGGCCAAAACACTGACCGGCAACGCCTGAAGCCCGAAGGCAAAGCGCGGATGCCAGCGCAAGGGCAAACACCCAACACCAGCGCTCCCGCACAAAGTACCAAACACCGAACACCGAACACACAACACCCAAACCAAACATAGGAAACACATCATGAACTTCGGCTACAGCCAAAAAGTAGAAACCCTCCGCACCCGCGTAAGCGCCTTCATGAACGAGCACATTGTGCCCCGCCACGCCCAGTGGCTTGACGAAGTGCATGCGGGCCACTTCCCCGCCTCCTTCATGGAAGAGCTAAAAGCAAAAGCCAAATCGGAAGGCCTGTGGAACCTGTTCCTGCCACACCTGAAGACCGACGAACCCGGCACAGCCCTGACGAATCTCGAATACGCGCCACTCGCCGAGATCATGGGCCGCATCTCCTGGGCGCCCGAAGTCTTCAACTGCAACGCACCCGACACAGGCAACATGGAACTGCTCCACATGTTCGCGACACCCGCGCAACGGGAGCAATGGCTCACACCACTACTAGAAGGCACAATCCGCTCAGCCTTCGCGATGACAGAACCCGACGTCCCGTCGTCAGACGCAACCAACATCACGACGTCGATCCGCCGCGACGGCGACGACTACGTGATCAACGGCCGCAAATGGTTCATCACGAACGCCGCGCATCCAAACTGCAAGATCTTCATCGTGATGGGAAAAACAAACCCGGACGCGGAAACACACCAGCAACAAAGCATGATTCTCGTGCCCGCAGAAACGCCCGGCGTGAAAGTGATCCGCAACATTCCCGTGATGAACCACATCTCACCGGAAGGCCATTGCGAAATGACGTTCACGAACGTGCGCGTCCCCGCAACGAATCTGCTCGGCGAAGAAGGCAGCGGTTTCGCGCTCGCCCAGGCGCGGCTCGGACCGGGACGCATCCATCACTGCATGCGCTCGATCGGCGCGGCGGAACTCGCGCTCGAATTGATGCTCGAGCGGTCGCAGGAACGCAAGACGTTCGGCAAGTATCTGCATCAGCACGGCACGATCGGCGAATGGATCGCGAAGTCGCGCATCGAAATCGATCAGGCAAGGCTGCTCGTGCTGAAGACCGCGTGGCTCATCGACGAAGTGGGCGCCAAAGCGGCGCGCAAGGAAATCTCGATGATCAAGGCGGTCGTTCCGCAACTGCACACCACCGTCTGCGATCGCGCGATGCAGGTGTTCGGCGCAATGGGCCTGAGCCCCGATACGCCTCTCGCCGATCACTGGACATGGGGCCGCGCGCTGCGTTACGCGGACGGTCCCGATGAAGTCCACCTGCAGGCGATCGCGCGCATGGAACTCGCACAAAGCAAGGAGACGCTGGGAGCCGCCGCCGCGTATCTGACCATGCCGCCGCGCGACTAAATGCGCACACGGACGCAACGCATCGATGCCCTCGCTTATCATCTCTCACGAAGGAGACACTTCCGCGATGCGTCCACCCAAACTCGATCTGAACCTCTTCGTCGTATTCGAAGCGATCTACGACAAACGCAACCTGACGCGCGCGGCCGACATGCTGTTCATCACCCAGCCCGCCGTCAGCAACGCGCTCGCGCGCATGCGCAAGGCGTTCAACGATCCCCTCTTCGTCAGCACGCCGTCGGGCATGGTGCCGACGCCCCTGTCCGAGAACATCATCGGCCGCGTGCGCGAAGCGCTGCAACTGCTGGAAACGAGCGCGACGGAAGGCGACGTGTTCGTGCCCGCCGCGTCGGAGCGCACATTCCGTCTCAGCATGCCCGATCTGACCGAGGCGATTCTCCTGCCCGCGCTCGGCGAAGTGCTGCAGCAGCAGGCACCAGGCATGCGCATCGAAAGCTATTTCACGCCGCGCAGCGAAGTGGCCGCCGCACTCGCGACGGGCAAGATCGACTTCGCGATCGACGTGCCCCTCATCGACGATCCGCAACTGCATCAGATGCCGCTCGGCAGCGACCGCTACGCGTGCATGCTGCGCCACGATCATCCGTTCGCGGGCGACACGCTGACCATGGACGACTATCTCGCGCTCGGCCACGTTCAGGTATCGAGCCGTCGACAGGGCAGCGGTCTCGTCGACGCCGAATTGCACAAGCTCGGCAAGCGCCGCCAGCTGCAGATGCGCGTGCAGCACTACATGGTCGCGCCGCTCATCGCGCTGCGCACCGATCTCGCGCTCACTGCGCCCGTGCAGTTGCTGCAACGCTACGACGCGCGCATTCTCGCGTTGCCGTTTGCGCTCGCGAAGCTCGAGTGGCATCTGTACTGGCATCGCAGCGGCGAGCAGGACCAGGCGAACCGCTGGGTGCGCGGCGAAGTGATCCGGTTGATGAATGAAATGGCCGAGGCGGGCGGCGTGTAGAACGTTGCCGCACATCAGTGACGGCGGCAGCAACATCTGGTAAGGAAAGGCCTCTTTTCACGGCTGTTCCGCGTTTTGGAAACAGCCTGTTGCGGCGATCATCGCTTGAATCCGCAGGCGCGCGTGCGCCTTGCGGAACGACCTGAGCGAATCATCGACGTAGAGAAAGACGTGAATACCTTGTTCGCACGAACGGTGCTGTTATCGGTGGCGATGTTGCTTACCGTGCATGTCGGTTATCGGCTGATCGAGTCGGTTTCTTTAGCCGCCGACGGCTTTCCTTCCGGCACGCCGCAAGCGGGCGCGTCGTACGCCGCGCGCGAAGACACGTTCCTCGACACGGACGACGCGACGGGCATCGGCCCCACGCTGTCGATCCGTCCGCGCATCGTCGATCTCGGCGCACCCGTCGCGCCCAGCCTGCGCGCCGCCGTGTGGTCCGGCGCGCCGATGTCCGTGCAGCTGTCTGCCTCAATAAATGCGCTCGCGCTGGCCGACACCGCATCACCCGATAGCTGGGACGACGCACCCTTCTCCTACGCGTACGACCCGCGCTTCGCGCCGTTGATCCTGTCGCTGCCTGCCGCGTTGATCGCCCTGTGCGCCTACTGGTTCTGCCAGATGCGGCGCAACCTGTGCGAACTCGCGCAGATGGCGCGCAACGCCGACGCAGGCGGCACCGCGCTGCGCGCGCCCGATCGCGGCGTCTGTGACGTGCGCGTGCTTGCGCGCGCGTTGAACGACCTGATGGGCCGCCACAGCCGGGCGCTCGACGAACAGTCGACGGCGCTCGCCGCGTTCTCCCGGCAAATCGACGCGCGCGTCGCCCGCTTGCGCACGCGTGCGCTGAACGTCGCGCAATGGCACCGGCGCGTGGGGTTCATCGAAGACATCGACCTGTTCTCGAACGTCGCGCGTCAGTTCGTCGACGTCGTGGGCCGCAGCGAAACGCAGGCGGCGCAGGTGTGCGTCGACGCGTGGCTGCACGACCGCTTCGTACACGGCGCCACGCTCGACGACGCGAAGATCGTGCTGCGCCTGAATGCAGGCGCGGACTTCAAGCTGCCGCGCAACGCGCTGGAGCGGCTCGTCGGCAATCTGGTCGGCAATGCGCTCGCGCACGGCGCGCCGCCCATCGAAATCTGCACGACACGCGGCGTGCGCACGTGGATGCTGAGCGTGCGCGATCACGGCAAGGGCATCAGCGAAGGCGACCTGGCCGCGGCGACGCAGCCCTTCGTGCGTCTCGCGGCGAGCGAGACAGGCGGCGAACCTCTCATGGCGCACGGCGAGCATTGGGGACTCGGGCTCGCGATCGTCAGCCGGCTCGCGCAGCATTGCGGCGCGAAACTCAAGCTCGGCAATCATCCCGAAGGCGGGCTGTGGGCGCGCGTGATCGTGTCGATGCCCAAGGCCCGCCTGAATTGACGCTCACGGGTTCCATGGCGGCGCTAACGGGTTCCATGGCGGATATGACCCGGTTGAAAGCAGAGGAAATAAGGCTCTCTTAAGCAGACGCCCCCTAGTCTGTGGCCTTTGTGCCGCGCTGCAGCGAAATACGACGCTCGACGCGACGCACCTTTCACTCACTTTCACGCCCGACGCCATGGAAAAACTGAATAACGCCGTCGCCAAGGTTCCCGAGGTCACGCTCGCGTTCTGGATCATCAAGATTGCCGCCACCACACTCGGCGAAACGGGCGGCGATGCCGCTTCGATGTCGATGAGCCTCGGCTATCTCGTCAGCACGCTGATCTTCGGTGTCATCTTTCTGGTCGCCGTGACCGCGCAGATCAAGGCGGACCGCTTCAATCCCGTGTTGTACTGGGTCACGATCATCGCGACGACCACAGTCGGCACGACGCTCGCCGATTTTGCCGACCGTTCGCTGGGCATTGGCTACGCGGGCGGCAGCGCGCTGCTGCTGGGGCTGCTGCTCGCCTCGCTGCTGGTCTGGTATCGGACGATGGGGTCGGTGTCCGTCACGACCGTTTCGTCCTCGAAAGCCGAAATGTTCTACTGGGTGACGATCATGTTTTCGCAGACGCTCGGCACCGCGCTCGGCGACTGGACTGCCGACACCGAAGGTCTCGGCTATGCCGGCGCGGCGCTGATCTACGGCGGCCTGCTGCTGGCGATCGTCATCGCGTACTACGCGACACGGATGCCGCGCACCTTGCTGTTCTGGGCCGCGTTCATCCTGACGCGTCCGCTCGGCGCCGTCGTCGGCGATTTTCTCGACAAGCCGATCGCAAACGGCGGTCTCGCGATGAGCCGCTATGGCGCATCGATCGCACTCGTCCTGTTCATTCTGGTGTGCGGGACGCTTTTCCGGCAGCGGCCAGCGAAGGTTTCGCACTAGCTGCGCAATACCGCCGCGCACGCGGCAGCGCTAATTTGCAGCACTGCGCCTGTGCATGCAGTCGTCCGGGCGCAGCTTGCTGCCCCGCTCCGCGACGGGCACCTTGCAGTTGTCGACGCGCTGGTCGTCGCTTGCCTTGTCGCCAAGACGTTCCTTGAGCGTTTTGGGTTCGCTTGCCGCGGTGTCGTTGGCAGCGGCGGCATGGGCCGCATGCGCCGACGCAGCGCCACCCATCGCGACCAGCGCAACAAGCACATACGCGATGGCGGACGTTGACGGCATCGCATGCCCTCCCGTGACTGTTGCCCAATATTAGGTCAACCCGCCGCCGGGAAGATTGCTGACTCATTCTTCCGCGCGCGCACCGCGTCCCAGCACGCCATTATTCGTTGACAAATCCTGAGAACGATCTCTTTTCGGGCAACGTGCTCGCCGCGCAACGCTGGGATCAGGTCGATCCGGGCGCGCGCGCTGTGTCGGTGATTTATCCGCTGCATACGGGCGAACTCGGCGGGCCACTGCTGATGACTGTTCTGGGCGTCGGCGGCCTCGCGCTGTTCGGGCTTTCCGTGACGGGCGTCTGGCAGTGGTGGCTGCGTCGCAAGGCGCGCCGCATGCCCAGCAGCACACGCAACCGCTAACGGCACCCATAGCGCCGAAACTGCTTTGATTCTGAACATTGATTGGTTCGCTCGCGCGGTCGGCTTCGCTACATTGAAGGCTTCGATCACAGCCGGGCGCGAGGGCGATCAATGGCACAGCTTCGACGCTTTGCATCCTTCACGCAGTCGCGCGCCCTGCGCGACTTCCTGACGACGGCAGCCGCCGTGCTCGCCCTCAGCTACTTCGGAACCCCGCAATCCGACCGTTCGCCGGACTGAAACCCGGCGAAACGCGCTACTGGAACGCCTTAAAACGCTTGCGCTCATACGCGATAACGATAGCGCTCGATATTATTTGCGCGGCCACCATCGGCTCTCTACGATCTCGGCATCTTCAACCGATGACTTCTGAATCATGAAAACAACCAGGACGCTCAAAGCCGCACTCTTCTCCGTTCTGCTGACATGCGGGATTGTGAGCGCACAAGCGGCACTCGCCGCGGACCAGACGGTGCGCGTCGGCATCATGTCCGGCGAAGACGAGGACGTGTGGCGCGCAGTCGCGGCCAACGCGGCGAAGCACGGCATCAAGGTCAAGATCACGACCTTCTCCGACTACACGCAACCCAACGAGGCGCTCGCGCAACACGATCTCGACGCCAACTCGTTCCAGCACAAGCCGTATCTCGATGCGCAGATCGCCGCGCGCCACTATGACATCGTGCCAGTCGGCTTCACCTATGTGCAGCCGATTGGCCTCTATTCGCGCAAGGTGAAGTCGGTCGCAGCGCTGCCGCAAAACGCGACCATCGGCGTGCCGAACGACCCGAGCAACGAAGGCCGCGCGCTGCTGCTGTTGCAGGCCAACGGGCTCATCAAGCTGCGTTCCGACGTCGGCCTGCTGCCGACGGCTCGCGACATCGCCGACAATCCGAAGCACATCCAGATCAAGGAACTCGACGCGGGCATCGTGGGCCGCGCAATCAGCGATGTGGATGCAGCCGTCGTCAACACCGATTGGGCGATCAAGGCAGGCATCCAGATTCCGCAGGAACGCATCGCGCAGGAAAAGGTGCCGGGCAACCCGTATCGCAACTTCATCGCGGTCAATGCGAAGGATGCGAAAGCAGCCTGGGTGAAGACGCTGGTCGACAGCTATCAGCAGGCGAACGTCGCTTCGTCGATCCTGACCGTCTATCACGGCGCAACGCTGCCCGCATGGGACGGCGCACCGCAGCACTAAGCGCGCACACTCGCCATGTCCATGACTAACCGACGTTCGTTCCTGAAACAGTCGTTCGCCGCCGCTGCGGCGGCGGCCGTGCCCGCCGCCTTCGCGCAAGGTTCACCGCGCACGCTGCGCATCGGCAACCAGAAGGGTTATCTGAATCTGCTGAAGGGGCGCGGCACGCTCGAAAAGCGGCTCGCGCCGCTCAATGTATCCGTGAGCTGGACCGAGTTCTCCGCGGGCCCCGTGCAACTGGAAGCGCTGAACGTCGGTTCGATCGATTTCGGCGATGTCGGCGAAGCGCCGCCCATTTTCGCGCAGGCCGCGGGCGCGCCGCTTGCGTACGTGGCGGCGACGGTGACGCGGCCGCAATCCGAAGCCGTGCTCGTGCCGCCGAACTCGCCCATCCGCACGGTCGCCGACCTGAAGGGAAAGCGGATCGCGCTCAACAAAGGCAGCAACGTCCACTACTTTCTGGTCAAACTGCTGCGCCAGCACGGCTTGCAATATGCGGACGTCAACCTCGTGTTCCTCGCGCCCGCCGATGCCCGCGCCGCGTTCGAGCGTGCCTCCATCGACGCATGGGTCATCTGGGACCCGTTCTTCGCCGCAGCGGAGAAATCGCTCGGCGCTCGCGTGATTGCCGATGCGAGCGGCGTAGTGGGAAATCGCGCGTACTACTTTTCGTCGCAGACGTATGCCGCGAAAAATGCCGACGTGATCCGCATCGTGATCGAGGAACTCGGAAAGGTCGATGAGTGGGGCCGGCAAAACAAGGATCAACTGGCGAGCGAACTCGCGCAGTTGTGGGGCTTGCCGAAACCCGTCGTCGATGTGGCCGTCGCGCGCCAGCAGTTCGGGACCCAGCCCATCACGCGCGCAATCCTCGCCGAACAGCAGCAGATTGCGGATACGTTCCTCGAGCTTGGGCTGATTCCAAAGCATGTGGACGTGCTGAAGGCCGCGCCGCCGAACCTCGCGTAGCGCCACCCGTTTCGCGCGTTGCCGTTACAATCCAGCACTTCGATCGTAACAGGCACACTGCGAGGCACACTGCGCGATGAAATTCCTTCCTGCATCGACACTCGCGGCGGCAATCGTCGTCGCGAGCACGGCTGCGATTGCCGCGGACTCCGGCTCGAACGGTAACCTCAGTTGCGCGATTGGCTATGTGACGGGCGTTGGCGGAGCGGCTGACAGCATGCGCGAATATCTCGCGACGCCCGACCGCGACCGCTATCGCTACATTTCCGAGCACCCGATCCAATGCCACGTGAACGACGATGGGCGCGCAAGCGGCTGCGTCGGCGTCGAGAACCTTCGCAAAGAGAAGGTGAGCGTGTACGACGAGATCGACAGCGCGACGATGTCGGTGGTCGCGCGCATCGAACTCGAACATGGCCAGACGTATCCCGTGATTATCGTCGTGCAGAAGAAGGACGTGCGCTGCGACGATTGAGTTCGCCGCCCTTCTCCTTCATGTCGAAAGCGGCTATTCGCGGGTGTCCGCGCCTGCTTCCGCGCTTTCGTCCTCACTTTCGTCCGCGTTTTCGTCCGGGTTTTCGTCCGTTAGCGCCGCCGTGATTTCCACCACCATCTGGTCGAGTAGCCCCAGCACGGGCGTATAACTCGTATGCACCAGATGCAGTTGCCCGTTGAACGTCGCCGCGCCGATCACCTGTTCGTCGACGACACCCACCGAAACCGACGGGCCCCAGACCGCGTCGAGCGTGAGCGGGCCGAACCGTTTCGGCAGGTTCACGACGCCCAGATTCGTGACCACTGCGTCGTTCGCGAATGCCTGCGCGAAAACGGCTTTCGCGTCGGCCGTTCTATTCACGGTGTCGAGCAGCGCGTGTGCCGTCAGCACGCGCTCTGCCAGTACATTCGTCGACTCGATATCAGCAAACGCCTGTCCGGCGTGGCGCGCGCGGCTCCACAGGCCCGCGTCGCGCGGACCGTCGTCGGCGTGAACGACGCCACTCGCGCACATCGCAAGATGATCGCTGCCGTCGAGCAGGCGACGCCGCAAATCGACGGGCGAAAGCACGCGCGGTTCCCTTTGCGCATCGGCATTCAGAAAGCACATTGCCCGCGTGAACGCCGCGATCAACGCCGACTGAACCGAGGTACGCTCGGCCCTTGAGCGCTCGCGCAGCGCGCGCGTCATCGTCGACGTCAGACGCAGCGACTCGACATGCGGCGCCGACCCGTCCGGCCGCCGCATCTCCAGCGGCGCACGCATGGGCTCATCCGACGGCACGGGCGCGTTCGAAGGGAGTTTCGGCGCGCCATGCTTCAGTTCGATCAAATGTTCGAGCGCCCTCGTCTCCCCGCTGCGCATCAGATTTTCGCCCGCCACCGCGCGCAACAGATCGCCGAGCAACGACGTCAGCGACAGCCCGTCACCGATCGAATGATGCGCGACGAGCACGATGACCGACCGTGCTTCGCCATGCAGCAGCGTCGCGCGCAGCAGCGGCGGATGCAGTTCATCAAAGGGTTGCGCGATTTGCGCGGCGACTTCATCCGTCCAGTTCGTCGAACCAACCCGCGCCACTTTCATCGGCACCGAACCATGCGGAACGGGCACGAATGCGGGCGCGCCGTTGCTGCCCCGTTCGACGCGCGACCACACGAGCGGCGAATGGTACGCGACCAGATCGAGCGCGTCCTGCCACTGATCCACGCGCGTAGGTCCCGACACCTCGCCAACCATGGCGAAATGGTTTGGATGACTCTGATTCAACAGATAAAAGAACTTTTCCATTGCACCCAGGGAACGCGCGGCGCGGATCATGACGGGTTCGGCTAATGAATTCATAACGTCCTTCCATGTTTCGTTGGCGGTTGTATTTCGAAGAACGCCTGACGAATTCCGCTTATTCCGTTCACGCGTCAGAAATTTCGATGATCTGATGAATAGCACTACGCGCTTCGCATTTCAGCACGCGCTGCGAAGTCACATCGCTACATGCGAAGGCGCGAACTGGATGCAACGCTCGAACGCAATAAGCAAAAAACGTTGGAATAGGCGGGCCGCGACAGTTGTTATGGAGAGAGGTCCTATTTAAAGCGGACCGTTTGAATCGCCCGAGAACCTCTCAGTTCTATTTATTAGCGATCCTATCTATACGCATCACAACGATTGAGGAAGTCGATGATGAAGACCTATAGACCTTTATTCGCAATTTCACTCGCCGGCGTTCTGGCATCCGGCCTCGCCGCATGCGGTGGCGGAAACGATTCGTCGGCGCCGCCCGCGCCGCCCCCCAGCCCGTTCACGTCGACTGCACTGGTTTCTGACGGCAGCACCCCCGCCGCGCATACCGATCCGAACTTGCAGAACGGCTGGGGCGTGGCGTTCAACCCGAAGGGCACCTTCTGGGTGTCGGACAATACGACTCACAAGTCGACGCTCTACGACGGCAATGGCGTCGTGCAATCTCTCGTCGTGACGATTCCTGATGGCAAGAACGGTCCCGCCGGACCGACGGGCATCATCTTCAATTCCACTACGGATTTCACCATCAGCAGCGGCGGCAACAGCAGCAGCGCTGTCTTCGTCTGGGCCACCGACGCAGGCACGATCGCCGCCTGGTCGCCGAAAGTCCTGCCGACGCAGGCCGTCACCGCATTCGATGACGGCAGCGCAGGCGCCAACTACAAAGGTTTGACGGCGGCCGCCGTGAACGGCCAGAACCTGCTGTACGCGGCGGACTTTCACAACGGCAAGATCGACGTGTTCAATACCGCGTTCACGAAGGTCCAGCTTGACGGACAGTTCAAGGACCCGACGCTACCGGCAGGCTTCGCGCCGTTCGGCATTCAGGCAATCGGCAGCAACATCTTTGTCACCTATGCGAAGCAGAACGCGACGGCGAGCGCGCAGGTCGTCGGAGCCGGGCTGGGCGTGCTGGACGAGTTCGATCTCAGCGGCCACTTCGTCAAGCAGTTCGCCGGTATGGGCGGTGTGCTGAATGCGCCGTGGGGCCTCGCGCAGGCACCCGCGAACTTCGGCACGTTGAGCAACGATCTGCTGGTCGGCAATTTTGGAGACGGCACGATCGAAGCGTTCGATCCGAATAGCGCGAAGGATCTTGGCAAGCTCACGCTGCACGATGGTCAGCCGTTCACGCAGCATGGGCTGTGGGGGATCAGCTTCGGCAACGACGTTGACAACCAGCCGAAGAACACGCTGTTCTATGCGGCGGGGCCGAGCAAGACGACGGGGGTGTTCGGGAGGATCGACGCGGCGGCGAATTGATCGAGGGTTATTGGGGCGCCAGGCGCTGAAAGATTTACGGTTTCGGCCCGTGCGGATGCTGTTGCTGGTTTGGGTTCGCGGTTTGCTTTTGGTTTGCTAGCGTTGTCCCGCTCTCTGCAAGGAGTGTCTCTGCTCTTGGGTGTCTGCGACGCTGGGTGGTTTGCTTGTTTTTGCTGCTGGCATCCGAGATGCGTTAGCTTGCTTTACGCGTCGCCCCTGTGCGGGGCGGTCTCTGCGCTTGGTTGTCTGCGACGCTGGGTGGTTTGCTTGTTTTTGCTGTTGGCATCCGCGATGCGTTAGCTTGCTTCACGCGTCGCCCCTGTGCGGGGCGGTCTATGCGCTTGGTTGTCTGCGACGCTGGGTGGTTTGCTTGTTTTTGCTGTTGGCATCCGCGATGCGTTAGCTTGCTTCACGCGTCGCCCCTGTGCGGGGCGGTCTATGCGCTTGGTTGTCTGCGACGCTGGGTGGTTTGCTTGTTTTTGCTGCTGGCATCCGCGATGCGTTAGCTTGCTTCACGCGTCGCCCCTGTGCGGGGCGGCACCTACTTTTCTTTGCCGCCGCAAAGAAAAGTAGGCAAAAGAAAGCGGCTAACACCGCCAACTCTTGTTCCGGCCTGAGGGCCCCCAACCGGTCTTATGCTTCACACGGCAACGTATCTGTCCGCCTGCGTTGCCAACGCTTTGAATGTGCGCCTCACCCGCTTCGAATACCCGTACTCGGGCCAGCGGCAGCGAATGGTATGTGCCGCCCAGGTGGCAAACTGTGTGTAGGTTGTCGCGTCGTATGCGTAAGCGCTCTTACAAGGTGGGACGCGTGTGCTATTGGTCCGAAGTGAGGCGCGCGAGGCACTACGGCCTACACACAGTTTGCCACCTGGGCGGCGGTGGAATAGCTGGCGTGGCATACAGTACTGCGGGAGCTTGAAGCGGGTGAGGCGCCAATTAAGAGCGCTGGCAACGAGCATGAGTCATGTGGTTGCCGTGTGAAGCGTAAGAACCGTTGGGGGCCCTCAGGCACGAACAAGAACTGGCGGTGTTAGCCGCTTTCTTTTGCCTACTTTTCTTTGCGGCGGCAAAGAAAAGTAGGTGCCGCCCCGCACAGGGGCGACGCTTGAAGCTAGATAACAAAACGCGGATGCCAGAGAAAACACAAGCAAACCAAACCGGCATCCAAACAAGATCAATCATCGAGCAACGACAAATCCCTCACCGCGCCCTTATCCGCCGACATCACGAGCTTCGCATAAGCCTTCAGCGCAGCTGACACCTTCCGCGGACGCGGCTTAACCGGCTTCCAGCCCTTGGCATTCTGCTCTGCACGACGACGCGCGAGTTCCTCGTCGGACAACAGCACATCGATCGTACGGTTCGGAATATCGATACGAATACGATCGCCATCCCGCACGAGACCGATCGCACCACCCGCCGCCGCTTCCGGCGAACAGTGGCCAATAGACAGCCCCGACGTACCGCCCGAGAAGCGCCCATCCGTCAGCAGCGCGCAAGCCTTGCCGAGCCCCTTCGACTTGATATAACTCGTCGGGTACAGCATCTCCTGCATGCCGGGACCACCCTTGGGCCCTTCGTAACGCACGATCACGATATCGCCCGCCTTGACCTTGTCGTTGAGGATGTTCTCCACCGCTTCATCCTGCGACTCCGTCACGTGCGCCGAGCCTTCGAACACCAGAATGCTTTCGTCGACGCCCGCCGTCTTCACCACGCAACCATCCAGTGCGATATTGCCCGTCAGCACCGCAAGCCCGCCTTCCTTTGAGAACGCGTGCTCATACGAGCGAATGCAGCCTTCCGCGCGGTCCAGATCCAGACTCGGCCAACGCGTGTTCTGGCTGAACGCGACCTGCGTCGGAATGCCGGCGGGGCCTGCCATGTAGAACGTCTTGACGGCTTCGTCGTCGGTGAGCGCGATGTCCCACTGGTTCAACGCATCCTTGAGCGTCGCCGCATGCACGGTCGGCACGTCGGTGTGCAGCTTGCCCGCGCGGTCCAGCTCGCCGAGGATGGCCATGATGCCGCCCGCGCGATGCACGTCTTCGATGTGATACTTGTTCGTGTTGGGCGCCACCTTGCACAACTGCGGCACGATCCGCGACAGACGGTCGATGTCCGTCATCGAGAAGTCGATTTCCGCTTCCCGCGCGATCGCGAGCAGGTGCAGGATCGTGTTGGTCGAGCCGCCCATCGCGATATCGAGCGTCATCGCGTTTTCGAACGCCTTGAAGCCAACCGAACGCGGCAGGATGCGCTCGTCTTCGTTCTCGTAGTACTGGCGCGCCAGTTCGACGACACGACGCCCCGCGCGCTTGAACAGTTGCTCACGGTCCGCGTGCGTCGCGACCACCGTGCCGTTACCAGGCAGCGAAAGACCCAGCGCTTCCGTCAGGCAGTTCATCGAGTTGGCCGTGAACATGCCCGAGCACGAGCCGCAGGTCGGGCACGCAGAGCGCTCCACTTCGGCGACGTCGGCGTCGGAGTATGACTGGTCGGCGGCGATCACCATCGCGTCCACGAGGTCGAGCTTCTTGAACTCGATGGTGCCCGTCTTCGGGTTCGCGAGGCGCGTCTTGCCGGCTTCCATCGGGCCGCCGGACACGAAGATCACGGGAATGTTCAGGCGCATCGCGGCCATCAGCATGCCCGGGGTGATCTTGTCGCAGTTGGAGATGCACACCATCGCGTCGGCGCAGTGCGCATTGACCATGTATTCGACAGAGTCCGCGATGATGTCGCGGCTCGGCAGCGAATACAGCATGCCGTCGTGGCCCATCGCAATGCCGTCGTCGACGGCGATGGTGTTGAATTCCTTGGCAACGCCGCCCGCCGCTTCGATTTCACGCGCGACGAGTTGGCCCAGGTCTTTCAGGTGAACGTGTCCGGGCACGAACTGGGTGAACGAATTGACCACCGCGATGATCGGCTTCGAGAAGTCTTCGTCTTTCATGCCGGTGGCGCGCCACAGCGAGCGCGCCCCAGCCATGTTGCGGCCGGCGGTGGAGGTTTTGGAACGGTATGCGGGCATCGTGGTTGTGGGTGAAATATCGCAGAGAGAAAGCGGGCCGCGGGAATAATGGCCCTTCTTGCGCCCGTGCGAACAACCTCGTGAGTCGCGCCCTGGGCAAACCGCGATTATCCCACACAGCCTTTAGGCGCGTCGGAATCCCACTACCTGGAAATCCCCGCCCGCGCTTACGGCGCGTACCGCGTGAAGACGTAGTCGCGGTCCTTCACCCGTGCCGCGTGACAGGCGAAACACGTCTGGTGCTGCGCGAGGTCGGCAGGCTGTCCGTTGATGAAGCGCCCGAACCCCCAACCGCCCGTCGATGCATAGCGGCGCGAGTCCTTCACCATCACCTGCACCGTGGTTGCCTGTCCCGGCACGGTCGCGGATTCGAAATCGGGCGACTGCTTGCGCTTGTACGCGAGCTTCACGAGTATCGTGCCGTCCGGGTACGGTAGCGTCGAGCTTTCGATCGCCTTGATCGCGGCGGGGTTGCCCAGCACGACGCGCAGCTCGTCGAGCGGCGCGGCTTCCTCGGCGGGCGCGATCATCTGCCACTTGCGGTATCCGTCGGGAATCGTGACACCGTAAATCGGCGATGCCGGTTTCGTTGCAGCGGCAGGCCTGGCGGATTCGGCAACTGCCTGATCCGCCGACACGGCGCCGAGCAGCAGCGCCGTGCTGAGGACAACATACGCGGTCCGGATGGCTCGCATTGGATGGCTCCCCGGTCGTCCGTTCAGAAACGCGCTACGTCGATAATCGCGTCGGCAAATGCCTTCGGCGCTTCCTGCGGCAGGTTGTGCCCGACGCCGCCGCCGATGTTCCGGTGCGCGTACTTGCCCGTGAACTTCTTCGCGTACGCAGACGGGTCCGGATGCGGCGCGCCGTTCGAGTCGCCTTCCATCGTGATGGTCGGCACCGAAATGGTCGGCGCTGCCGCGAGGCGCTTTTCCAGTTCGTCGTATTTCGCCTCGCCACGCGACAGCCCGAGACGCCAGCGATAGTTGTCGATCACGATGGCAACGTGGTCCGGGTTAGCGAACGACTCGGCCGTGCGATCGAACGTTGCGTCGTCGAAATTCCACTTCGGCGAGGCGAGTTGCCAGATCAGTTTGTTGAAGTCGTGGCGATTCGCGTCGTAGCCCGCATAACCACGCTCCGTAGCGAAGTAGAACTGATACCACCACGCGAACTCCGCTTTCGGCGGCAGCGGCGCGTGGTTCGCCTGCTGGCTGCCGATCAGATAACCGCTCACCGACACCAGCGCCTTGACACGCTCCGGCCACAGCGCCGCAATGATGTCCACCGTGCGCGCACCCCAGTCGAATCCGCCCAGCACGGCCTTGTCGATTTTCAGCGCATCCATCAGCGCGATGATGTCGACGGCGATCACGGCTTGCTGGCCGTTGCGCGGCGTATCCGCGGACAGGAAGCGCGTGCTGCCGTAGCCGCGCAGATACGGCACGATCACCCGATAACCGGCCGCAACCAGCAGCGGCGTGACTTCGGCAAAGCTGTAGATGTCGTAAGGCCAGCCGTGCAGCAGAATCACAACCGGGCCGTTCTGCGGGCCCGCTTCCGCGTAGCCGATGTTCAGCGTGCCCGCGTTGATCTGTTTGATCGTATCGAACGAAGCGGCACGTCCACCCGTCTTGACGCTGGTCTGCGCGTTGGCGAGCCCGCTCAGGCCCAGTTCCATCAGGCCGATGCCTGCAATGGTCGTCCCGAGCAGACGACGGCGCCGCGTGTTGATCTGATCCGACATGTTTTTTTCCTCAGGTACGGTTGCTTGGATGACATCTGCGCGCTCTTGTCAGATGCGCAGCCTGTTGATTCGACAGCACGCGGAACGCGCACAGCGCGAGCGTCGGCTCAGTGCGTTTCACGCGAACGCCTGTTCGCGCTTCCCGTTCGCAACACCAGAACAGCTGGCATGGAGGTATTAAACATGTCGGACGTATCTGCGGTTTGTCCGCAATGTCCGCCAATGAGTCGTTATGTATCAGGCGGCGGCGCAGATACATTGGGATACAAAAACGTCGTCAATTGCGGTCCAGGAAACGGGTTCGGCCGTTCGGACCGTCTTACTACTTCTTCGCTTCGTCCGCATTGTAGGTGACGTAGAGCTTGGTGTAGCCCTGCGTGTCGAACTGCCCCGTCCATCCTTTCGGCAGCGTAACGGCTTCGCCTGTATTCACGACCATCACCGAACCGTCCGACGACGTCAGCTTCACGTTCCCCGAAAGAAAATAGAGGAACTCCGTATAAGGCAGACCTTGCGGACCTTTGATCTCCTCGTGCAACGGACCCGATTTGTAGACGCCCGTCTGATAGGCGTTATCCGGCGACGTGAAGGTGACCACGTCCGTACTACGCTGACCGTTTTCGTCTTTCTTGACCGCGTCGTTCCGGTTGAATACCGCGCCCGCAAGTTCGGCTTTCGAAACCTTGACGGGCTTGATCGTTTCCGCGTGCAACCCCGTCGATGCGATTGCACTGCTCGATGCCAATGCTGCGAAAAATGCCTTGTTCACGACGTTTCCCTGTGAGTGAAATGCTTTTAAAAGTGATTGCCCATAAAGCGGAAATCCGATGGCGACACGCCGTATTGCCGCTTGAACAGCCGGCTGAAATGCGCTGCCGTGGTGAATCCGCACTGCCATGCAACTTCCTGAATCGAACTGTCGTGCGCGCCGCGCGTTCGCAGCAACAGCGCCGCGCGCTCGAGCCGCGCCTGCCACAGATACCGCATCAGCGACATGCCTTTTACACGGAAGAGCCGCTGCAGGTGTTGTGAAGACACATGCACGCCAGACGCAATCGAAGCGACGTCGAGCCCCGCCTCGCCAAGATGGCTTTCGATGTAGCGCTTCGCCTGATGGATCAACGCTTCGGGACACCGCCTCTTCGATCGCGCGCCAGGATCGATCATCGCGAACTCGATGAGTTCGAGCAGTTGCTCGCCCATCATGTTTTGCGCAATGACGCTCGGCGCAGTGGATTGCCGCGCGATGCACTGGATGAGATCGCAGGTCGCGCGAACATCGGGCGACAGCGCATCGCCCACCAGCGGCCCCGCACTCGAACGATGCACGCCACGCTCGCGCAAACGCGCTTTCGGTACGCGCAGCACAGTCATCCGCGAGCGCTCGGGGAACACTTCGACAAACGGATAGACGGGGTCGATGATGAACATGCTGCCCGCGTCGAAACGCTCGACCAGGCCGCGCGATTTCACATGCACATGGCCCTCCGTCACGAGCTTCACGAACAGCCAGCCGCCTTGCCACGACGGCAATTCCTCGCCGACAGGCGACAGCGTCTGCATTGCCAGGTCAGCAAGCGAGACGCCGACTTCACCTAAGGTCCAACTCTTGACGGTCGAGTCGATCGACTGCCGCGGATCGAATGCGCATTTCAATCCGTGGCTGTTCAACATGATGTGCGACCATCGCTCGCCCGCGCTCAGACCAGTATCGAAAGTGATCTCGTGCGTGTCGAAGTGCATGAAAACGTCCCATGAATCAAAACGGACGGGCATGCGCAGGTCTTTGGCGCTGGCGTAACGCATCGACCACAACGATCGATCACGCCCGCGCCTCTCTGCCTGTCATCCAGCCGCCGTCGGCATGAACACTGCCTTGGTTTCGAGGTACGCCTCCAGTCCCTCGCGGCCGCCTTCGCGGCCCACTCCTGATAACTTGAAACCGCCGAACGGCACATTGGCCGCCAGTTCGACGCCGTTAATGCCGATATGGCCCGACTGGACACGGCAAGCAACCGCGTAAGCCCGCTCCACATCGCTGCTATAAACCGAGCCGCTAAGGCCATACGGCGTGTCGTTCGCGATACGCACCGCGTCGTCGATGTCATCATAAGGAAGAATCGAAACGACGGGGCCAAAGATCTCCTGCTGCGCAATCGTCATGTGCGGCGTGACGTGAGCGAATACCGTAGGCTCGACGAAATAGCCCTTCTCGAAGCCACCATTGCCCGTCCCGCCCAACACGATCTGCGCGCCTTGACCGATGCCCTGCTCGATATAGCCGCGCACGCGATCGCGCTGCACGGCGTTCAATACCGGTCCGATACGCGTATCGGTCTCGCGCGGGTCGCCAAGCTTCAGCTTCGAAATGATCTCAGCGTACGCGCTGACGATCTCGTCATGTCGTGCCCTGGGCGCAAGAATGCGCGTCTGCGCGAAGCAGATCTGGCCGGAAAACGGCATCGTGAACGGCGTCAGCGCTGCCAGTGCCGAAGGCAGATCGACGTCGTCGAGCAGAATCGCCGCCGATTTCCCGCCGAGTTCCAGCGTCACACGAGCCAGACGGTCCACTGCCGCGCGCGCGATCCATTGCCCCGTTGCGACGCTGCCCGTAAAGCTGATCTTGTCGACATCGCGTGATTGCACAAGTTGCGCGCCCTCGTCGCGGCCCGCCGTGATGACATTCAGCACGCCCGGCGGAAGGCCCGCAGCCGCCGCGCATTCCGCGATGACCAGCGCATCCAGCGGACTCTCCGGCGGCGACTTGACGACGACCGTGCAACCCGCGGCCAGCGCCGCCGCGATCTTGTGCGACACGATCGGGAAGGTTGCATTCCACGGCGCAATCAACGCGGCGACGCCGACGGGTTCGAGGCGCACGCGCGCGTGGCCGCGCCGTGTCGGCCGTGAGTCCTCGAACTCGAACGTCTCTGCGAGCGACGCAAAGAACTCAAAGCGCGTGATGCCCGTGGGAAGCAGACCATTCGCGAACGTAATCGGCGCGCCGACCTGATCGGTCCACAGTTGCGCGAGCAAGGGCAAGCGCTGGCGGATTTCTTCCGTCAGCCGCTTCAGATATACGCTTCGCTCGGCGCCCGATAGCTTCGGCCACGGACCATGGTCGAACGCCCGGCGCGCCGCCGCAATCGCGCGCTCGACGTCCGCGGAATCCGCGAGCGGAACCGACATGAATGGCTCTTCCGTCGCAGGAGAGATCAGCACATGGCGTGCGTCGGAGTGGCTCAGCACCCATTCGCCATCGATGAAAAAGCGACTGCGGACATTCGACGAAAGTGCTGTGGAGTACTCGGTCATGGTCTTTCCGATTGAAAGTCTTCTACATCTACAGTAAAAGGGTTTCGACCGCGCGATGTCGGCTTGAAACCCACCAACGGATTCCGCCAACGTCGGGAACCTGTGACTTTTCAGTGTAGTGATTCGACTCTTTCGGAAATTGTCCAAGGCAATTCGATCGCTTGTCCAAAACGCGCTTTCTGACTGATGCCTGGTTATAGCCTGGTTTTAGCGCAGGAGTATGTCGTAATGTATCTGCCGCCACTCCGGATACATTCGGTTTCAAAGACCTTTCCCGGGCATACGTACCCGCTGTCGTTCACGTCTATAGCGTTCGAATGCGCGTCCCAGACAAGACAAATGCGCCGCATGGACAAGGCATCCGTCAATTGGGAGCGATAGAGTAGACAGTTCCCCTCCGTCATTCCGCTTCCCGATTGCAATGCAGTGCATAGATTTTTCGCACATTCTTCCTGACATGCTTCCCCGGCTCTGGTCTTTCGCGTTACGGCTGACAGAGAACGAATATGAAGCGGAAGAACTCGTTCATCAGGCCTGCGCACGCGGACTTGAAGACTCACACAAGCTGCCTCGCGACACATCGCCGCTCGACTGGATGTTCTCGATCGTCTATTCCATCTGGCGCGCCGATCCGATAGGCCAAGTGCGGCGGCATTGTACTGCGAAGAAAAGTTCTCTCTGCTCACAACACCTTTTCCAGAATAACGCGTGTGGAATAGATCCACCTGGCTAAGCGTTGTTGAGAAGAGCACCCGAAATCCAGTATCGGATTCGTGCGACTCGCATTACGAAATCCTCACTTTCAATCGGAGTACGATCCGCTTCGCGCTCCGTTACGGCCTCGAAAGAACATGTCATCCTTTTCAAGAATGCTGCTCGTCTACGACGAAACGCTAGAAGCTCAAGCCGCGCTGAAACGTTGCTCGCAATTGTCGCTGGCGTTGTCCGCACACGTCGATGTGGTTTCCGTCGTAGATTCGATCACGGCCAATGCGACCTGTGCAGGCATGCTGTCGGATCTCGCGTGCAGCAGTATGGAAGCCCACGCGCAACACGCGCTCGACGTTGCAGTCGCGCATCTCGTGAATCTCGGCGTCACCGCGCATGGCTTCATCAAGTTCGGACGCACTGTCGACGTGGTTCCGCTGCATGTCGCAGCATTCCATGCCGATATCGTGGTGATCGGCCATCGCGTGCAATCGGGGTTCGCGCGCTGGTGGGGCGGGCGCCCGGTTCATCTCGATCTGGCCGAACGGCTGCGTGGCGCCGCAATCGTGGCCGTCACCGCGCCCCTTTCGTGATGTTTGATGAGGGCGCGTGTGGACCGGACGGCAGTTGCCGCCCGGCAAGCTCAAACAACAGGGTCGATAGGCGAAGGCGGCACGCCGCGCGCTTCGATCGCTTCACCCGCCAGCAGACACAAGTCCTCGCGATAGTGCGCAGCGACGATCTGCACACCAACGGGCACGCCGTCGACCAGTTGCGTCGTGACAGCCAGCCCCGGCAGACCCATCGCGGGTAGCGCGCGCATCGTGAGTTGCGCTTCCCATACCCTGTCGAAACCTTCGGGGCCACGCTGATCGAGATCGTCGGGAAACGGCAGTTCGCCTGAGACGGGCATCAGCACCACCGCATACTGATCGAGGAACAGACGCCATTGACGCACCAGCGTCGAGCGCCGCACCAGCGAACGGCTGATCACATCGGCAGGCAGGCCTTGTACCTTCAGACGCGCCGCCGCGACGACGGCAGCCGCGCCCGGATCGCCGTCACGCGCGACGGAATCCGCCAGCGCGTCAAAACCGTCACCCAGCCATAAGCGCTCCTGCAATTGCCCGGCTTCACGGATCGACGGCACGTCGTCGATTTCCTCGACGGTCCAGCCTGCATCGACGAGCCGGCGCGCCGCATCGAGCAACGCATCCTCGACTTCCTTCGCGATCTGCAAACCGCCAGGGCGCAGGCACAGCGCCGCGCGCAGCGGCACGGCGCGCCCTTCCAGCGGCAGCGCCACATACCAGGGATCGCGAAGATCCGGCGCGGCAAGCGCAAGCAGGCCGAGGCGAAGATCTTCGATCGTGCGTCCAATCGGTCCCGCGGCCGACATCAGTTGCGCGCCGATTGCACGTTCCGGCGACGACGCGTTGAACGCCGGCACACGCCCGAGGCTCGGCCTGAGTCCATGCACACCGCACGCATAGGCGGGATAGCGGACCGAGCCGCCGATATCGGTGCCGAGCGCGATTTGCCCGATGCCCGCAGTGACAGCCGCAGCCGCGCCGCCCGATGAGCCACCCGGCGTGAGCTTTGCATCGCGCGGATTCAACGTGCGCCCGTGAACCTGGTTCGACGTGAACCAGCGCAGCGCGAAGGTCGGCGAATTGCTGCGGCCAAGCAGCACCGCGCCCGCCTTCGACAGATTGTCCACGGCCGGACTATTCGTTTCGGCGATCAGGTTTTCCTGCAGACGCGTGCCGTTCGTGGTCGCAAAGCCAGCCTGATCGACATTGATCTTCACGGTGACGGGCACGCCTGCGAGCGGCCCCGGATCTTCGCCGCGCGCGATCGCCTGGTCGATTTCGTCCGCCTGGCGCAGCACCCATTCGGGCTTGTGCGCGACGACCGCGTTGATGATCGGGTTCACTGCATCGAGACGCGCCAGCGCGGATTGCGCCGCCTCGCGCGCGGATACCTCACGGCTGCGAACACGCCTCGCGAGTTCAGCCGCCGACAAGCGCCATAGTTCAGTCATGTTGTCCCCGATAAAGATTCGGACTGGAAATGATACGCCTCACGCAACCGCCTGTTCCGCGTGCGGATCGAGCGTCGCGGCGAGGATCATCTGATGCCGGTTGGACGGCACATGAAAGTCATGCGCGCGTGGACGAAACACCTCGTCGCCGCGACTGATTGCGCGGCCCGTCAGCGCGCACACGGCTGCGTCGCGCGCGAGTCCGCTGCGCCATATCTGTGCGTTGTATCGCCCCGAGCAGGGATCGCTCCACGAGACGCTGATCGTGCATGACGACAGCCGCTCCTCGACGACGATATGCGCGGGCCGGGACGGCGCGTCGTACATGTTCTCAACGACAGGCGACGGGATGCTGACGCGCAGCTTCTTCAGCGCCGCATAACGGTTGACTGTACACGCATCGCGCTGTTCTGTGGATGGGTCCAGCACATTCAGCAACGTGCGGACCACGATGTTGTCTTCGGATAGCGCATTCATCGACTCATCTCCCGTCCCTGTCGCGGGCCATAGCCTGAAAACGTCTTTGTTCTGACGGCGACGGCCTGCGGGACGCATGCCCGCAAGGCCGTTCGCCTTCGTGTATTACGCTGCGATCAACCGCCGCCTTGCTGGCGCAGCGTCAGCTTGCTGACGACGGCCGTGACGCCACGCACCTGCTTTGCCGTTTCGACGGCGAGGTGGTCCTGGTCCTCGCTCGCAATCTGTCCGGCCAAGGTCACCTGACCCGTCTTCGCGTTGCCGAATGCCGTGATCGACGTATCTTCCAGGCCCTTCGTCTTCAACAGCGTCTTTTGAACGGTCTTCGAGAACGCGCGATTCGCAACGCGAATCGACTTCTTCGACGTGGCGGCGGGAGCGGCCGCCGTTGCGTCCGTTGCCGATGCTGCCGCGTCCGCAGCGAACACCTGCGTGCAAGAGAATGCGATAACGGCGGCGAGGCCGCTGCCCATCACGAATTGGCGGAGGTTCATTGTCTTGTCCTTGTCGTTGTAGAAACTGGTTTGCAGGCCATCGAACGAGCTAACGTCGATGCCTGCCAAGGATTAGAAGCGCCGAATGTGTCGTCTGTTTTTCCTCGACGTATCCAAATGTATCGGGATTACAGTTGCATTGCATTCGCTCACGCATAACGCTTTCAACGGCTCGACCTGATCGTCAGCCGTATCCGAGCGCACGGCCAATCCACGTTTCCAGTTCCGATGCCTCGATCGGCTTTTCGATCATGCAAAGCGCCGCGCCCGCCTGCACGCGCTCGCGTATGCGAACCGTGGCGAAGGCGGTAATGAAGATCGTGGGGATACGCATACCTTTGCGCTCCAGCGTGTCGAGCAGTTCGATGCCGTCCATGTCCGGCATCTGCACGTCGCAGACGAGGCAACGCGTGCGTTCGAGCACGTCGGAAGCAAGCAGGTCCGCGCCGGATGCAAAGACGCGTGCCTCCCATCCGAACGAACGCACCAGACTGCTGGCCGCGGCGCGCACGAGGGAATCGTCGTCGACGATGGAGACTAGCTCGTTGTTGTGCAGGGACAAGGACACTCTCGCTGATGACACTGATGACCAGCCAAGCGAATGAGCGGATCCCAATCTTGCCCGGCAGCTTCAGGATAGGGCGCGTCTCACCTGCCCGCCATCATATGATCGTATATGGCCCTACTTGCCATTTTCCGGCCAGCGGAGTGTAGGCTATCGCGGCGTTTGAACGATGCCGAGCGCTTCCATTTTGCGCATCAGTTCCGCGACCGAACGTGAGTTCATCTTGCGCATTGCCTGGCCGCGATGGATCTTGGCGGTGATCTCCGCGATACCCATGTTCGCGGCAATCTGCTTGTTCAACAGCCCTGTTGCGACGAGTTGCAGCACTTCGCGCTCGCGTGGCGTCAGCGAGTCCCACGCCGTGCGCATCGTATGCAGTGAGCGATCCGACGCAAGGCGCCGCGCATCACGCTCCAGCGCGGCGATCACGGCGTCGATCATGTCCTGATCGCGGAACGGCTTGGCGAGAAAATCCATCGCGCCGGCCTTCATTGCTTTCACCGACATCGCAATGTCGCCGTAGCCCGTCATGAAGATGATGGGCATATGCAGGCGTCCGTCGTCGATCAGCGTTTGCTGCAACGCGAGGCCGCTTTGACCGCGCAACCGCACGTCGAGTACGAGACACGAAGGAATGGCTGGCTTGTCGGCAGCGAGAAATTCTTCTGTCGACGCGAACGCGCGCACGTCGATGTCGATCGAGCGCAATAGGCCCGAGAGTGCGCCACGTACGAGCTCGTCATCATCGACGACATAAACGAGGCGGGCATCGGATTCAAGGGAACCAGTCTGGAACGGCGTGGATTTGGACATCGTTGGTTTTTGCTGTTTTCGACGACGCGAACGTCCGCGCAATCAAGCGGACGGCGATGGTAACAAATGCGATCGCGACGGTCCACGACGCTCATCGGCGAACGCGCGGCAATCATACGATCGTATGCGGCGGCTCAAGCGACGAAGCGCGGCAGCGTGAACGTCGCGCGCGTGCCTTTCGTTTCGCGCGGCGACAGCGTCAACGTGCCACCATGTGCTTCGACGATCGAATTGCAGATGGCGAGGCCCATGCCCATGCCGTTTTCCTTGGTGGTGAAAAGCGGTTCGAGCAGGCGCCCGGCAATCTGCGGATCGATGCCACTGCCGCGGTCTTCCACCGACACGCAAACAGGCGCCCCGTCATCCGATGTACAGATCAGTCGCAGCTTGCGTTCGCCCTGCGCGAGCGACGCCATCGCTTCGGCGCCGTTCGTCAGTAGATTGATGGCGACCTGCTGCAACTGGATACGGTCGCCGCGCACCTTCACAGGACAGTCGAGGCCGCGCAACTCCAGCGTGATCGCCATGGCATCGAGTTGCCCGGCGACGAGCGCGGCCGCTTCACGCAGCGCCTCGTTCAGATCGAGCGTCGTGAATTGCGGCTCCGCTCTGCGCGCCTTCGCGCGCAGACCCTGAATGATTGCCCTTGCCCGCGTCGCGCTCAGGCCGATATGCGTGAGCATCTCGCGTGTCTCGCCGATCTCGGGCGGATTGCGGTTCAGCCAGCGCAACGCCGCGCTCGCCGACGTATCGACTGCGGCGAGCGGCTGACCGACTTCATGCACGATCGACGCGACCAGTTCGCCCATCGCCTTCAAACGGCTCGCGCGCTCCAGATCGCCGAGCGCATTGCGCAACTGGTCTTCGGCCTTGGCGCGCTGGCGGTTCTGCTCGAACAGCTCTTCATAGAGACGCGCGTTTTCGAGCGCAAACGCCGCTTGCGAAGCGACGACTTCGAGCAACGCCGCTTTCGCCGACGTGAACACGTTCGCCGCGAGGTTGTTCTCGATATAGAGCACGCCGACGAGCATCGCATAACGCATCAGCGGCACGCACAGCACCGAGCGCGGACGATGACGCCGCACGTAATCGTCCTGCGCATAAGCGGGCGAATCGCACGCGTCGTCCAGCACGAGCTTTTCCTGCGTACGCGCGACGGCATGCACGATCGATACAGGCAGCGTCTCCGACGAAAAATCGGCCGCTTCATGCGAGACGACGATGGCGCCGCCGAGCACATGCGCGCGCGCCGCGACACGCCACACGCCGCGTTGCAACAGCACCAGCGCGCCCTGCTCGGCACCCGCGCTTTCGAGTGCCGTGCGCAACAGCGTTTCGACCAGACGCGCGGGCACGATGTTGCTGGCAAGCGCATTGGAAATCCGCAGCACGGCCTGAACGTCGAGTTCCTGCAGACGGCTCGCGCCCGGCGCGCTGCTGTCGGACTCGAAATAGTCCGGATAGTCGGCCTGCAATTGACGCACCTTGCCCGTCGCGCCCCAGCGCTGCCACGCGCCACGCGCGTGGTTCAGATACGCTTGCGCGGGCACCTCTTCTTCGCGCGCGGCATGAAAGCGCGCCGCCAGTTCGGCGGCCAATGCTTCGACCTGTGTGAAGCCGTGACGGCGCGCGTGCGATACGGCCTTCGCATACCCTTGACCGGCTTCGTTCGCGAGGCCCACTGCGCGCAAGTATTCGGCCCGCACCAGTTCACGGCGTGCAACGAAGTTCATCGGGCACGCGCGAGCCCAAACATCGAGTTGATCCATATGGCGCTGAAGCGCCGCTTGCTGTGCGGCATCGCGCGTGGGCAACGCGAGCAGCGTCAGCGCGCCGTAGTACGGCAACTCGGCGCGCTCCGCGAACGAGCGCGCGAAGTGCGCGCAGGCATCGGCCCGTCGATGCGACTCGACGGCATCATGCAGATCGCCGAACAGCAGCGCGCGTTGCATGCGATACACCCAGTAGGCGAGATCCACCAGCGTGACGGGCGCGCCCTCGACGGGAACGGGCGGCGCCTCTTCGTCGGGGTCCGGCGCGCCATCCTGCAGTGCCGTGACGAACGCCCACTTCGCGAGAAACGATTTGATGACGAGACGAAAATTCGCGTCGCGCACCAGCGCGAGACCTCGCGCAATCGTCGCGCGCACGTCGCCGAGGAACTCGCCTGCGAACAGCATCCCCGTGACCTGGTTGCTGGGGCAATACATCGCGAAGGTGTGATCGCCGCTTTGGACGGCGACATCGAACGCACGGCGGATGTAGTCGTGCCCCGCTCTCGCCGGCAACGCCCACGGCACGACGAAGGTGCCGAACACCATATAGACCCGCGCGCGATAACGCGCGAGGCCGCGCTCGTCGACGAGATGCAGCGCCAGCTCGCCGAACGGCAACGCCGCCGTATGGTCGCCGTAGCGCGCGCCGAAAATCTGCTGCATGCACGTGTACACGTTCGCGGACGCATCGGAGTGGCCGTGCTCGATCCCGAGATTGACGGCACGCAGCAGCATCAGGTCGACGAGATCCTGATCCGTGTAGAGCGCGGGCGGAATCAGATCGGCGAAGATGTCGGTGATCGCGCGGCGCAATGGGTCGGCGACGATCGGCAGGCGGCGCAGCCCGTCGATGCCATGCTCGTCGAGCCAGCCGCGCAGACGCGTGTATTCGCGGTCGACGTCGTAAGCACTCGGGCGCACCGGCACGTCGATGCCCGCCTTGCTCAGGAACGCGAGCCCCACTTGCAGCGCGAGATCGTAGCGGCCGAGCGTCGTATACAGCGCCGCGCGCAACCGCGCCAGGTCCGCGCCGAAGATGCCGTCGCCCGCCACCTGCTCCAGCGCCGACAGCCGCGCTTCGGCCGGTTCGAGCGCGCCCGTCATGAACTCCGCCTCGCCGCACAGCATGCGGGCTGTCAGACCTTCTTCGCTGTTGTCATCGTCGCCGAGAAAGTCGAGCGCCGCACGAAACAGGCCCAGAGCCGAATGGTGCGCCGTCGCCGCCTTTGCCTGGCGTCCGGCATCGAGATTGAGGCGCGCGAAGGCGAGCCGCTCGTCACGGTCCGTGACGGCGGACCGCGCGAGATTGATCTGCACGGCCATCGCGAACACGTCGGCTTGCGCGCCGCGGTGCGCGAGCATGCGCCTCGCGATCTTCAGATGCAGCGGCGCACGGTCGGCGTTTGGAATCGACGCGTACGCCGCCTCGCGGATGCGGTCGTGCCAGAACACCCAATCCTCGCCGTCGCGGTAGACGCTGCCCGCTTCGAGCGCGGCATGCAGGCCTTGAACCGTATCGCAGGTGGGCAGCGCCGAGGCGATGGCGAGCATCTCGCCCGATGCGCGGTCGCCAAGGCAGGCCAGCGTGCGCAGCACGCACTGCGCCGGCACGGGCAACTGCTCGAGCTTGTGCGTCAGCAGGTCGATGACGTTGTCCGCGCCGCGATGGCTCATGATGCGTTCGAGATTCCAACCCCACGCGCCTGCTTCGAGGTCGTATTCGAGCGCGCCTTCGTCAGCGAGCACGCGCAGCAGATGGCGAACGAAGAACGGATTGCGCCCGGTCTTGCGGCCGATTTCGTCGGCCAGCGGCGCGAGCGCGTGCATGTCCCGATGCAGCGCGAGCGCGATCAGTTCGCGCAGCGCGTGGTCGTTCAACGGTCCCAGTTCGATGCGCAGCGTGTCGCGCGAGTGCGCCAGCGGACCGACCCGCAACGGATGATCCGCGCCGACTTCGTTGCCCCGGAATGCGCCGATGAACAGCAGCGCCGCGTCCGCGTGCCTGAACAGCCGTTCGAGCACATGCAGCGTGCCGACGTCCGCCCATTGCAGGTCGTCGAGCAACAGCACGAGCGGACGCGAGGCCGTCGCGAAGCACGCGATCAGGCGTGCCATGCCTTGCAGCACGCGCTCGCGTTCGAGCGAAGGCTGCGGGTCCGGCGCCTCGCCGATGCCCGGCTGCGAACCGAGCACGGCCGTGAGGGTCGGCAACAGGCCCGCGAGCGTGCGGCCTGCCGGCCCGGTCGCTTCACGGATGCGGTTGCGCCACTGCGCGAATTCGTCGTCGGCGCAGCCCAGCACGTATTGCAGCAAGGGCTCCAGTGCCTGCACGAGAATCGCATACGGTGTCGCGCGGCGGCCTTCCTCGCTCTTGCCCGCGGCAAGCAGCGGCGCGTCCGTGCGGCGAATGCGCGCGACGGCTTCCTGCAGCAAGGTCGACTTGCCGATACCGGACGCGCCGGCTATCCATGCGACGCGCGCCTTGCCGCCGTCAGCGACGATACGGTAAGCCGTGGTCAAGGCTTCGAGTTCTGCTTCACGTCCAAACACACCGTCGGCACGCTGCAGCGATTGCAGCGCGGCGTGTGTATCGAGAGCAAATGATGGGATGTGCCCGGCACGGTCGTGCAGATCCTCGCACCGGCGCAGATCAGCGAGCAGGCTTGCGGCATTGGCAAAGCGCTGCCCCGGCGCCTTCTCCAGCAGCTTCATTACCAGTTGCGAGACTTGCGGCGGCACGTGCGCGGCCAACTCGGCGGGCGGACGCGGGCGATGCGTCGCGTGCGCGTGGACGCGCGCGGCCGCATCTGTCGCGCTGTCAAACGGCACGACACCCGTCAGCAGTTCATAGAGAATGCAACCCAGCGAATAGAGATCGGCCCGTTCGTCGACCCGCACGTTCATGCGCGCACCAAGCTCGGGCGCCATATAGCTGAAGCTCGCTTCGCACCATTCGAAGTCGGGATCGGGCACGCTCGCCAGGTCGTTCAGTACACACGACGCAAAGCCGAAGCCCACCAGCCGAGCCCGGCCTTCTTCGTCGATGAGAAAACTGCGCGGCATCAGCGCGCGATGGACCACGCCCGCCGCATGCATCGCATTCAACGCAGTCGCGAGGCTCACAGCCAGCGCGAAGAATGCCTTCAGGCCAACGGGACCTTGCATCCGCGCGTGCAACGGCTCGCCGCCCGGGTCGGCCAGCACCAGCAACGCGCCGTTGCCATGCGGCTGCAACGTCAGCGGCACGGCGCACCACGCTTCGTGCAACCTGTCGCGCAGTGCGTATTCGCGTTGCAACGCGGCCAGTTCGGCGGGAGTCGCATTGGCACGGCCAACGACGAGAACGGGCGCAGCGCTTTCGGCTACGGCCCGTTGCAGTCTGAGCGCTCCCGCGCTGAGTTCAATGAAGTTTCGGGTAAGAAGATCGATCATGCGATGACGTTGCAGACACAGCGACGGGCATAACAGGCCCGATACTGTACCGTGCCTGTCACCCCGCAACGCCCGTATGTGACGCCGGGCTCATATTGTGGCGTCGTGCGATCGCCGGTCGATCTTCCCGGGCTCAACGCAACGGCCTGAACCCGGCCCGTACTTCCTGGGCGAACAGCAGCGGCTCTTCCCACGCCGCGAAATGGCCGCCCTTGTCGACCTCGTTGAAATAGATCAGGTTGTGATAACAACGCTCGGCCCAACTGCGCGGCGCCTGATAGATCTCGCCCGGAAAGACGGTGATCGCAGTCGGCAGCGAGATATCGACGGCATTGAAGTTGTTCGAGTGATCTTCCCAATAGATCTGCGCCGACGAGGTCGCACTATCGGTCAGCCAGTACAGCGAGATGTCGTCGAGAATCTCGTCGCGCGTCAACGAGCGCTCGGGCACGCCGCCGCTATAGGTCCACTGCGAGATCTTGTCGTACATCCACGCGGCCTGGCCGGAGGGCGAATCGGCTAGCGCATAGCCAACCGTTTGCGGGCGCGTGACCATCATCGCTGAATAACCGCAGTTGTCGCGATAGAACACGGCGAGCATCTCGTATGCGTTCTTCTCCTTGGGCGACAGGCCGGCCGGCGCGGGATCGCCGAGCGCCAGCGAACGCGCGATATCAGCCGGGACGGTGGCGGGCATGTTCACATGAATGCCGATCAAACCCTTGACGTGCTGCATCGCCATGCGGTGCGACACCACGGAGCCGCAATCGCCGCCTTGCGACACGAAGCGCGTATAACCGAGCCGCTCCATCAGCACGCCCCATGCGCGCGCGATGTGATCCGAGCCCCAGCCCGGGGTGGTCGGCTTGCCCGAAAAGCCGAAGCCGGGCAAGGACGGCACGACCACATGGAAGGCATCGTCGGCGCTGGCGCCGTAGGCAGTCGGGTCGGTGAGCGGACCGATTGCCTTGATGAGTTCGAAGATCGAACCCGGCCAGCCATGCGTCATGATCATCGGCATCGCGTTCTTGTGACGCGAGCGGACATGGATGAACTGGATATCCAGCCCGTCGATCTCCGTCACGAACATCGGCAAGGCGTTCAGCTTCGCTTCGCCCTTTCGCCAGTCGTATTCGCTGCCCCAGTATTGAACGAGTTGCTGCATGCGCGCGAGCCGCACGCCCTGGGATTCGTCGGTGACCGTTTCCTTACCTGGCCAGCGCGTTTTAGCCAGACGCTGGCGTAAATCAGCGAGATCGCTATCGGGGATATTGGCTTTGAATGGACGGATATTCCCGGCGCTATTAGCGGCGTAAATCGCTTCGGGAAATAACGCAAATGCGCCCGCTGCCGCCGTGGCGGCCAGCACGTTACGCCGCATCGGCGAGAACGGAGTTGAAGACATGCTTTGTCATCCTGTTTCCAAGGAGTGGGCATCGACGTGCATGACGCTATGCACATCGATGTGAGCGAACTGGCAGAGCAATGCTTGACCGCTTGCGAAGCGAATGGCCCGCAGCGTCCCACTCATTAGAAACGACGAATGTATCTCGCGTTTGTCCGCGATGTACCTGTTCGTAACAGGCTGGCGTTAAAACACCAGGAATAACTTAAAGTTGCACGCGGGAATAAACGAAGGAATCGATATAGGCGAGCGTGCATATCATACGTTCGTTTGGATTGACCCTTGCCCCCATAGCCGCGATTATTCCAGCGCAATAGCAAACAGAGGAATGCGATGAGTCAGCATCGACACGACAGCGACGATCCACAGGCAGGCAAGCGTCCTTCCCCGATGGAGCCGCAATCGGATTCGAATGCGGCTCCGAAGGCCGCGCCTGCCGATGACCGTTACCCACGCTTCAGCACCGCCGACATCGAAAAGATGATGCGCTTCGGCATGATTGAGCATTGGCGCGCTGGCGACGTGATGTTCCGCATCGGCCAGCCGGGACTCGGCATGCGCGTGCTGCTGAGCGGGCGTGCAAGGTTGTCGCGGCGCGATGGGCTCGGCCGGTCGCAGACCATCGTCGAGCTGGGCGCAGGCCAGTTCCTCGGCGAAGTGGCGCAGCTCACGGGCAAGCCCGCGCTCGCCGATGGCCTCGCACTCGACGACGTTGACGCACTGATGATTCCGCCGCAGCAGATCCGCGACATGCTCGTCGCGGAAGCGCACCTGGGCGAGCGGATCATGCGCTCGCTGGTGCTGCGCCGTTTCGGTCTCGTGCGCGAAGGCGCTGGCCCGGTGCTGATCGGACGTTCCGGCGATCTCAGGCTGCTCGCGCTCGAAGGGCTGCTGCATCGGCTCGGTCATCCGTACTCCGTCGCGGACCCCGCGACCGATGCCGACATCCGCGACCTGCTCGAAGATTGGGGCGTATGGCACGACGACGTGCCCGTCGTGATGCTTGCGGACGGCACGCTGCTGCGAGACCCCGATGAGCGTCAACTGGCCGCGCGCCTGGGCCTGCTACCCGAACTCGACTCGGCGCGCACCTATGATGTTGCCGTGGTCGGCGCGGGACCAGCCGGCCTCGCCGCTGCCGTGTATGCGGCATCCGAGGGTTTGTCGGTGATCGTCTTCGACAGCCATGGCCCAGGCGGACAGGCAGGTGCCAGCGCGCGGATCGAGAACTACCTCGGCTTTTCGACGGGCGTGTCGGGCCGCGAGCTGGCGGCGAACGCGTTCGCACAAGCAGTGAAGTTCGGCGCGGAAGTCGTGATCCCCACCCGCATCGACCGGCTCGACTGTGCGCAGGCGCCGCTTCAGCTCGAACTGCAAGGCGGCCAACGCATCTCGTCGCGCACGGTCGTGATCGCGACGGGGGCGGCGTATCGGAAGCCCGCCATCGAGGGCCTCGATGAAGTCGCAGGCCGTGGCGTCTACTACTGGGCTTCGTCGATCGAAGGACGTCTGTGCCGAGGCACGGAAGTGGTGCTCGTTGGCGGCGGCAACTCGGCGGGACAGGCCGCCGTGTTCCTGTCGACACACGCGAGCCGTGTCCACATATTGATTCGCGGCGACAGTCTCGAGTCGAGCATGTCGCGCTATCTGATCGATCGTATTGCTTCGCTGGGTAATGTGGTGCTGCATACGCGGACCGTCGTCGCGTCCGTCAGAAGCGATGAATGGGGCCTCGAAGCCGTCACATGCGGCACGCCGGAAGGCGAGCTCGTCTTCGATACGCGGCACCTGTTCCTGTTCACGGGCGCGAACCCCAACACGCAATGGCTGCGCGATTGCAGCGTCGAGATCGACGACCGGGGCTTCGTCAAAACGGGCCTCGCGGCAGGCGTGCGCGCCGATACGGCATGCTTCGCGTTGCAGACCAACGTACCCGGCGTGTTTGCGATCGGCGATGTGCGCAATGCATCGGCGAAGCGCGTCGCGGCGGCAGTCGGCGACGGCGCCGCTGTCGTCGCGGAGATCCATCAGTTTCTGAGCGCTCCGCTGCCCGTCGCATGAACGCGCCGTTCGCATGAACCGGACGGGTTTGGGGAGAAACCCGGCGTAACCTATACGAACGTATGCGGTTGCCCATCCGTATGAATCAGCTGGCTAGATGCAGATTGTATGGAACACATGCAGCCCGCAGTCTAATCTTTGCACATCGATGCTTTGAAGCGGCGATCGGTCAGCTTGCCTTGCGTTCGCGAAGCAAGCCCGAACGACTCTGACAAAAAAACTGTACGAAAAAAAGGAGTACGCACATGCAAGACACGGTGAATCTGCGCCGCCGTCGACTGATCGGGACGACTGCGGCAGGCATCGGGCTGCTGGAACTGGGCCTCGGCAACCTCGCGCACGCGCAAGCCACGAAGAGCGCGCACGCCGCAAAGAAAGCGGCTCACCATACGTCGTTCGATGCGATCCAGCAGATCGACGCCGGCACGCTGAACGTCGGCTACGTGGACATGGGCCCGAAGGACGGACAGCCCGTCATCCTCTTGCACGGCTGGCCGTACGACATCTACGCGTTCGTCGACGTCGCGCCGATCCTCGCTGCGGCGGGTTACCGCGTGATCGTGCCGTTTCTGCGCGGCTACGGTTCGACGCGCTTTCTTGCCAACGAAACGCCGCGCAACGGCCAGCAGGCCGTCGTCGCCGTCGACATCATCGCGCTGATGGATGCGCTGAAGATCGATCAGGCCATTTTCGGCGCATTCGACTGGGGCGCGCGCACGGCGTGCATCATCGCCGCACTGTGGCCGCAGCGCTGCAAGGGGCTGGTGTCGGTGAGCGGCTATCTGATCGGCAGCCAGGAAGGGAACCGCAAGCCCTTGCCGCCCAAGGCGGAGTTCGCGTGGTGGTATCAGTTCTATTTCGCCACCGAGCGCGGCGAACTGGGCTACGCGGCCAACCGCAACGACTTCAACCGGCTGATCTGGCAACTCGCATCGCCCAAATGGCATTTCGACGATGCCACCTATCAGCGCACGGCGGCATCGTTCAACAACCCCGATCACGTCGCCGTGGTGATTCACAACTACCGCTGGCGTCTGGGCCTCGTGCAGGGCGAGCCGCAATACGACGAGATCGAGCAGCGTCTCGCGGCGCTGCCCACCATCGGTGTGCCGACCATCACGATGGAAGGCGACGCGAACGGCGCGCCGCATCCCGATCCGTCCGCGTACGCGAAGATGTTCACAGGCAAGTATCAGCATCGCAACGTGAGCGGCGGCATCGGCCACAACCTGCCGCAGGAAGCGCCACAGGCATTTGCCGAGGCGGTCCAGCAAGTCATTCGCCTTTGATCTCCGATGCGTTCAAGCATGACACGCCAATCGTCGCCCCTGACCTGACATCATGGACAAACCCGACCACGTTCTGATCGTCGACGAGGACCGCGGCATGCGCGAGTTCGTCGCCAGCTATCTGGAGAAAAACGGCATGCGCGTCTCGCTCGCGTCCAGTGGACGCGACATGCACGCCGTGCTCGACCGGCATACGCCCGATGTGATCCTGCTCGACGTGATGCTGCCGGGCGAAGACGGCCTCGCGCTGTGCCGTGGGCTGCGCGCGGGCCGCCATCGTGCCGTACCCGTGATGATGGTGACCGAGCATTGCGATGAGATGGACCGGATCATCGGCCTGGAGATGGGCGCCGACGACTATCTGGCCAAGCCGTGCGCCGTGCGCGAGCTGCTCGCGCGCATCCGCGCGGTGCTGCGGCGCACGCGTATGCTGCCGCCCGGCATGCTGGTGGAGGAATCGACGGAGATGCTGAGCTTCGGCGACTGGCGGCTCGATACGACGGCGCGTCACCTGCTCGACACCGCGGATGCCGTGGTCGCGTTGAGCGGCGCGGAATACCGGCTGCTGCGCGCGTTTCTCGATCACCCGCAACGCGTGCTGACGCGCGACCAGTTGCTCAATCTGACGCAGCGGCGCAACGCCGAACCGTTCGACCGTTCGATCCACCTGCTGGTCAGCCGTCTGCGGCAAAGGCTCCGCGACGTCGCCCGCGTGCCGCGCTACATCAAGACGCTGCGCAACGAAGGCTATGTGTTTTCGTCGACGGTGAAGGCTGTCGAGGAAGCGCGCGCGAGGCAGCATGCCTGATGCGTGGCGTGTCCCGGGCGTCTTCATGACGACGCTTTAGCCACGCTCGCCAACGAACGGCGGCCGCCCCGGCCGTCGTTTGTATCGCCATGTATCCGGCGGCGCAGCCGATACATCGCGATACGCAACCCCTCCCTCCTGAAATTCGCCGGATACATGTGCGGGCTTTAATCCGTCACAAGGGCACGCGCGAGATCGACATGCGCTGCGTGCAGACCGGTTGAATCAACCGTTTCCGGATCAGGAGGTCGATTCCATGTTACTCATCGTCATTGCGTTTCTGGGCGGGGTGCTCACCATCCTGAGCCCATGTATCCTGCCCGTCGTGCCATTTGTCTTCGCCCGTTCCGACAAGCCGTTCGTGACGGGCCGGCTGCCGTTGCTGCTCGGCCTGGCAATCACGTTCGCGCTCGTTACGGGCGTCGGCATTGCCGGCCTGAGCGGGGCCGCGCAACTGAACCACTACGGGCGGTGGGTGTCGCTCGCGCTGTTCGGCGTGTTCGGCGCATCGCTGCTGTTCCCGACGCTGTCGGCGCGTCTGTCGCGCCCGTTCTTCGGGATCGGCAACCGCGTCGCCGCGCTGTCGCAAATGCGCGGCACGCGTTTCCAGATCGGCTCCGCGCTGCTGCTCGGCGTGGCGACGGGCTTGCTGTGGGCGCCTTGCGCGGGCCCGATTCTCGGCCTGATTCTCACGGGCGCCGCGCTGCATGGCGCGACCTGGGCGACGGCGGCGGCACTGACCGCGTACGCGCTCGGCGCGGCGAGTTCGCTCGCCGTCGTGTCGGGGCTCGGCAAGCAGGCGCTCGACGGACTCAAGCGGTCGCTCGGTCTCGGCGAGCGCGTGCGCCGCGCGATGGGCGCGCTGGTGCTGTTGAGCGTCACGGCCATCGGCTTCGGTTTCGATACACGCGCCCTCGCGCAGTTGCCGTCGGCATCGACGACGGGCGTCGAGAGCCGGCTGGTCGGCCTGCTTGGTTCCGACCACACGCAACAGCCGCGTACGCTGAAGCCGCACATCCAGCGCATCAGCGCGAAGGTGCCGTCCGCGCTTCCCGTCGAAGGCCATCTGCCTTCGCTCGATGGCGCCGAGAGCTGGATCAACTCGCCGCCGCTCACGAGCGACGCGTTGCGCGGCAAGGTCACCGTCGTCAACTTCTGGACGTATTCGTGCATCAACTGCCTGCGCACGCTGCCGTATCTGAAGACGTGGTCGGACCGCTATCGTAACGATGGTCTCGTGGTGGTCGGCGTGCATACGCCGGAGTTCGCCTTCGAGCACGATCCGTCGAACGTGAAGCGCGCCGTAGCCGACCTCGGTGTGCGCTACCCCGTCGCGATCGACAACGGCTACAAGATCTGGCAAGCGTTCGGCAATCAGTACTGGCCGGCGTTCTATATCGTCGATGCAGAAGGTCGCATCCGCTATCACCATTTCGGCGAAGGCGGCTATGCCGAAGCCGAGAAGGTGATCCAGCAGTTGCTGGCAGAGTCGGGACACACGACGCAGGCGCGCGATCTGCCGCCCATTCAGGGCGCCGGCGCGCAGGCGGCCGCGGATAACCCGAATGCCGAATCGGGCGAGACCTATGTGGGTTATCAGCAGGCTCGTGGCTTTGCATCGCCGGAAGACCTCCGGCCCGACGACGTCGCCGCGTACACCGTGCCGTCGCAATTGCAGCTCAATAGCTGGGCATTCGGCGGGAAGTGGATCGTGGGCGGCGAAGCGGCCGTGCTGGACGACGCGCATGGACGCATCGCCTATCGCTTCCATGCACGCGACCTGCATCTCGTGCTCGGCCCCGGCGTGAATGGCAAGCCCGTGCGCTTTCGCGTGACGATCGACGGCGCGGCTCCCGGCGACTCGCATGGCGCCGATGTCGCCGCCGACGGCAGCGGCGTCGTGACGAGCGCCCGCCTGTATCAACTCGTTCGTCAGCACGACGCCGTGCGCGACCGGACCTTCACGATCGAGTTTCTCGATCCGGGCGTGCAGGCCTTCTCGTTCACGTTCGGCTGACACCTGGCGGCATCGCTTCAGGCAACGCCACTGCGCTTTCGCGGCGCGGTGGCGTTTGTCATTGGCAACCCGCTGCCCGAGATTTGTACCGAAATGTATATATCCGCGATAGAGAAATACTGGCTTACATTCCGGCGGATTCTGGAAACAAGCCAGATACGTGAGCGGGTTCAAATAACGACACGCAAGGTTGATTCATGACAGTGCGACTGACCGGGCGAGAAAGCATCGCGAATGCAATGCGCAAAGCGCGATGACCGCCCGGAATGACATCAACGCAGACCCGCTTCACTACTGGAGAATACTCATGAAACTCGTTCAATCCCTCATCGTTGCAGCCTTGATCGCCGCTCCCGCTGTGTCGTTCGCGCAGTCGAACCAGCCCGTGACCCGCGCCCAGGTGCGCGCCGAGCTGGTCCAGTTGCAACAGGCCGGCTATAACCCGGCGAGCGACAACACGCAATATCCGAAGAACATCGAAGCCGCGCTGTCGCGTATTCAGGCTGAAAACGGTGCTGCGTATGGCGGCGTCGCAGCGGGTCAATCGAACTCGGGCACGCATCGCGACACCGCGCAAACGCCCGCTCCGCAGCAGGACGTGCTCGGTCTGGAACCGATCTACGCGCACTCGTGATTGTCGCGGCTCCGTTGCCGATGCGTGCATGCGCATGCGTCGCAACGGAGCGCCCAACTGACGCAGCAGAAAAACATTCATCGATAACGCGGTACTCAGGGGCAACACAATGACAAGAAGCTTCAGGACCATCCTCGCGTTCGCCACGATGCTGTGCGGACTTTTCGCGCTGCAGGCTGCGCACGCGGCCCCGCCAGCCGACCTCAAAGGCACCAATGTCGTTCTCGTACACGGCGCATTCGCCGACGGATCGAGCTGGAACCGCGTGATCCCGTTACTCGAAGCACATGGGCTGCACGTCGTCGCGGTGCAGAATCCGTTGAGTTCGCTCGCCGACGATGTCGCGGCAACGAAGCGCGTCATCGATCAGCAGACAGGACCTGTCGTGCTGGTCGGTCATTCGTGGGGCGGCGTGGTCATCAGCCAGGCGGGCAACGACGACAAAGTGAAGTCGCTCGTCTACGTCGCAGCCTTCGCGCCCGACGCCAACCAGTCGATCGCCGACATCACGCAAGGCATGAAGCCGCCAGCATGGGCGAATGAACTGCAAAAGGATTCGGCCGGCTATCTGACGCTGTCGGACAAGGCCGTGCGCGACGACTTCGCGCTTGATCTGCCCGCAAGCCAGCAGCGCATCGTCGCCGCGACGCAAGGACCGTGGTTTTCCGGCAGCCTGAACGACAAGGTGACGCAGGCCGCCTGGCACGAGAAGCCGTCGTACTTCGTGATTCCCGGCCGCGACAAGATGATCGATCCGCATCTGCAGGCGAAGATGGCGACGCAGATCCATGCGAAGGTGACGCGCGTCGACGCGAGCCACGTCGCGATGCTGAGCCAGCCCGAGGCCGTCGCCAACGCGATTCTCGCGGCAGCGCGCAACGCACACTAAGGCAGAGGCGCACGACATGAAGACCATCATGATGGACGGTCCGGGAGGGCCGGAGAAGCTTCGGCTGGTCGAATGCGACGAACCTGTTGCTGGCCCGGGCGAAGCCGTCGTCGAAGTGGATGCCGCCGGCGTCAACTTCATGGACATCGGCGTGCGGCGCGGCGGCATCTGGTCGACGATGGCGAATCCGAAACCGCTGGGCGTCGAAGGCGCGGGACGGGTGTCGAGCGTCGGCGACGACGTTGCGGATATCCGGCCGGGACAGCGTGTCGCGTGGGTCTATGCGCCCGGCAGCTACGCGCAGCGTATTGCGATATCCGTTGCATCGCTCGTCCCCATTCCCGATGCGATCGATCACACCACCGCCGCCGCCGTGATGATGCAGGGCCTCACGGCCAGTCACTTCGCGACGGACTTCTACCCTGTCCGCCAGGGCGACATCGCGCTGGTGCATGCGGCAGCGGGCGGCCTCGGGCTGTTGCTCACGCAGATCATCAAACTGCGCGGCGGCATGGTGATCGGCCGCGTGTCGCATGAAGACAAGATCGAAGCCGCGCGGCAAGTGGGCGCCGATCATGTGATCGTCGACAGCGAAGGCCGGTTCGCCGATGAAGTCATGCGCGTCACCGACGGCGAAGGCGTGCATGTCGTCTACGACGGTTCGGGACCGGCAACGTTTCAAGGCTCGCTTGCATCGCTGCGGCGCTCGGGCACGTTCTGCTGGTATGGACCGGTGCTGGGCGCGGCCGGCCCGCTTCATATCATGAGCCTGCCGAAGAGCATCAAGATCGGCTACGCGACGTTCGCCGATCACGTCCACACCCCTGCCCTGCTGCGCGCGCGTGCAAAGCAATTGTTCGACTGGATCATCGCGGGCGTGCTCGACGTGCGGATCGGCGGCGTTTATCCGCTTGCGGATGCTGCGCGTGCGCACGCCGACATGGAGAGCCGCAGGACCACGGGCAAGCTGCTGCTGATTCCCTAGGCGATGCAGTTCATCACAGGCGCATGCGAAATATGGCTTTCGACACGCATCACCGCTGCCGAAAACAGATAGCCTTCATTGCGCAGCGTCTTGATGTAGCGGCCGTCGCGCACGCCGTCCTGCAGCCGTTGACGCACACGGCTCACGAGCAGATCGATCGAACGGTCGAGCAGGTCGGCGTGACGGCCTTGCGTCAGGTTCAGCAACTGGTCGCGCGTGAGCACGCGGTTCGGATGATCGAGGAACACTCGCAACAGCCGATACTCCGCTCCGCTCAACGCGACCACCGTGCCTTCGGGATCGAGCAGACGGCGCGCCGCCGTATCGAGCCGCCACTCGCCGAAGCGCAGCACGGTGGCCGATTCCGCGACGCGCATGCCGGGCGGCAGCATGTTCGTGCGGCGCAGGACGGCGCGAATGCGCGCCAGCAGTTCGCGGATTGCAAACGGCTTGGACAAAAAGTCGTCGGCACCCAGTTCGAGGCCGACGATGCGATCCGCTTCGTCGTGACGCGCGGACAGCATGACAACAGGTATCGCGTGAAATTCGCCTGCGCGCAATTCGCGGCACAGCGACAGGCCGTCCGCATCCGGCAACCTCGCGTCGAGGACGATGAGATCGGGCGTGTCGCGCGCGAGCGCCGCGCGCATGTCGCGCCCGCTGGACGCGTGCGATACCCGCATGCCGTTGCGTTGCAGATGGATGGCGACGAGTTCGCGGATATCACGATCGTTATCGACGATCAACACGTGTTCGAGCTTCTTCATGACGGGTCCAACGACTGCGGCTACGACAAGGCGCGCTGCTTCCGGCTCGCACTGACGGCGCGACCGTGCTGATAGCAGCACGGTCGTCGCCTTCGTACGCGCATGTATCCGGCCCACACCCGCCGATACAAAACACTGCCTGCGAGCCACTTCAAGACATGTGACGGATACATGCCGCTGCTCAAATGAGCAACGTCGACACGCGTCACGCCGGCCACCGGGTGCGGGTTAATGTGCCGCGCATGGTGGCAGGAACGCATCGTTGACACAACAGCAACTGTGCTCACTCTCTGTTGCCCTATGGGCAACACTTGAGATTTCATGGGTCTGACAACGATGCGAACAATCAATCACCAGCGCCTGAGATATTTCTACGCGGTCCTGACGCAAGGATCGATTCGCGGCGCCGCCGACGACATGAACACGTCGCCGTCGGTCATCACGCGGCAGATCCGGCTGCTCGAAGACGAACTGGGCGTCAGGCTGTTCGAGCGCGGAGCCAGAGGTGCGCGGCCGACGGAACCGGCGGCGCATCTGCTGGAGTTCTGGGAGGGCTGCCAGTCGCAGCAGGAGAAACTCGAAGACCAGTTACATGCATTTCGCGGCCTGCGTCATGGGCGGGTGCAGTTGGCTGTGAGCGAAGGTTTCGTCGATACATTGACCGAGGATGTGCTCGCGCCGTTCTGCGCGAAGTATCCCGCGCTGACGATCGAGATGAGCATGCTGGCTCGCGATGGGATTGTCGAAGAGGTGGCTGAAAGCCGGGCGCATATCGGGCTGGCGTATAACCCGCCGCCGCATCCGCGGCTTGAGTGTCTTGCGAGTTCGGTTCAGCGGGCGGTTTTGCTGATGCGGCGGGAGCATCCGCTTGCGATGCGCAAGCGTGCCGCTACCGTTCAGGATTTGCGGGCGTTTCCGCTGGCGTTGATGCCGCAGACGTTTGGGATCGGACACGCGGTGAAGATGCTCGAAGTTGCCGAAGGCGTGCAGATCGAGCCGGCGGTGACGAGTAATTCGCTTGCTGTGCTTAAACGGATGGTTGCGGTGGAGAACTTTGTTACGTTGATTGGGGAGTTTGCGGCGCGGCGTGAAGTGGCAAGCGGTGAGCTTACGACGGTGCCCGTCGATCATCCTGTTTTTCAGAGTACGCACGCGCGGTTGATCGTGAAGGCGGGGCGTTTGCTTACGCCTGGGCCGATGGAATTGCTCAAGTGGATTCAGCGGAGGCTTTCTGTGTTTTCGGTGGAAGGTGTCCACATGTCGTAGTGGTGGTTTTTTTGTCTGCGACTGCTGGATGGGTTTGGTTTGTACGCTGCGCGGGCATCCGGTTTGGTTTTTTGTTTTTACGCGTGGTCGAGGCTTCGTGGCGCGGGCGGTTTGGTTTGCTTGTGTTTGCGCTGGCATCCGCGATTTGTTAGCGTGCTTCATGCGTCGCCCCTGTGCGGGGCGGCACCTACTTTTCTTTGCCGCCGCAAAGAAAAGTAGGCAAAAGAAAGCGGCTCACACCGCTAATTCTTGTTCCTGCCTGAGGGCCCTCAACCGGTCTTACGCTTCATACGGCAATCACGTGACTCATCTTTGTTGCCAGCGCCCTTGCGCTGCGCCTCACCCGCTTCATGCACCCGCGTTGCGGCACGCCGTACCGGATATTCCACCGCCGCCCAGGTGGCAAACTGTGTGTAGGCCGTAGTACTCCACACGCCTCACTTCGGTCCGATAGTACACGCGCCCCACTATGTAAGAGCGCTAACGTGTACGACGCGACAACCTACACACAGTTTGCCACCTGGGCGGCACTAACCGTTCGCTGCCGTTAGCAGTTATGCGGGCGGTTGAAGCGGGTGAGGCGTTTATTCGAAGCGTTGGCAACGCGCGCCAATAGAGATGTTGCCGTGTGAAGCATAAGACCGGTTGGGGTCCCTCAGGCAAACACAAGGGCTGGCGGTGTGAGCCGCTTTCTTTTGCCTACTTTTCTTTGCGGCGGCAAAGAAAAGTAGGTGCCGCCCCGCACAGGGGCGACGCGTGAAGCACGCTAACAAATCGCGGATGCCAGCGCAAACACAGGCAAACCAAACCGGCCGCGCCACCAAGTCAAAGCACGGAAGCCAGCCCGCACCCACAAGCAGCCCAAACCGCCCGCGCCGCGAAGGCGCCAAACTAAGCCCTCTCTAAAAGCAAATCCTCAATCATCACCGGCAACCTCCGCACTCTGACACCCGTCGCATGATGCACAGCATCCGTAATCGCCGCCGCGACCCCAGCAAGCCCGATCTCGGCAATCCCCCGAGCGCCCAGCTCGTTAAACACAGGATCGGGATAATCCAGAAACGTCACATCGAGCGCCGGCATATCCGCATGCGAAGCGACAATATAGTCAGCAAGATTGCTATTGATCGGCGCACCGCTTTGCGCGTCATACATCGTATGTTCGAAAAGGGCCATGCCAACACCCATCACCACAGCCCCTTCAATCTGATTGCGCCCGGCGCGCGGATTCAGAATCCGCCCCGCGTCGATCACCGTCACAATGCGGCTCACGCGCAACCGCGCCGTCTCCGGCTGCCACGTCACCTCAGCGAAATGCGCGCCATACGAGTAGATCGAATAGTGCTTCTTCAGCGGATCGTCGAAGCCGCCCTGCGCACTGCCCTTCCCCGACGCCGCATGCATCTTCGCGGCCTGCAGTATCTGTGCGAACGGTACGCCCTTCTCCGCCGCATCCGTCTTGCGAAACACACGTCCCGCCCCAAACGCGAGCGCCTCCTTGTCGGCACCCTTGAATGGCGACTCGTCGACAGCGGCAGCGCGCGCCAACACCATGTCCGTCGCCGCGCGCGCCGCCTGCAGCACGGCGGGAATCACGGAAGCCGTCGCCGCCGAGCCACCCGATATCGGCCCCACGGGCAGCATCGTATCGCCGAGCACGACTTCAATCTGGTCGAGCGGAATGCCCGTGTGCCCCGCGACCAGTTGCGCAAGGATCGTGTACGTGCCCGTGCCGATGTCCTGCGTGCCGCACACGACGCGCGCCGTACCGTCCGCGCGCAGATCGACGCTCGCCTCGGCGGAAAAACGCAGCCCCGGCCAACCGCATGCGCCGACGCCCCAGCCGAGTGTCAGCCCGTCGCGCGTCATCGAACCGACTTCGGACCTGCGCTGCGCCCAGCCAAACTTTTCCGCGCCCGTCGTCAGACACTCGACGAAATGCCGCGACGAAAACGGCAAGCCCGTCGATTCGTCGACCTTCGGCTCGTTCCTCAAACGGAATTCGACAGGATCGATGTCGAGCTTGCGCGCCAGTTCGTTCATCGACGATTCGAGCGCGTAGAGTCCCGGCACCGCGCCCGGTCCACGCATCGCGGTCGGCGATCCGACGTTGCGCCGAACGAGCCCCGAACTCACGCGCAGATTCGGCACGCTGTACAAAAACGGCGTGATCTCGCCGCAGCTTTCCTCGTAGTCGTCGGCGATCGCGGTGTGATTCACGTAGTCGTGGCGAATCGACGTGAGCTTGCCGCCGCGATCGGCAGAAAGGCGCATGCGCTGCTGCGTCGTCGGACGATGCCCGACGTTCTGGAACATCATCTTGCGGCTCACGACCAGCTTCACCGGCTGCCCCGTTTGCCGCGACGCAGCCGCCGCCAGCAGCGAGTGCGGCCACATCCACAACTTGCCGCCGAAGCCCGAGCCGAGATAGCGCGAGATCACGCGCACTTTCTCTTTCGGCAGGCCAAGCATCTGCATCAGCGTGCCCTGATGATTCGACACGGCCTGCGTGGTCTCGTAGAAGGTGTAGCCCTCGCCGTCCCACTGCGCGACGGTCGCGTGCAGTTCGATCGGGTTGTGCGTTTCGACGGGCGTCACATACGTCTCGTCGAGCGTCACTTCGCTCGTGTCGAATGCGGATGCCGCATCGCCGCGCTCGCTCTGGACATGCGGCTCGCCCTTCGCTTCGAGTTCGTCGCTGACGTCATGCGCCGTCTTTTCATAGCCGACTTTCACGGCGGCCGCGGCGTTGCTCGCCGCCTCGAAGGTCTCGGCAACGACAGCGGCCACGTACTGGCCGTAATAGCGGATCACGTCATCCTCGAACGGCGGACGCGCTTCGTCGACGAAACCCGTCTCCATCGAATTACCCGAAATACGATAGAAGCGGCCGATGTTGCCGCGATGCAGAACCACGCGAACGCCGGGCATCGCCTGCGCGGCGGCGAATTCGAGCGACGTGACACGGCCGCTCGCGATCGTCGCGCACACGGGCGCCGCGTACAGCATGTCGGGCAAGTCGATATCGGAGGTGTACTGCGCGCGTCCGCTCACTTTCAGCGGACCGTCGATGCGCGACTGCGGCTGCCCAATGATGGACAGCAAGGAATCGGACACAGTGGACATGGAAAGAAGTCCTCGAAAAAGTTTCAGACGGACTGCATGACCTGCGTCAATGCATGTATCAGGCAGCGCCTCGATAGTTCGATCTTGAAGCCGTTCTGGCTCTGCGCTTTCGCATTCGCGAGGGCGGCGTCGGCGGCGCGCGCGTAGCTCGCCGCATCGGGCACGGCGCCCGCGAGTTCGGCTTCGGCTTCGTGCGCGTGCCACGGCTTCGTGCCGACGCCGCCGAGCGCAACATGCGCGCGCGTGATGCGCCCGTCGGCCACATTGACGACGACAGCCGCCGATGCCAGCGCGAACTCATACGACGCGCGGTCGCGCAGCTTCAGATACAGCGAGCGACTGCCCGGAATCGGAGGCAACGTGACATGTGTGACGAGATCGCCCGGTTCGAGCACGGTTTCGCGCTCCGGCGTGTCGCCCGGCAGCAGGTAAAAATCGTCGATCGGGACACTGCGATCGCCCTTCGTTCCTTGAATCTGAACCGTCGCGCCGAGCGCCGTGAGCGCAACGTTCATGTCCGACGGATTGGTCGCGATACATGCATCGCTCGTACCGAGTATCGCCATCGTCCGGTTGAAGCCGGTGATCGCAGCGCAGCCGGAACCCGGCACGCGCTTGTTGCACGGCATCGCGGTATCGCGGAAGTAGACGCAGCGCGTGCGTTGCAGCAGGTTGCCGCCCGTCGTCGCCATGTTGCGCAACTGCGCGGACGCGCCCGCCAGCAGCGCCTGCGACAGCACCGCATACGGTTCGTGAATCAGCGGATGCAGCGCGAGGTCGGCGTTGCGCACGAGCGCGCCGATACGCACGCCGCCGTCGTCCGCTATTTCGACGCGATCGAGCGGCAAGCGGCTGATATCGACCACGCGCGCCGGTTTCTCCACATCGAGTTTCATCAGATCAAGAAGCGTCGTGCCGCCCGCGAGAAAGCGCACCTGCGCGCCCTGCTGCGCCGTTTGCGACGCGGCGCCTGCGACGATCGCGTCGCGCATGTCGTTGGCGCGCGAAAGCTGGAACAGTTCCATCGTGGCCTCCTAGCGCTTGCCGCGCACGGTCTGGATGGCCGTCACGATGTTCTGATAGGCGCCGCAGCGGCACAGGTTGCCGCTCATCGCTTCGCGCACGTCGGCGTCATCGGGGCCGATCGCTTCGTCGAGCAGCGCGACGGCCGACATGATCTGGCCGGACGTACAGTAGCCGCACTGATAACCGTCGCATTCGACGAACGCGGCCTGCATCGGATGCAGCGCATCGGGCTCGCCGATGCCTTCGATGGTCGTGATCGTGTCGCCTTCGTGCGTCGCCGCGAACGACAGACACGCGTTTTCGCGGCGGCCGTTCACGTGAACCGTGCATGCGCCGCACTGGCCGTGGTCGCAGCCTTTCTTCGTGCCCGTCAGATGCAGATGCTCGCGCAACGCGTCGAGCAAGGTCGTGCGTGGATCGAGCGCGAGCGCGTACGACGTGCCGTTCACGTTCAGTTCGACGGGAATCGTGACGCTCGACGACGGCTGTGCGTGCGGCGTGTCACCGGGTTGATTCGCTTCCTGCGGAGTGACTTCGGGTCGGGCGATGGTATGGGGCATCGGGAAATCTCCATGCAGCAATCGGAAGGGGACGATCGGAAGGAAGACGGTCGAATGCCAGATGGCGCGTACCACGATCGCGCGACACCGTCGCAACACCGTGGAGCACCGATGGACAAGGGAAAAGTATAGGCGCCGATCGTCAGCCGCGTTGGTGGCGTGCTTCGAGCCATCCGCGTTTCAAACATTCTGCGCTTGTGACCGGTCCATTCATCAGATCGGGATGACAGACCGATAACGCGAAGCAAGCGCGATACCTGGCCTCGCGCATGCCGCGCTGCAAAATTCCGTAACCGTTACATCTGCCCCTTACAGCGCACAAATCGCTTCATTCATTCAGAATGATTTTTATTCAAGGGGCATGTTTTTGAGCAATATGAAGAAGAACCCGCGCCACCGTCTGAAACCGTTGCTGCTGGTGGGTGCGGCTTGTGCGGCGCTGTCGGCCCGCAGCGCGTCGGCGCAGGAAATCGCGCTGTACGGCGGGTGGCTGCGAGGTGCCAGCACGAACACCTACTCATGGGCGATCGACTATACGGAAGGCTTTGGAAGATACGTCGCGGGCAGCATCACATGGCTGAACGAAGGCCATATGCCGGACCATCATCGCGATGGCCAGGCGGCGCAGATCTGGGGGCGTCTGCCGCTCGCGCAGAACCATTTCGTGTTTGCGCTCGGCGTCGGACCGTATCGTTACTTCGACACGGAAGCCGCCGAACAGGGCCAGGGCTACTCGAACACGCACGGCTGGGGCGGCCTGTTCAGCGCGCGGGCGACGTGGTACACGTCGCACCGCTGGACGACGAGCCTGCAGCTCAATCGCATACAGGTGTCGCGCGGACCTTCGACGACGGCCGTGCTGCTCGGCGTCGGCTATCAGCTCGACGCGCCCGACGAGCCGGGACCGCGCGCCAGGGCGCTGCCGCGTACGCACGACGTGACGAACAACGAAGTCACGGTGATGGTCGGAGAGACCATTCTCAACAGCCTCGAATCGCAGACGTCCATAGCCGAGTCGATCGAATACCGGCGCGGGCTCACGCATTGGCTCGACGGCACGCTCGGCTATCTGCATGAAGGCGACGGCCTGAAAGCGCGCCGCGACGGCCTCACCGCGCAGCTATGGCTGACGCGCGCGTTTCTCGACGATCACCTGACGCTCGGCTTCGGCGCGGGCGCGTACGCCGCGATCCATCACGGCCAGGACCCGGACGACCGCCCGACAGGCGACGGCATCCTGTCGGGCATTGTCTCGGCGTCGGCCTCGTATCGCTTCACGCAACGCTGGGCGGCGCGCGTGACGTGGAATCGCGTCGTCACGCGTTATAGCCGCGATACGGATGTGCTGATGGGTGGTATCGGATATCGGTTCTAGGCGCGATGCGCGTTCACGCCAGCGCTTGCTCCTCGCCAAGATCAGCCAAAGGATGCGCCTGCGCGCGCCACGGCGACGACAGGAAATGCCGCACGCGCTCGGGCCGCACTTCAGCCAGCGTCGCGGGCGCCCAGCGCGGCTTGCGGTCCTTGTCGACGAGATGCGCGCGCACGCCTTCGCTGAAATCGCCCTCTTCGATCGCGCGCGTGACGATACCCAATTCCATCCGGAAACATTCGGCGAGCGTCATCTGACGGCCGCGCAGCAACGCGTCGCGCGTGACGTACAGCATGGTCGGCGAATGCGACGTCAGCGCTTCATGCGTCGCTTGCAGCCACTGACGCACCTCGCGCTGGCCCATTTGGGGCGAATGCTCGCGCTCCAGATCCTGGCGCAGCGTCGCGACGATCCGCTCGACGCCCGAGCGCCGGTCGAAGTGCCGCAGGATCAGCTGCGTGAACGCGCCGAGCCCCGCGTGCGGGACGATGTTGCACGGCGGCTCGAATACGGTGCGCAAGGCGCGCAGCAGCTCGTCGGCGGCGACGTCGGCCGTTGCGATGCGCAACAGACGTTCCTCGAACGTATCGAGCCATTCGGACGGCACGCACAGATCCGCCAGCTGGAAGCGCAATGCCTCCGCACCCGACAGCGTCACGCCCGTCAGTCCGACGTACAGTTCGACCTCGGCGGGCATCACGCTCAGAAAACGCGTCGCGCCGACGTCGGGCAAAAAGCCGATGCGCGTCTCGGGCATGGCGATCTTCGTGCGCTCGGTGACGATGCGCAGCCGCGCCGCCTGGCCAAGCCCCATGCCGCCGCCCATCGTGATGCCGTCCAGCAGCGCGACAACGGGCTTCGGGAAGGTATGCAGCGCGTAGTCGAGCCGGTATTCGTCGATGAAGAACTGCTGCCAGTTCCTTTCGTTGCGCTGCCGCATGCCGTACAGCGCGCGCACGTCGCCGCCTGCGCAGAAACCTTTCGCGCCCGCGCCGCGCAGCACCACGGCGACGATCTCGCTATCGGTGCGGCAGCGCTCGATCAGCACGGCCAGTTCGCGCACCATCTCGTGCGACAGCGCGTTCAGCGCAGCCGGGCGGTTCAGCGTGACGATCGCGACGCGATTGACGACGCGAAACAGCACGTCGGGTTCGTGCATGCTTGCCTCTTTGAGAACGGCGTTCATCGCTGCGACTCCTTCGATTGCGCGCCTTGCCACTTCGGCGCGCGCTTTTCGAGGAACGCGTTGACGCCCTCGCGCTGATCGGCGCCGTCGAACAGATCGACGAAGCGCTCGCGCTCCACGGCCAACGCCGCCGTGCGCGGCACACCGTTGCGCGCCTGCTGGATCAGTTCCTTGCTGAACGTGACGGCCTGCGGGCTCAAGGCCGTAACGCGCGCCGCCATCTGCAGCGCGAATTCGCGCGCCGCGCCTTTCTCGACCACTTCTTCGACGAGCCCGATGCGCAGCGCCGTCGCCGCATCGACGCGTTCGCCCGTCAGCACGATGCGCTTCGCCCAGCCCTCGCCGACGAGCCACGGCAGCGTCTGCGTGCCGCAACCGCACGGCAGCAGGCCGACGGCCGTTTCCGGCAGCGCCATCACCGCGTGCTGCTCGGCAATGCGGATATCGCACGCGAGCGCGCATTCGAGCCCGCCGCCCATTGCATAGCCGTTGATCGCCGCGATCACGACGGGCCGCGCGTTTTGCAGCGTCTCGAACGCCGTGCCGAAGCGCGATGCTGCTTGTCGCGCGACTTCCTTGTTGCCGTCGGCGAAGGTGTTGAGATCGGCGCCCGCGCTGAAGAACTTCGGGCCGTCGCCCGTGATGACGATTGCGCGCACTTGCGCGTCGTTGTTCAGGCGTTCGATGGTGTGCTGAAGCTGCAATAGCCCTTCCGGTGTGAATGCGTTCGCTGGCGGGCGCTTCAGGGTCAGCACGGCGACGCTGCCGTCATGCGCGTGGTCGAGTTCGATCATGACGCGCCTCCGTCCTTGCGATATAGCTTGATCACCGCTGAGAAGTCGAGCTTGCCGGCGCCGTTCGTGCTCATGGTTTGATAGAGCTGTTGCGCGAGCGCGCCGAGGTAGACAGGTTGGCGCGCGAGCTTTGCGGCATCGGTGGCGAGTCCGAGGTCCTTGAGCATCAGGTCGGTGCCGAAGCCGCCTGTATAGCCGCGCGTCGACGGCGCGGTGTCGATGACGCCGGGGAACGGGTTGTAGGTGTCCGAGCTCCAGCAACGGCCCGTCGATGTGTTGATGATTTTGCCCAGTACCTGGGGGTCGATGCCGAGTTTTTCGCCGAGTGCCATCGCTTCGGACACGCCTGCCATCGTGATGCCCAGCACCAGGTTGTTGCAGATCTTTGCGACCTGGCCGGTCGAGGTATCGCCGCAGTGGACTATGTTTTTGCCCATTGCTGAGAGGATTGGCTTCACCTGTTCGTAGGTTTCTGCGGTGCTGCCGACCATGAATGTCAGTGTGCCGGATGTGGCGCCGCCTGTGCCGCCTGAGACTGGCGCGTCTACGAAGGTGTTTCCGTTTTGTGTCGCTAGGTCGGCGAAGGCTTTTACGCTGGCCGGGTCGATCGTGCTCGAGTCGATGATCGTTACGTTCTTCGCGATGCCCGCGAGGATGCCTTCTTCGCCTGTTAGCACTGCTCGTACATGCGCTGCCGCTGGGAGCATCGTGATGACGTATTCGACGTCCGTCGAGGCTTCTTTTGGGGTTTTTGCTGTTCTTGCGCCTGCTTGTTTCAGGGTTTCTAACGCTTGCGTGTTCAGATCGAAAACGCTTAGGGCGTGGCCCGCTTTCAGCAGGTTCAGCGCCATCGGCGCGCCCATGTTGCCTAGTCCTATGAAGCCGATTTTCATGTTCGCTCCTGTGGTTTTTTCTGCTATCGCGGTGTTTTGCTTTCTGCGCTGGCATCCGCAATTCGTTAGCTTGCTTCACGCGTCGCCCCTGTGCGGGGCGGCACCTACTTTTCTTTGCCGCCGCAAAGAAAAGTAGGCAAAAGAAAGCGGCTCACACCGCCAACATTTCTTCTTGCCTGAGGGCCCCCAAAGGGTCTTACACTTCACACGGCAATCACGTGACTCATCTTTGTTGCCAGCGCTCTTGCGCTGCGCCTCACCCGCTTCACGCACCCACGTCGCCGCATGCCATGCCAGATATTCCACCGCCGCCCAGGTGGCAAACTGTGTGTAGGCCGTAGTACTCCACACACCTCACTCCGGACCGATAGCACACGCGTTCCACCATGTAAGAGAGCCGAGCTATAAGCCGCGACAACCTACACACAGTTTGCCACCTGGGCGGCACTAACCGTTCGCTGCCGTTTGCAGTTATGCGGGCAGTTGAAGCGGGTGAGGCGTTTATTCAAAGCGTTGGCAACGAACGTGGGTCACGTGATTACCGTGTGAAGCGTAAGACCGGTTGGGGGCCCTCAGGCAATAACTAGCACTGGCGGTGTGAGCCGCTTTCTTTTACCTACTTTTCTTTGCGGCGGCAAAGAAAAGTAGGTGCCGCCCCACACAGGGGCGACGCGTGAAGCACGCTAACGCATCGCGGATGCCAACACCAAAAACAAGCAAACCACCCAGCGTCGCAGACAAACAAAAACCCTTATCGAAGGCTAATGGTCGTATTCACACCATCACTGACAGTGGCGTCATCAAACCATCTCGCGGTGACAGTCTTAGTCTGCGTATAAAACTGCACAACCTGCTTGCCGTAAGGCCCAAGATCCCCAAGCTTCGACCCACGAGACCCAGTAAAACTAAAAAACGGCACCGGCACGGGAATAGGAATATTGATCCCAACCTGCCCAACATCGATCTCGCTCTGGAACTTGCGCGCCGCCGCGCCGCTCTGCGTAAAGAGCCCCACACCATTGCCCATTGGATTGCTATTCACGAGCGCGATCGCATCATCCAGCGTCGGCACGGTCATCACACACAACACAGGCCCAAAGATCTCCGTCTTATAGACATCCATCTCAACCGAAACATCACTAAAGACCGTCGGCCCGATGAAATTACCCGCCTCGTAGCCAGGCACACCAACACCCCGCCCATCCAGCGCAAGCGTTGCACCCTCCTTCACGCCCGCGTCGATCAGACCAAGAACACGCTCCTTCGCAGCACGCGAAACCACAGGCCCAATATCCGTGCCAGCCTCATGACCGGCATTCACCTTCAACGTCTTCGCCTTCGCGACAAGCTCGGGTAACCACTCCTTCGACGCCCCCACCAGCACCACCACCGACGTCGCCATACACCGCTGCCCCGCCGCGCCAAAACCGGCACCCACCAGCGCATTCAGCGTCTGCTCGCGGTTCGCATCAGGCAACACGACAGCGTGATTCTTCGCGCCCATCATCGATTGCACACGCTTGCCGTGCTGGCTGCCCAGGTTGTACACATGCGTACCCACCGCCGTCGATCCGACAAACGAAATCGCCTTCACCAGCTCATGCGTACACAAGCCATCGACAACTTCCTTCCCGCCATGCACCACGTTCAACACACCCTTCGGCACGCCCGCTTCGATAGCCAACTCAACCAGTTGCATCGTCGATAGCGGGTCCTGCTCCGATGGCTTCAGCACGAATGTGTTGCCGCATACGATCGCCATCGGGAACATCCACAGCGGAATCATCGCCGGGAAGTTGAACGGCGTAATGCCCGCGCATACGCCAATCGGCTGGCGCAGCGTGTACGTGTCGACACTCCCCGCCACGTTCTCCGCGAACTCGCCCTGCTGCAGCGTGCCAATCGAACACGCATGCTCGACCACTTCGAGGCCACGGAAAATGTCGCCTTCGGCATCGGGCAACGTCTTGCCCTGCTCCGCCGTCAACGTCTTCGCAATGCGCGGCATGTGCTCGCGAATCAACGCCTGGTACTTCAGCATGATCCGCATGCGCGCGCCAATCGGCGTGTTCTTCCACGTCGCAAACGCGGCATGCGCGGAACGGATCGCCGCGTCCACTTCCGCTTTCGTCGCGAACGGCACGCGCGCCAGCACTTCCTGCGTCGCCGGATTCACGATGTCGCGCCACTCGGTCGCGCTCGACTCGACAAATTCACCGTTGATCAACAGCTTGACCGTGTCGACCTTGCGGTCAGCCAGAGTCGAAGGAATTGCGCTCATTCTGCATGTCTCCTGAAGTAGATATCGGTGGCTCGACTGTCGTTCAGTTCGGGCTCAGTTTCCGTTCCCATTGCGAAGCTCGGGGAAATCCTCTTCCCAGTACTCATCCTGCAGGCGCGCCGGCTCTGCCGTGCGCTCCAGTTCACGCCGCCTGAGTTCGACGCGGCGAATCTTGCCGGAGATCGTCTTCGGCAGATCGCTGAATTGCAGGCGGCGAATGCGCTTGTACGGCGCGAGCTTTTCGCGCGAAAAGCGGAATACGTCGCGCGCGAGTTCGGGACCCGCTTCGAATCCATGCCGAACAGTCACGAATGCCTTCGGCACCGACAAACGCAGCGGATCGTTGCTCGGCACCACGGCCGCTTCGGCAATCGCCTCGTGCTCGATCAGCACGCTCTCGAGTTCGAATGGACTCAGCCGGTAATCGGACGACTTGAACACGTCGTCCGAGCGGCCCACGTACACGAGATAACCATCGTCGCGCCGCATCGCCACGTCGGACGTGTGGTAGTAGCCGTTGCGCATTGCGTGTTCGGTGGCCTTTGCGTTGTTCGCGTAGCCCGTCATCAGGCCGAGCGGACGTGAGCCAAGTGGTAGCGCAATTTCGCCTTCCGTCACAGGATGATCGTCCGGATCGACGAGTTCGACGCGGTAGCCCGGCAACGGACGCCCCATCGAACCCGGCACGACAGGCTGCCCCGGCGGGTTGCCGATCTGGCAGGTGGTTTCCGTCTGCCCGTAGCCGTCGCGAATCACGATGTTCCAGGCATGCCGCACGCGTTCGATGATCTCCGGGTTCAGCGGCTCGCCCGCGCCGACGATCTCGCGAAGCTTCACGGGATACGACGCGAGCGGCTCCTGCACGAGCATGCGCCACACAGTGGGCGGCGCGCACAGCGTCGTGACGTTGTAGCGCACCAGCACGTCGAGCGTTTCTTTCGGCACGAAGCGCGCGAAGTTGTAGACGAACACGCACGCCTGCGCGTTCCACGGCGCGAAGAAGCAACTCCACGCGTGCTTCGCCCAGCCGGGCGAACTGATGTTCCAGTGGATATCGCCCGGTTGCAGGCCGATCCAGTACATCGTCGACAGATGGCCGACGGGATAGCTTTGGTGTGTGTGCTCGACCAGTTTCGGCTTCGACGTCGTGCCCGACGTGAAGTACAGCAGCATGGGATCGGTGGCGCGCGTGGCGCCGTCCGGCGTGAAGGTCGGCGATGATGCGTACGCGGCTGCGATATCCGTCCAGCCTTCGCGCGGCGCGCCAACCGAGATCCGCTTCAACGGCGTATCGAGCGCGTCGAACTTGCCCGTCTCCGCGCTATCGACCACCACGAAATTCGCGCCGCCGATCTGCACGCGGTCGCGCACGTCGTCCGGCGACAGTTGCGTCGTGGCGGGCAGCACGATCGCGCCGAGCTTCATCGCCGCGAGCATCACGTCCCACAACTCGACGCGGTTCGGCAGCATCAACAGCAGCCGGTCGCCGCGTCCCACGCCCAGTCCGCGCAGAAAATTCGCCATCCGCGACGAGCGCTCCGACATCTGCGCATACGAGAGCTTCAGCCCTTCTTGCGCCGGATCATCGACGATCCACAGCGCCGGATTGTCGTTCCCTCTCGCGACGACGTCGAAATAATCGAGCGCCCAGTTGAACTCCCCGAGTTCCGGCCATCTGAACTCGCTGTATGCGCGCTCATAGTCGGTGCGATGGCGCAACAACAGGTCGCGCGCGTCGAAAAAGCCTTGGGCTGCCGTCATCGTCGTCTCCATTGATGGCGCGTTTGCGCCCGGCGCGGGTGCGCTCTATTGGCGGATTATTCTGCGCTCAAACGTGCCGCGCGATAACCATTCTTTGTACTTCGCTCGTGCCTTCGTAGATTTGCGTAATGCGTGCATCGCGATAATGCCGCTCGACGGCGTAGTCCTCCAGATACCCATAGCCGCCGTGAATCTGAATCGCCTTCGAGCAAATCTCTTCAGCCATCTCTGACGCATACAGCTTCGCCTGCGATGCCTCCGACAGACACGGCCGCCCCGCGCTGCGCAGCCGCGCCGCGTGATGCACGAGCAGGCGCGCGGCGTTCAGGCGCGTCGCCATGTCGGCGAGCATATTGGCGATGGTCTGATGCTCCTTCAACGCCTTGCCGAACTGGACGCGCTCGTTCGCATACGCGCGTGCCGCATCGAAGGCCGCGCGCGCAATGCCGATCGCCTGCGCCGCGATGCCGATGCGTCCGCCTTCCAGATTAGACAGCGCGATGCGCAAGCCCTCGCCCGGCGCGCCGAGCAGATTCGCTTCGGGCACGGCGCAATCGTCGAGCGAAATCGGGCAGGTATCCGACGCGCGAATGCCGAGCTTGCTTTCGGGACGTCCAACGTTGAACCCCGGCGTATCCGTCGGCACGATAAAGGCCGAGATGCCTCGCTTGCCGGCGTCGGGATCGGTGACGGCGAATACGATCGCGATGCTGGCGCGCGCGCCGTTCGTCACGAACTGCTTGCTGCCGTTGATGATCCACTGGCCGTCGCGCAACACGGCGCGCGTGCGGATGTTGTTCGCTTCGCTGCCCGCATGCGGCTCGGTCAGGCAGAACGCGCCGATGCGCTTGCCCGTCGCGAGATCAGCGAGATAGCGGTCCTTTTGGGCGTCGGTGCCAAAGTTGAGGATCGGCCCGCAGCCGACCGAGTTGTGAACGCTCATCAGCGTCGCGCACGCGGCGCAGCCGGCGGCGATCTCTTCGAGCGCGAGCGCATACGCGATGTAGTCGGTGTACGAGCCGCCCCATTCGGGCGGCACGATCATGCCGAGAAAGCCCAGCTCGCCCATCTGCCCGACGACTTCCGCCGGCAACTTGCCGTCGCGGTCCCACTGCGCCGCGTTCGGCGCGAGGCGTTCGACCGAGAAGTCGCGCGCCGCGTCGCGGATCATCCGCTGCTCGTCGGTATAGAACTCGTCCATGTGTCTCGCTCCGTTTGTCTCTGCGCGCCTGCTGCACTGCACACATGGCGCGTCTGTTGAAACCCAGTTTAGGCGGCGCGAAAGCGGGATTCGATGCCGCGTCCGCTCAATTTTCGTGAGCGCATTTGCCATAACCGGATTTCGTGCGTGGCGCCGATACGGCAGAATGGCGGTTCCGGCAAGCGCTCGCGGCAATTCACGTGAGCGCATTTGCCAGAATTCATGAAACGCCCACTTCCGGGCTGCGCGAGGAACCTGGACCGGATGAAAACCGAAAGAGGCACGATCTCAGTGAGTCTCGTCGAAGAAACGCTGGCGCTCGCCCGCGCGCGCGGCGTCGACGTGCAGCCGATCGTCGAGGCGGCGGGCATCGCGCCGCAGGTGCTCGCGAGCCCGAAGAGCCGCGTGACGCCGGCGCAATACGGCGCGCTGTGGGCCAACATCGCAAGAACGCTCGACGACGAGTTCTTCGGCCAAGATACCCACGCGATGAAAAGCGGCAGCTTCATCGCCATGACGCAGATGGCGCTGACGGCGCGCAACGGCGGCCAGGCGCTCACGCGCGCCGTCAACTTCATGCGCCTCGTGCTCGACGACATGCGCGCGCAGATCGTCATGCGCGACGACCGCGTGCGCCTCGCATTCGCGCATCGCGACGGCGCGCCGCAACCGGCCATGTTTGCTTACGCAACGTACTTCATCCTTGTCTACGGACTCGTATGCTGGCTCGTCGGGCGGCGCATCCCGCTGATCGAGGCGCGCTTCAGCTGCGCCGAGCCGCCCGCCGCGCACGAGTACCGGCTGATGTTCTGCGATGACCTGTCGTTCGGGCAAAGCGAGTCGTATGTCGATCTCGCGCCGGACTTTCTGGAACTGCCCATCGTGCAGACCACGAGGTCCATCAAGCCTTTTCTGCGCGACGCGCCCGCGAGCTTCATCATCAAGTACCGCAATCCCGGCTCGCTCGCGGCGCGGGTGCGCAAGACGCTGCGCGCGCTACCGATGTCCGCCTGGCCCGGCTCCGACGAAATGGCGCAGCGCCTGCACGTCGCCGAGGCGACCATGCGGCGTCATCTGAAGCAGGAAGGCTATACGTACCAGTCGATCAAGGACGACTTGCGGCGCGACATCGCGATTTCGCAGTTGCAGCGCGGCGGCCAGTCGGTCGCCGACATCGCGGCGGCGCTCGGGTTTGCGGAGCCGAGCGCGTTTCACCGGGCGTTTCGCAAGTGGACGGGAATGCGGCCGGCGGATTATCGGGCGGTGAACGCGCATACGGCAGGCGCGCCCACGGCGGGCGCGGGTATCTCCCGCCGGGCGGAACGCGCGGAATCCGACTAAGCTTAAGACAGGCCAGCTCTTTTCAGGCCTGGCGCGCCGCCCTGCGAACGTGATCCGTCGCAGCGCGGCGCACCGGCCGTCGACGATGGGAACGTACCGGCTTCTACCGATCCGGCAAGCGGGTTCGCGACGCACGCCGCGCCGCGCGCGTGGCGCTTTCATGGCCGCCGCGCCCCGTGCCGCATGGGCTTGCGCTCCGCGCGTCATCCCCGGCGCGGCGGGAAGGCTGTTGCAGCGCGGGTTGCTGCTCGTTCTGGCATTCTGCGCCGCGGCAGCGTTTGTGCCTTCCGCCCACGCCGCGCCATCCTCCGTTGCGCCCGGCAGCGTGGTGGTGATTCCCGTCGCAGGCGCGATCAGCCCCGCCACCGCCGATTTCATCGTGCGCGGCCTCGCCCGCGCCGCCGACGATCACGCCCAGCTCGCCGTCCTGCAGCTCGACACGCCGGGCGGGCTCGACACGTCGATGCGGCAGATCATCAAGGCGATTCTCGCGTCGCCCATCCCCGTCGCGACGTATATCGCGCCAGGCGGCGCGCGCGCCGCGAGCGCAGGCACCTATATCACTTATGCAAGCCACATCGCGGCGATGGCGCCGGGCACCAATCTCGGCGCGGCGTCGCCCGTGCAGCTGGGCATCGGCGGCCAGGATGCGCCGAAACCCGGCCAGCCGCCCGCGTTGCCAGGCGCGACGCCTGCGTCCGGCCCGGCCCAGAAGGACAACGCCGCATCCGGCGCTCTCCCGCTAGACAGTCAATCGACGGAACTGCGCAAGCAGCTTCAGGACGCGCAGGCTTATATACGCGGCCTCGCGCAACTGCGCGGCCGCAACGTCGACTGGGCCGAGCGCGCGGTGCGCGAGGCGGTGAGCCTGTCGGCACGCGACGCGCTCGAGCAGAAGGTCGTCGACCTGATTGCCCGCGATATTCCCGACCTGCTCAGGCAGCTCGACGGCCGCACGTACGACACAGCCGCCGGCGCGAAGCATCTGACGACGGCGCACGCGCCCGTCGTGACGCTCGAGGCGGACTGGCGCAGCCGCTTCCTCGCCGTCATCACCGATCCGAACGTGGCCTTGATCTTGCTGATGATCGGCATGTATGGCCTGTTCTTCGAGTTCGCGAATCCCGGCTTCGTGCTGCCCGGCGTGGCGGGTGCGATCAGCCTGCTGCTGGGTCTGTTCGCGCTGCAATTGCTGCCCGTCAACTACGTGGGTCTCGGTCTGATCTTCCTCGGCCTGGCGTTTCTGATCGCCGAAGCCTTCCTGCCGACCTTCGGCACGCTGGGTTTCGGCGGCATCGTCGCGTTCGCAATCGGCGCGCTGATGCTGATCGATACCGACGTGCCCGGCTACGGCGTGCCGCTGCCGATGATCGCCGCCGTCATCGTATTCAGCGTGCTGTTTATCTTCGGCGTGTCGGGGATGGTGCTGCGTTCGCGGCGGCGGCCCGTGGTGACGGGCGCCGAGGCGATGATCGGCAGCATGGGCGTGGTGCTGGACGACGGCCTCGTCGCCGATACGGCGCAAGCGCGCGCCGACGGCTCGCGGGACAGCCCGCAAGACAGTCTTCTGCACGGCGAGCCTGACCGCGTCGGCTGGGCGCGCGTGCATGGCGAACGCTGGCGCGTGCGCAGCACTTCGCCGCTCGCGGCGGGCCACGCCGTGCGCGTGACGGCGCGGCGCGGCCTGATGCTTACCGTGGTTCCCGCAAGCAATCCATCACAAGAGGGAGAACACACATGATCGGTTTCACTTTCGGCTTCGGCAGCATCCTGATCATTCTGGCGATCGTGCTGGTCGCTTCGGCGGTGCGCGTGTTTCGCGAGTACGAGCGCGGCGTGGTGTTCATGCTCGGCCGCTTCTGGAAGGTCAAGGGACCGGGTCTCGTGCTGATCATTCCCGTCGTGCAGCAGGTGGTGCGGATGGATCTGCGCACCGTCGTGTTCGACGTGCCGCCGCAGGACGTGATCACGCGCGACAACGTGTCCGTCAAGGTCAATGCCGTCGTGTACTTTCGCGTCGTCGATCCGGAACGCGCGGTGATTCAGGTCGCGCGCTACTTCGAAGCGACCAGTCAGCTGTCGCAGACCACCTTGCGCGCGGTGCTCGGCAAGCATGAACTCGACGAATTGCTGTCCGAGCGCGAGCAGCTCAATACCGACATCCAGCGCGTGCTCGATGCGCAAACGGATGCGTGGGGTATCAAGGTATCGAATGTCGAGATCAAGCATGTCGATATCAACGAGACGATGATCCGCGCGATTGCGCGTCAGGCGGAAGCCGAGCGCGAACGCCGCGCAAAGATCATTCATGCCGAAGGCGAGTTGCAGGCGTCGGAGAAATTGCTGCAGGCGGCACAGATGCTTGCGCAACAGCCGCAGGCGATGACGTTGCGGTATTTGCAGACACTGACAACCATTGCCGCCGACAAGAATTCGACCATCGTGTTTCCGTTACCCGTCGACCTGTTGACGGCCGTGATCGATCGGATAGGCAAGCCTTCTCAGCATATGGGCTAGGCGACGGTCTGTCCGTGCGAATCCCGCTCAAACGTTCGAATGCGAAAGCGCTTGAGGCATGCATGAACCACGCCTCGAGCGCGGCCATAGATGCAAACTGAGCAATGGTTCATTTCAGTTACGGGCCTTACTCATTGCGAATGCAGAACCTAGAATAAAAGGGTCATCCTAACTTTTCAGGCCCTTGCCATGAAGCTGATTCCTCGTATGGTTCTGGGCGCGCTTATCGGCGTAGCAGCCGTATCGTCCGCATTTGCGCAGACGTCGCGCGTCTATGATCAGAACACACCCAAGACCCGCGCCGAAGTGAAAGCGGATCTCGTCGAATGGCGCAAGGCGGGCTACGATCCGCTCGACTGGATCAACTACCCGGCCAATGCGATCGCCGCAGGCCGCGTCGTCGCGCAGCGCCGCGCTCAGGCTCAAGGCACGCAACAGTAATATCGATGGACGCGTGACGCGCTCATTCGACGCGCGTCTCGCATTGCATTGTCCGTTGAAACGTTCAACGCGACTTCGCGCGCGGCCTTTGTCATGACATTACGCAAGGCCGTATTCACTGCGATTCCTTCCTTTCCGCTCCCCTCGTAATCCAGCCTGATGCGCCGCGTCAGGTATCATCACGCCCCTTCGCCAGCAAAACGCATCTGGGCGCCGCCGGTTGCCGCGACGCACGGTGTACGCGTCCCGAGTGTTGCATGGGCTCCACGCGCGCGCGGCAAATGCGGTATTTAGTGACCAATCGTGATTAAATCCGCCCGTGGCGTCATGATGGCCGATGCGGCGGAGAAGCCCGCCTGCGTCGCCATGCGGAACGGGGCGTCATCGCGCGGTAGAAGACGCGCGGAAGCAGGCAGAGACAGGCAGCACGACAAGCAGTGACCAACGACATTTCAAACGACGAGAGACTCGGCTCATGGACTCCGTAAAACGGTATTTCGGCTTTGACGAAGCGGGCACGACCCTGCGCGTGGAAGTTCTGGCAGGCGTCACCACCTTCCTCACAATGGCCTACATCATCTTCGTCAATCCGGCGATTCTCGGCGATGCGGGCATGCCCAAAGACTCGGTGTTCGTGGCGACCTGCCTTGTCGCGGCGCTCGCCTCGCTCATCATGGGCTTTTACGCGAACTACCCGATTGCGTGCGCGCCGGGCATGGGCCTGAATGCGTACTTCGCGTACACGGTCGTCAAGGGGATGGGCTTCACGTGGCAGGCCGCACTTGGCGCGGTCTTTATCTCCGGCTGCCTGTTCCTGATCGTCACGCTGTTCCGCGTGCGCGAGGTGATCGTCAACGGCATTCCGCATTCGATTCGCGTCGCGATCACGGGGGGCATTGGTCTCTTTCTCGCGATCATCTCGTTGAAGGCGGCGGGCATCGTGACGGGCAGTCCGGCGACGCTGGTCACGCTCGGCAACCTGCACGATCCGCATGTGGTGCTGGCGATCATCGGCTTCTTCGCGATCGTCATGCTGGATGTTTTGCGCGTGCGCGGGGCGATTTTGATCGGTATTGTCGGCGTGACGATTTTGAGCTTCTTCTTTGGCGGCAACCAGTTTCACGGCATCGTGTCCGTGCCGCCGTCGATTTCGCCGACGCTGTTCCAGCTCGACGTGAAGGCTGCGTTGTCGACGGGCGTGCTGAATGTGATTCTGGTGTTCTTTCTCGTTGAACTGTTCGATGCGACGGGCACGCTGATGGGTGTCGCGAATCGCGCAGGGTTGCTTGTGCATGGCAAGATGCATCGCTTGAACCGCGCGCTGCTTGCGGATAGTACGGCGATCCTCGCCGGGTCGCTGCTGGGTACGTCGTCGACGACGGCTTATATCGAAAGCGCTTCGGGTGTGCAGGCGGGTGGGCGCACGGGTGTTACCGCGATTACCGTTGCTGTGCTGTTTTTGCTGGCGCTGTTCTTTGCGCCGCTGGCGGGGGTTGTGCCGGGTTATGCCACGGCGCCGGCCTTGCTTTACGTGTCGTGTCTCATGCTGCGTGAGATGGCTGATCTGCCATGGGATGATGCTACTGAAGTCGTGCCTGCTGCACTTACCGCTCTGATGATGCCGTTCACCTATTCCATCGCGAATGGGGTGGCGTTTGGGTTTATTTCTTATGCTGGGCTTAAGTTGCTTACCGGGCGCGCGCGGCAGGTGAAACTCGTTGTCTGGATTATTGCTGCTGTGTTTTTGTTTCGGTTTTTTTATCTTGGGTCGGAGTGAGGTTTTTGGTTTTTTGGTTTTGGTTTTTGTCTGCGACGCTGGTGAGGGTTTGCACTTCCGCTGGCATTCGCGCTTTCACTTCGTGGCGCGGCCGGTTTGGTTTGCTCGTGTTTGCGCGGGCATCCGCGATTTGTTATCTAGCTTCAAGCGTCGCCCCTGTGCGGGGCGGCACCTACTTTTCTTTGCCGCCGCAAAGAAAAGTAGGCAAAAGAAAGCGGCTCACACCGCCAACATTTCTTCCTGCCTGAGGGCCCCCAACCGGTCCCTTACTTCACGCGGCAACTTCTCGATTCAAGTTCGTTGCCAGCGCTCTTGCAGTGCGCATCACCCGCTTCATGTCCCCGCGTCGCCGCATGCCATGCCAGATAGTCCACTGCCGCCCAGGTGGCAAACTGTGTGTAGGCCGTAGCGGGGGCTGTCATAGATTTTGTGTTCAAGGCATAACATGTAGCTCAAGGAGCATGTATGCCACGCAAACCCAAGACGACCACCGAAGCGCAGACAGCGTTGCCGTCCATTCCGAAGGAACTAATCGACCAGTTCGTGAAGGGGCCGATGACGGCCGAAGCGGTGCATGCCGCTTCGGCGGCGTTCAAGAAGGCGCTGATCGAGCGGGCGCTGGGCGCCGAACTTGGACACCATCTGGGCTATCCGGCGGGTGCCGTGCGGCCAGAAGATGCGACCAACCAGCGCAACGGCAAGAGCGGCAAGACAGTGCTGACCGACGACGGTCCGCTACGCCTGGAGATTCCCCGTGACCGCGACGGCAGCTTTGCGCCGATCCTGATTCCGAAGCACGAACGGCGTTTTACCGGCTTTGACGACAAGATCATCGCGATGTACGCCCGTGGCATGACAGTGCGCGAGATCCAGGGGTTTCTGGCCGAGCAGTACGGTACCGATGTATCGCCGGAATTCATCAGTTCGGTGACCGATGCCGTGATGGACGAGGTGAGTATCTGGCAGGCGCGTCCGCTCGAGCCGATGTACCCGGTAGTGTTCTTTGACGCGCTACGCGTCAAGATCCGCGAGGAAGGGATGGTGCGCAACAAGGCGATCTATCTGGCGCTGGGCATCCTGCCGGACGGCACACGGGACATCCTGGGGCTGTGGATCGAGAACACGGAAGGCGCGAAGTTCTGGATGAAGGTATTCAGCGACCTGAAGGTGCGTGGCGTGCAGGACATCCTGATCGCGGTCACCGATGGACTGAAGGGCATGCCTGAAGCACTGGGCGCGGTGTTTCCGGCCACCACGCTCCAGACGTGCATCGTGCATCTGATCCGCAACTCGCTGGACTACGCGAGCTGGAAAGACCGGCGGGGGCTGGCTGCTGCCCTCAAACCGATCTATTCGGCAACGGGCGCTGAAGCTGCGCAGACCGAACTGGACGCGTTCGAACAGGGTGAGTGGGGCCAGAAATTCCCGACGGTGGTGGCCGCCTGGCGTCGGGCCTGGGATCGCGTGATCCCCTTCTTCGCGTTTCCGCCAGCGGTTCGCAAGGTGATCTACACGACCAATGCCATCGAAAGTGTCAATGCCCGGCTACGCAAGATCGTCAAGACGCGTGGGCACTTCCCGACGGACGAGGCCGCGACCAAACTGCTATGGCTGGCCTTGCGCAATATCACGGCTGACTGGAGCCGTGCCGCGCATGACTGGAAAGCCGCGATGAACCAGTTCGCGATCCTCTACGAGGATCGCTTCACCAGGAATCATTTGTAGAATGCAATTGATGAGCCTGCCAGATGGCAGGCTTTTATCTGCCTTGCACACAAAAATTCAGACACTCCCCGTAGCGCCACACACGCCTCACTCCGTACCGATACCGCACGCGTTCCACCCTGTAAGAGCGCCAAGCTATACGACGCGACAACCTACACACAGTTTGCCACCTGGGCGGCACATACCATTCGCTGCCGTTCGCTCTTGTACGGGTGTTTGAAGTGGGTGAGGCATTCATTCGAAGCGTTGGCAACGCACGCGAGCAAAGACGTTGCCGTGTGAAGCGTAAGACCCTGTGGGGGCCCTCAGGCGAAAACTAGCACTGGCGGTGTTAGCCGCTTTCTTTTGCCTACTTTTCTTTGCGGCGGCAAAGAAAAGTAGGTGCCGCCCCGCACAGGGGCGACGCTTGAAGCACGAAGGCAACACGCGGATGCCAGCGCAATCACAAGCAAACCAAACCGACCGAACCACGAACGGCTCATGCCAGCGCAAAAGCCGAAACCCCAAACGGCATCTCAGCACCGCAGGTCCCTCAACCAAAAGCAAAAGCAAAAGCAAAACCAAAACCAAAAACAAAAACCTTGCCCCCATCCCCGTTGCACCGCACAATCCCCCTTCAAGCCCCACCTTCTGGTGCCACCCATGGCATACGCCTCCTTCGCCACCGGCGTGCTCCTCGCGGCCGGCTACGGATCGCGCTTCGACCCGGAAGGCATCCACAATAAACTCCTCGCCCGCCTGCCCGACGGCACCCCCGTCGCGTTCGAATCCGCCCATCGTCTGCTGCTGGTCGTCCCGCACGTCATCGCAATCGTGCGCCCCGGCTCGGAGATGCTCGCCCGTGTACTCAACGACGCCGGCTGTCACGTCATCTTTTCCGCCGACGCCGAGCGCGGCATGGGCGCAAGCCTCGCCGCCGGCATCGAAGCGAGCGAGGACGCCGACGGCTGGATCGTCGCGCTCGCCGACATGCCCCGCATCGCCACGTCAACCATCGAAACCGTCGCGCGCGCGGTCGACGAGGGCGCGTCCATCGTCGCGCCCTACTATCAGGGACAACGCGGCCATCCCGTCGGCTTCGGTATCGAGCATCGCAACGCGCTGCTCACGCTCGACGGCGACACCGGCGCGCGCGCCCTCTTCGCAACGCATCCCGTGAAGCGCATCGAAGTCGACGACCCCGGCGTGCTCAGCGATATCGACACGCCCGAAGACCTGCGCAACGTCTAGTCTCCTCGCGCTCACACCTTTGACATATCGGCGCGCTTGAATCGGAAACACGCCGCCGCGCACGGTGAGAACATCCGGGAGCGCGACGTCGATCGAGGTGAGCCGATACGGGAAACCTCGCCAGATCATGCGCTTGCAGGCACGGCGCTTGCGGGCTGCTGCACCGCGAAAAACCGGCGAGCACGCATCGCATCGTTGGTCTAAGCTGTCCACGTTGCGCGCGCCGACCTGGTGCGTGCCTCACGTGCATCACGCCGCCCGGCGCCCGTCCCGCATCCTGCCCAGGATCTCATGAGCGAAACCAGCCCGCGTCTGTTCATCGTGTCACCGCATTTCGACGACGCCGTCTTCGGTTGCGGCGCGCTGCTCGCCGCGCACCCCGATGCCGCCGTCTGCACCGTGTTCGCCGCGCCGCCCGCACAGGACATGCACACCGAATGGGACCAGAAGGCAGGCTTCGCGAGCGCGTACGAATCGATTCACGCACGCACGCTCGAAGATAACAACGCGCTCGCCGTGCTCGACGCCATCCCGCTGCGGCTGCCGTTTCGCGACGCGCAATACGGCGATTCGCCGTCGATCGCCAGGCTCGCCGCCGCGCTGGAGGAAGCGATCTATGGCTCGACGTCGAACACGCTGCTGATGCCGCTCGGCCTCTTTCACGACGATCACGGCCGCGTGTTCGAAGCGTGTTGCGAGATTCTGCCGCGCATGTCGCACCTCGAATGGTTTGCGTACGAGGAAGCGATCTATCGTCCGATGCCGGGGCTCGTCCAGCAGCGGCTCGTCGATCTGGCCGGGCGCGGCATCGTCGCGACACCCGCCAGCCCCGCTGTGGAACACGCGCTCGACCGCGAGCGCCAGGCGCTGCTCAAGCGCGAGGCCGTGTCCGCGTATGAGAGCCAGTTGCGCGCATTCGGGCCGCACGGCTACGACGACGTGTACGCCGCGGAACGCTACTGGCGGCTGACCGTCGACCGGCAGCGCGCCCGCCGGGCGGGACACTGAGCCGTATCGAACCGCGCCAAACCCCGTTGAAGCGTTGCATCCGGCGATCACGCCAGCAGTCTTCGCGGTCATCGCCTACGCTAGTGTAAGCAGGACGCTTCGTACCTTGCCGCGAGAGCAGCGCGCATGCGTCCACCGCCGTTGCCGCATAGGCCACATCGGCCGCATCGACGGCATCGACCACAACGCCACGAGGTCACACCATGCACACCAGTCCGATTCCCGACCCGAACGCCGATCCGACGCGCGACCCCGAAGGGGACCCGCTCACGCCGCCATCGCCGGGTCATCACAACGACGAGCCGCAGCGTCCCGAAGGCCCACCCGACAAGGACCCCGTGGTTCGATGACAGTCTGGTGACGCGCCGGCCGCTCAGTCCAGCTCGATCGGCTGGCCGTGCGGCGTGCGGCGCGCCGCCGCGTCCCATGCGTCCTTGCGCTCGATCAGCCCCTCGCGCGTCACGCAGCCTTTGGCCGTCGCGATGCGTTCGAGCGCCGTCAGCCAGTGTGTGTAGTAGGTGTCGCCGCGATCGGGATCGCCGTGAGCCTGCGCGTCACGGATCGCATCGGCGAGGATTGCGGCCCATTCGGGCCATGTGAACACGCCGCGCTCATGAAGCGCGAGCGTCATCGCGAATGCCGCGGCCTGCCACGGCGCGGCGAAGACCGGGCCGGCGCCGTCGCGCGGCATGTCGGGCAGCGCCTCGAACAACGCGGGCAACTCGCGCGAAACAGCTACCGGCGTCACGCAAGTGGAAGTGAATGCGGGCGCGCTCATGCCGTCCCGTCCGCTTCGAGATACGGCTCCCAGCAATCGGCGCACACCGACGAGGCCGTCGTGTCCTTGCCCCACAGTTCGACGGCATCGAAGCGCACCGTGTACAGCCATTGCGGATCCTCGCCGCGTCCAAGCGCATTCGAATCGGGGAACACATGCGCGCCACGCACCGCAACGATCCGGCCACGCTTGCCCCGGCAATAGCGCGGCAGGCGTGTGTGCGTGGTTGGATTGAGCGTCAGCGTGCGCACCGCGTCGCCCACGGCAAAGCACGCGGGGTGCGGCTCGGGGCGCGACGCGGGACTGCCGCGAAATAGCATGGGGTTGACCTGCTCGGCGGCGAGCACGCGCGGAACGGGCACACCGGCGCGCTGCGACACGCCGCTGTCGATCTCGTCGCGCGTCGCAAGTCCCGAATCGACCAGCAGCTTGCGCAAGCCCGCGAACCAGATCTCGTAGTAGCTGCTCGACAGATACTGCGCGGGCGGCAGGCTTTCGCGCGCGGCGCGCGACATGTCGATGTTCCATTTACCCGTCGAGCCCATCGCGATCGTCAACGCCAGCGCGCGACGTTCCCAGTCCGCGTGGAAATACGGCTCGTCGGCTTCGGGCGCGATGGGCCCGAACGACTGCATGCCGCCCATGTCCTGTGCGCCGTTCATGGCTGACCTCCGCTTGCGGGCTTAACTTCGTGCGGCGCGAGCGCTAGCCCCGTACCGATCATCGAGTCGCGCGTCACGAGATCGGCGAGTTCGTCTTCGTTCAGCGTGTCCGTATTGGGCGGGCGCATCGGCAGCACGAGGTAACGCACTTCAGCCGTCGAATCCCACACGCGGATGTCGGTATCGTCGGGCAACGCCACGCCGAACTCGGCGAGCACGCCACGCGGATCGATCACCGCGCGCGAGCGATACGGCGCCGACTTGTACCAGATAGGCGGCAATCCCAGCACGGGCCACGGGTAGCACGAACAGAGCGTACACACGACCATATTGTGTACGCCTGGCGTGTTCTCCAGCGCGACCATGTGCTCGCCCTGCCGCCCCGTGAAACCGAGCGACGCAATCGCGGCCGTCGCATCGTCGAGCAGCCACTGGCGAAAGCCTGGATCGGACCATGCCTTCGCGACGACACGCGCGCCGTTGCGCGGACCGACCTTGTGCTCGTAAGTATCGATCAGCACGTCGAGCGCTTTCGGATCGACGTAGCCCTTTTCGATCAGCAGCGACTCCAGCGCGCGCACGCGCAGATCCATCTCGGGCAGCGCGTTGCCTTCGTGCGCGTGATCGTGTTCATGTTCGTGTGAAGCGTCATGGCTCATCTGCGTTCCGCCTGAAGAATGCGACACTCGCGCAGTATGGTCGGGCAAACTGGCGAATGCAAACGCATGCAGACCTGCAACGCATTCGACACGCATCGCCGCCTCATATCTCCACCCGCGCGCCGACCTCGATCACGCGATTGGCAGGCAACTTGAAATACGCCGCCACGTTGCCGACGTTATGCAGCATCACCGCGAAAAGTCGCTCGCGCCACATCGCCATGCCCGCGCCCGGTGTCGGCACGACGGTCGCGCGGCTCAGGAAATACGACGCCTCGCAGGGATCGAAATCGAGACCCAGCGCCCCTGCGGCTGCGAGCGCTTTCGGCAGATCGACTTCGTCCTTGAAGCCGTAGCGGATCGTCAATTGGTAACAGCTCTCGCACACCGCGTGCAAAGCAACGCGCTCATGCTCGGCGACCCACGGAATCTCCTCGTTGTTCACGGTCAGGAACACGACGCGGTTGTGCAGCACGTGGTTATGCATCAGGTTGTTCACGAGCGCATGTGGCACGCTGTCCGGATTGGGCGTGAGAAAGATCGCCGTGCCGGGGACGCGCACCGGCTGACACGCGATCAGCTTCTCCAGATACGCCTTGAGCGGCATCGTGCCCGCATGCACCCGCGCTTCGGCCCGCATGATCTCCCCGCCGCGTCCCCATGTCGCCATGATCGTGAACATCACGAAGCCGATCATCAGCGGGAACCAGCCGCCTTCGACAATCTTCAGCAGATTCGCCGAGAAGAACATCGCGTCGATCACGAAGAAGAACGCGGTCGCGAACACGCACAGCAGCCAGTTGTAATGCCATGCATAGCGCACGACGAAGAAGGTCAAGAGCGTCGTGATGAGCATCGTGCCCGTCACCGCGATGCCATACGCGGACCCGAGCGCCGTCGACGAGCCGAAGCCGAGCACGGCGGCCACCACGGCGGCGAGCAGCGTCCAGTTGATGCCGGGCACATAGATCTGGCCGATCTCTTTCTCCGACGTGTAGACGACGTTCATGCGCGGCAGGAAGCCTAGTTGCATGGCCTGCTTGGTCATCGAGTAGGTGCCGGAGATCACGGCTTGCGAGGCGATCACAGTGGCGACCGTCGCGAGCACGATCATCGGATACAGCGCCCATTGCGGAAAGAGCCGGTAGAACGGGTTTTGCAGCGCGGTGGGGTCGGAGATCAACAATGCGCCCTGCCCCAGATAGTTCAGCGCGAGCGCGGGGAAGACGATGGCGAACCAGGTAATGCGGATCGGCCGCGCGCCGAAGTGGCCCATGTCGGCATAGAGCGCCTCGGCGCCCGTCAGCGACAGCACGACGGCGCCCAGCGCGACGAACGCCAGCCACTCGTGACGCAGGCAGAACGCGAGACCGGCGAGCGGATCGAGCGCGGCGAGAATCGCGGGTGCCGAAATCACGTTAGTCACGCCGACCACGGCCAGCACCACGAACCAGACCACCATCACCGGCCCGAACACGGCGCCGATCCCCGACGTGCCGTGCTTCTGCATCACGAACAGCGTGACGATCGCAGCGAGCGTCACGGGTATCACGCAGGTCTTCAGAAACGGCGCGGCGACTTCCAGCCCTTCGACCGCGCTCAGCACGGAGATGGCAGGCGTGATGATGCTGTCGCCGTAAAAGAGCGCTGCGCCCATCACGCCGACGATCAGCAGCACATGACGCAAGCGCGGCCGGTCCGCCACCGACGAAGCGGCCAGCGCAAGCAGCGCCATGATGCCGCCCTCGCCGTGATTGTTCGCGCGCAGGATCAGCGTCACATACTTGAGCGACACGACGATGGTCAGCGACCAGAAGATCAGCGACACGATGCCGATCACGTTCAACGGCGTCAGCGGCAGACCGCCCGCTGACGCGAAGACGGTCTGCAGCGTGTACAGCGGACTCGTGCCAATATCGCCATAGACGACGCCCAATGCAGCAAGCGCCAGCGAGCGGAGCGCCGGTTTGTGCGGCGCAGGCGCGCCGATCGCGCCCGAACCGGGGTGCGTGGCTGAAACGCTCATGTCTCCCTCCAATGATCGCCTCGTCGTTAGCTGCTATTGAGCGATCTGAAAGCCGGATGAATGGTCGGACCTTTAGTACGCGTGATCCGTTGTGCTGACGGCTGATCCCAGTATAGAAAGCGCCTCGGGAAAAGCGCAGCGAACGTGCGTGGACATCGCGCGACGCCCGATGTGCGCTTCACCACATATTTCGGTTCTGCTTAAGAAAGTGCATTGACGCGGCTTTGCGCGCGGGCATAAAATTCTCTTATCTTGAAATTTGAGGGGCGTTGCCTTGGACAGTTGCAGTAGTACGTTTTCGAACAGTTTCGCCGCCTGAACGGCAGACGTCCGCGCTTCCTCATCTAGCCGCCGTCTTGCCAGCAGGCAGACGGTGCGCGTCGCAGTTTCATTCCTCGTGCATCCTGTTTAGCGTCGTTGGGTTCAGCACCCGGCGCAGCGCGTTCGCGCGCGATTCGTAGCCGCCTTCGTGACATGTGCGGTTTCGCCTCGCGTGCCTGCGTCCGCGTGCGTGTGCCTGCTTACCGCCACCGTCGACGCCGCGAAAGTTCGACCTGTCCATCGCCACGTATCTCGCCGACGTGCGTTTCGCCAATCGCGATCCGCTTTTGCAATGAACCGGGAGCCACCATGCCCGACAGTGACAGTCACCCCTTGAACCCAGAAATGCCTTTATCGACCTGAGGCAGGCAAGCCGACCGCTTTCGATTCCATCGATTCTCCAGCGCCTGCCGCCTCGCATGCACGAGCCTTCGTGCCGGAGAACCGACATGTACTTCCTGCTTCTTTCGACATTGCCGCAAACCCGCGAAGCACGCGCGCACTACGACGCGTTCCTTTCGCTGCATCACGAGCGACGCCACGTATTCGCGAAGTTCGCCAGCACGCTCAGCAGCATTGCCGCCCGCCTGCGGAAGCGGCAAGCCGCATAAACGGAAATCATTCGACCTATATCCGTTCACGGGAGAATAACAATGGCAACGCCACCACAAGCACTACCGACGCGCACCGCCGTTCTCGACGACGCGCATGTCGGCGATATCCGCGGCGCGCTCGGTACGATCGCGCATCACGACACTGCGCCCCGCAACAGCTGGGGCGCGCGCTTGCGCACGCTGCTCGCGATCGTCGGACCCGGCCTCATTGTGATGGTCGGCGACAACGACGCGGGCGCCTTCGGCACCTATACGCAGGCCGGCCAGAACTACGGCACCACGCTGCTGTGGACGCTGCTGCTGCTCGTGCCCGTGCTGTATGTCAATCAGGAGATGGTGCTGCGCCTGGGCGCCGTCACGGGCGTCGGTCATGCGCGCCTGATCTTCGAACGCTTCGGCAAGTTCTGGGGCGCGTTCAGCGTCGTCGACCTGTTCATCCTCAATGCGTTGACCATCGTCACCGAGTTCATCGGCATTACGTTCGTGCTCGACTTCTTCGGTGTATCGAAAGTGGCGGGCGTGTGCATCGCGGCCGCATTGACGATGGCGGCCGTCAGCACCGGCGACTTCAAACGCTTCGAGCGCTTTGCGATCGTGTTGTGTCTGTTGAGCCTGTTGCTCGTGCCCGTGCTCGTGACCATCCATCCGCCCGTCTCGCAGATGGCGAACCATCTGTTCATGCCCGCATGGCCCGCGCATGCAAAGCTCTCGGATGTGATGCTGCTCGTGATCGGTATCGTCGGCACGACGGTCGCGCCGTGGCAGCTGTTCTTCCAGCAGAGCTACGTAATCGACAAGCGCATCACGCCGCGCTTCATGAAGTACGAAAAGGCCGACCTGTGGATCGGCATCGTGTTCGTGCTGATCGGCGCGATCGCGATGATCTCGTTCAGCGCCGCGTTGTTCGGCGGCAAGCCCGAGTTCGGCCAGTTCACCGATGCGGGCGGCGTGATCGCCGGCCTCGAAAGGTATGCGGGCCGCACGCCCGCCGTGCTGTTTGCGATTGCGCTGCTCGACGCGTGCATCATCGGCGCGGCGGCCGTGTCGCTGTCGACGGCCTATGCGATCGGCGACGTGTTCAAGATCCGTCATTCGCTGCATCGCGGCGTCGCCGATGCGAAGGGCTTCTATCTCGTGTACTTCGGCATCGTGGCGGCGGCGGCAGGACTCGTGCTGATTCCGGGCAGCCCGCTCGGCCTGCTGACGGAAGCCGTGCAGACGCTCGCGGGCGTGCTGCTGCCGAGCGCAACCGTGTTCCTGCTTCTGCTGTGCAACGACCGCGCGGTGCTCGGGCCGTGGGTCAACTCGAAAGGGCTGAACCTGTTCACGGGCGGCGTCGTGTGGGCGCTGGTGCTGCTCTCCGTCGTGCTGACGGCGTCCGTCGTTTATCCCGACATCAGCGGACACACGATCATCGAGATTCTCACGGGCGGCACGCTGCTCGCCGTGGTGGCGTTAGTCGCAGCGACGGTGCTGCGGCGGCTGCGCGGCGCGCAGATTGCGGACGGCGCGCCGTTCGTCAGCAAAGCCGAGCGCGCAACGTGGCGCACGCCGCCGCTCGACTCGCTGCCAAAGCCCGCGATGACGCTCGCCCGCCGTATCTGGATGGGCGCGCTGCGCGGCTATCTGGTGGTGGCCGTTGCGCTCGTGATCGTGAAGGTGGTGCAGATCGCATTGACGTAAGTCAGAACACGCTCACATCACTTTCAAAGAATCCTGATAGTCCGCCCTGGGCGGTTGTGACAGAGTATCGGCGGCCGATCCGCGTGCAGATATCTGCCGGCGCAATGCGAAGCGACAGCGCATGCCATGAGCGACGCATTGCGGTTGATGGGACGTGGATCGGCTGCTTACTGTTTGCGCTCTCACACCCGCACCATCAACACGACGAGGCGAGCCACGCGACATGGCTCGCCTCTTTACGCCGAACACATGCTGATCAAACCGGGGTCGCGCCCGTCGGCACGTCGCCGTGATACGGCATGATGACAGGTCCGCCGCCGTCCGCGTACACGGGCGGATGGGGTAGATTCATCGGCGGCCAGGGTATCGACGGCTTGCCGGGAAAGCCCGGCCACGGGCTCGGCTCCGTCGGCTTGGCGATAGTGAGCATGCCGCCGTGTACGGCCTTGGCGGTTTCACGGTCGAGTTCGTCGACCCTCGACAGGTCTTTCACAAGCAGGTGGGTCATGATGTGTCTCCAGCAACGATAAAGGTTGGCGAGCGAGCGCGCGCTACGCCGCGCCCGATAACCGTGCTGCACGCACCGTGCCAAATGCGACAAAGCCCGCTGTCACGGGCCTGTCATCGATACTGGAGAAGCCGACTGAACGATCCGGACCAACTGTCGGCCGTCAAGGTGTTGGGCGTCGGGACTCGGTTGGCCTTGAGGTTGTCCGCCTGTCACCGGGTCTATGCGATTCAGCGCGGCAGCCACCCAAGCGGATCGACGGGCTTGCCGTCCTTGCGCACTTCGAACTGGATGGACGGCACGCCGTTGTTGTCCACGCCGACTTCGCCGATCGGCTGACCCTGCGTGACGGCATCGCCCTCTTGCACCAGCAGCCTGCTGTTCTGGCCGTAGGCGGTGATCAGCGTGTCGTCGTGCTTGATGATGACGAGCGGCCCGTAGGCCTCGAGCGTTCCCGCGTACACAACCCGCCCGGTCGCGGCCGCGCGCACCTGATCGCCCGGACGCCCACCGATCACGATCCCCTTCGACTTGCCCGGCACGTACGGCTTGAGAATCGGACCGCGCAGCGGCCACGCAAGCGTCACCTGCGCGGGGGCAACGGGCGCCGGCTGAACGGGCGTGGTGGTGGGCGCGGGTGTTGGCACGGGCGTGGTCTGCGCGTACGCGGGCGGCCCGACTCGCAGCAACTGCCCAGGCACCACGGGCGACGACAAGACCAGACCGTTCCATGACGCGATGTCCTGGGTCCGCTGACCGTAAGCGCCGGCGATGCTTTGCAGCGTATCGCCCGGGTTCACGCGATAGAACCCGGCCGGCACGCCACTGGCGGCCGCGCCGCCCGATGTCCGATACGTGGGCGCCGGCGACGGCGTCGCTTCCCACGGGTACGTGGTACACGCGCCGAGCATGCTCGCGACGGCTAGCGAGACCAACGCCTGCGTGACGACGTATTGCCGTTTTACTGTCATTTTTGTGGCCCTCGACGCGGTATGGGACGGCGGCTCATAGGGGCCGCGCGTCATTTGAACCTGTAGCGGGATATGCAGTGCAAATATTATGCCTCGACTGTCCGTCGGAAAAATGACGGATTGACACGCGCGGACCGCACAGCCCCGACACGCCTCTCGCCAACGATCAACTCGCTCGCACTGCTGCTTCGGCCTGCTCTTTGATTCCTTCTGCAATCCCAATCAATTTTTCCCGATCAGCGAAGGCGAAACGTCAAACGCTGCCTTCCGACTCGATCACCAGAATGCGCGCTTCGCCGATCGGATGCGCAACGTGTTCCGTACCGGCCGACGCATGAAACACGTCGCCCGTCTCGAGCACCGTTGAATACTCGACGCCCGCTTCGCGGTAGCGCATCTCGACGCGCCCGTGCAGCACCGCGAATACTTCCTCGCCATCGTTGACGTGCCATTTGTACGGCTGGTCGGTCCAGTGAAGACGCGTGGTGATGCCGTTCATGTTGGCGATATCGAGCGCGCCCCATGGACGCTCTGCCTTGAACGTGCTGCTGCGGACGATTTTCATGACGGTCTTGCGCAATGACGGTTGTCGGACTGGTCATTATAGTGGCGCCCGCGCGCATGCACGTGTCTTGCTCACATGGCCGGAGAAGGCCGTTACATGCGGCTTGCGAGCCATTGCATAGCTGGAGTGCTCGCCTATACTGAAACTTGCTGCGGTCAACCAATATGCGCATACCCGCAAGCGCGATGCGCGGCAAGACGGTTCATTCCACTTCAGCGTTTCCATCTGATGAGGAGGTTCCATGAACAAGGCGGTGTTTCTTGCCGTACAACTGAATGTCGACGAGATGACTGCATCGCCTGCGCTGGTCGAACTGCTCAACGCGCATCTCGTGTTCGCCGTCGATGTCGCCGAGGCCGCCGATGCCCTCGTGCAACTGGCAAGCGTAAGCCACCTGTCTAGCGGCGTGGAAGCGAGCGTCGAGATTCCGGCGGTCGCCCTCGAACAATTACGCCAGGCGCTGGAAGCGCTCAGCGAATACGACCAGTCGTGGCTCTTCGCGCTGGAACCTGGCCATGCATTATTCGACGATATCGCGCGTGGGCAACGCACGCTGCATTGATGCGCCCGCAACCCTGAAGAGGTACGGCTTCCCGGCCGCCTACCGAGGATCGATCGTGAAAAATCTATTGAACATGCGTCGCGCTGCTGTCAGCAATGGGGCCGCGGCTCACTTTCATTTCCCGCCACAGAACGCCCCGCAAGCCGAACCCGCCCGACTCGACGACCTTCCCGCCAGCGAAAGCGATGCGGGCGCAACCATCGAAACTCGCCCCGTCAACTCGCCGCCGCGACCCGTCACGCCGCTGCATGCGGTGCAGGTCACGCCCTCGGCGCCGAACGGACGCGCCGTGCAACTCGCGGACCCAGCCGATGTAGAACGCATGAGCGACAACGCGGAACTCACGACTTTCCACACGTTTCGCACTTTTGACTATTCAGTCAGCCTGCTGTTTTACCCAAAGGAAATGAAATACTTCGCCGCACTGTTTCAGGAAGACCGGCTATGGCGCGTGCTGAGCACGAACGACATCAATACGGCCAGGCAGCTGTTTCACCATATGCAGGATCAGGCGACACGGCTTTCCGACGGCGAGACGCGCCGCTTGCAGCTCGAAGCGCAGAACGAGCAACTGAAGCGGGCGATCGCGGAATCGGAAGCGCACGCGGAACGGCTGCGTCAGGGCTTGCAGCGTACGACCGAGCAGGATCAGGCGGTGACGAGCCGGCAGCATCAGTTGCGTAAGGAGCTCGCGCAACTCGAAGCGCAACGCACGGCCGCGCAGGCGCAGTTGAACAAGCTGCATCGGCAGGTGCATCAGTTGAACGTCGCGAACAACGAGACGATTCCGCATATGCCGCGGTAAGGTGACGCGCGGCCTGAGCCGACTTCGCCCGCGCCGGACGCAAAAAAACGCCGCCCAGGTTTTACCTTGGGCGGCGTTTTTTTACCTGCACGCGTCAGTTGAGGCTCGCGGACCCCAGCCGGCGCTTTCGATCTGGTTACTGCGTCAGCTTCGTCGGCAATCAGTTACCGAAGAACACCGAACGCGGACCCTTCTCATCAGCCAGCGAACGGCCGGCTTGCGACGTGCCGTTCGTCTGCACGCCATAGCCGCTTGCGTTGGCGTCTTCTGCGTGGACACGCGCTTCCGCGGCCTGGATGTTGTTCGGGTAGTTCTGGCGATCCGACAGCGGATCATAGCCAGCCTTTTCCAGACGGGCGAGATCGGCGCGAACTTCGGCGCGCGTCACCGGTTGCTGGCTCGATTGGGCAAACGATGCAACGGGAGCGGCAACAGCGGCAGCAAGAACGACTGCGGAAATCAGGGCTTTCATGGACAACCTCCGAGAATTTGTTTTTTCGATTCACTGCGAACATCGTGTCCGTCAGCGTTGATGCAAGTTTATGGAAGGTAAGGTCCTAGGGAAATCCCTAATCTCGCTAAACTATGTTGCGAGAATTGAAATAATTGGCTTAATCAGGCGTTCGGCTTGCTTTTTGAGATCAAATAATTGCAACACTGTGTTCCAAAAAATATGCACTGGGTGGAACAATGAGGCGCGCAAAGGCAAACGCCCCGGCGCCGTGAGGCGCCGGGGCGTTTGAAATCAGACCAATCTTCGCTTTACTGTGCGAAGGAAAGCCCGTCCGTCCGCTCAGGACCAGTTCGCGTGGAAGCTACCCGGCTTGTCGAGGCGCTCGAACGTATGCGCGCCGAAGAAGTCGCGTTGCGCCTGCACGAGGTTGGCGGGCAGACGCGCCGAGCGGTAGCCGTCGAAGTACGCGATCGCCGACGAGAACGCCGGTACGGGCACGCCCGCCGCCGTCGCGGCGATCACGACGTCGCGCAGCGCCCCCTGATAGTTCGCGGCGATATCGCGGAAATACGGATCGAGCAACAGGTTGGCGATCTGCTTGTCCTTCGAGTAGGCGTCCGTGATCTTCTGCAGGAAGCGGGCACGGATGATACAGCCGGCGCGGAAAATCTTCGCGATCGTGCCGTAGTCGAGATCCCACTTGTATTCGTCCGACGCCGCGCGCAGTTGCGCGAAGCCCTGTGCATACGAAATCACCTTGCTGAAGTACAACGCGCGGCGCACGGCTTCGATGAACGCGGCGCGATCGCCCGAGAACGGCTTGGCGGCCGGCCCTTCGAGCACCTTGCTGGCTGCCACGCGCTGATCCTTCAGCGACGACAGCACGCGCGCGAACACGGCTTCCGTGATCAGCGGCAGCGGCGCGCCGAGGTCGAGCGCGTTCTGGCTCGTCCACTTGCCCGTGCCCTTTTGCGCGGCGCGGTCCATGATGATGTCGACGAGATCCTTGCCCGTTTCATCGTCTTTCTTGTCGAAGATCTTCGACGTGATCTCGATCAGGTAGCTGTCCAGCTCGCCCTTGTTCCACTCGGTGTAGACCGCGCCCAGTTCCTGGTTCGACAGCCCGACCACCTGCTTGAGCACGGCATAGCTTTCGGCGATCAGTTGCATGTCGCCGTATTCGATGCCGTTATGCACCATCTTCACGAAATGGCCCGCGCCGTCAGGACCCATGTACGCGACGCACGGCTCGCCGTCCGGCGCCTTCGCCGCGATCTCGGTGAGGATCGGGGCGACGAGGTCATACGCTTCGCGCTGGCCGCCCGGCATGATCGACGGGCCCTTCAGCGCGCCCTCTTCGCCGCCCGACACGCCCGTGCCGATGAAGTGCAGACCCGACTTCGCCAGTTCCTGATTGCGGCGGATGGTGTCGGTGAAATGCGTGTTGCCGCCGTCGATGAGAATGTCGCCCTTCTCCAGCAGCGGCTGTAGCGACGCGATCGTCGCGTCGGTGCCTTCGCCCGCTTTTACCATCATCAGGATGCGGCGCGGCTTTTCCAGCGAGTTGACGAATTCTTCCAGCGTGAAAGTCGGAACCAGCTTACGGTCGGGAAACTCCGCGATCAGTTCGTCGGTTTTCTCGCGGGTGCGGTTGAACACGGAGACCGCGTGACCACGGCTTTCGATGTTCAGCGCCAGATTCCGTCCCATCACCGCCAGCCCCACTACGCCGATTGCCTGTTTGCCCATGTGAATTCTCCTGATTCCGGTGAGTCGTGAAGCCGCGCCCACCATCAGGGCGCGGCGTCGAGGATGAAAGGATAAAAGAAATGACGGGATGACGCTCGCGTACTCCCCGCCCGCCGTGTTCGTGTCCGGCACGGTCGATGCGTGCAGGCTTTCGCCGCGCTTTCGCGCCGCGCTGCTTGTGCGCCCCGCTGCCGGCACTCTAAAGCTTAGTCCGCGAAACGCGCTTCGAACGTTTGTCGTGCAAACGCAGAGTCGAGCAGGGTAAAGCGTCAGACCCGGCGCGTGTACTAACGTTTCCTGAACACAAGGCTGAAGTTGTTGGCAGGCATCTCGACCGGCTCGTCGGCGTCGAATCCCGCCGCGTCCGCCAGCGCCACCACGGCTTCCATGTCGCGCACGCCCCATGCGGGATTGCGGCGTTGCAACTGTTCGTCGAACGCAGCGTTGGTGGGCGCCGTATGCGCGCCGCTGCGCCGGTACGGCCCGTACAGGAACAGCACGCCGCCCGGACCGAGCAGCCGCCCCGCGCCGCCGATCAGCGCCTGCGCCGATGCCCACGGCGAGATATGGATCATGTTGATGCAGACGATCGCAGCGGCGGCTTCGATGCCCCACGACGCGTCGCGCACGTCGAGCGCGAGCGGCGGCCGCACGTTGGCCAGCCCGCTATGCGCCGTCCACGCGGCAATCGACGCGCGCGCCTCGTCGTCGAGGTCGCTCGGCTGCCAGACGAGATGCGGCAGCGCCGCAGCGAAGTGGATCGCGTGCTGGCCCGTGCCGCTCGCGACCTCGAGCACGGTGCCCGTCGCGGGCAGGACGCGTTCGAGCACGGCGAGAATCGGCTCGCGGTTACGTTCGGCGGAGGGCGCGTGCTGGCGCAGGTTGAGATCAGGCGTAGTCATGGCGGTTCAATCAGTACAGACCGGTTCGCATCCGTTCAACGAGGTCGCGATCATACGCGAGCGCGTCGAAAGTCTCACCGAAAATGCGCTTGTGCATGTCGCCCGCGCTCGGGAGCCGCGAGCGCTCGACATGGCGCGACGGGTCCCACAGCTTCGAGCGCGCCAGCGCTTTCGAGCAGTGAAAGTACACCGCGTCGATATCGACGATCAGCACCGTGCGCGGCTTCTTGCCGTCGACCGCGAAGCTCTCGAGCAACGCCGACTCGGCCAAAACGCGTCCACGTCCGTTGACGCGCAGCGTCTCGCCGACACCCGGCACGACGAACAGCAGCCCCACATGCGGATTGACGATCACGTTGCGCAGACTGTCGACGCGGTTGTTGCCGACGCGATCGGGAATCGCCAGCGTCCTTTCGTCGATCAGCCGCACGAAACCGGGCGCATCGCCGCGCGGCGAGCAGTCGAGTCCTTCGGGACCCGCCGTCGCCAGCACGATGAACGGCGATTGCTCGATGAACGCGCGATAGCAGTCGTTGACGTACGGAATCTCCTTGCGTACCGAGCGCTCGTGCGGCTGCCCGTACAGCGCTTCCAGTTCTTCTATCGACGTGAGCATCGGCGTTCCTTGTGAATTGACATGAAGCTGGCGCGCACCTGCGTGCCGCACCTGCCTGCATTAGCTGACCGCGAGACGCGCCGCGAGCGCGGCGAGCGCATCGCCGCATGGCGCTTCCACTTTCAGCGACAGCAACTCATCGGCGCGCGTGCGTCCGAGATTGATCGCGGCAACCGGCTTGCCCATCTTCTGCGCCCACACGCAGAAACGGTAGCCCGAATACACCATCAGCGACGAGCCGACTACGAGCATCGCGTCGGCGGCTTCGAGCGAGTGGGTGGCCGCCTCGACGCGCGCCTTCGGCACGTTCTCGCCGAAGAACACGACATCGGGCTTCAGCAGCCCGCCGCAATTCGGGCAAGGCGGCACGCGAAACGACCCGAGGTCGTGCCATTCGAGATGTGCGTCGCCGTCGGCGGCCGGCTCGGCGATCACATCGAGCAGCGCGGGGTTCGTGTTGATCAGCGTTTGCTGGATCGACGCGCGCGTGTGATGCGAGTTGCAATCGAGACACGTCACTGCGCCGATGCTGCCATGCAGTTCGATCACGTCGCTGCTGCCCGCGCGCTGATGCAGTCCATCGACGTTCTGCGTAACGAGCCCGCCCACGTGCCCGACCGCTTCGAGACGCGCGAGCGCGTGATGCGCTGCATTCGGCGCGGCCTTCGCGACTACAGGCCAACCGACCGTGCTGCGCGCCCAGTAACGCTGGCGCGACGCGACGGAGCCCAGAAACTCCTGCAACGTGATGGGCGGCGAGCGTTTCCATTCGCCGTTTTCGTCGCGATAGCCGGGGATGCCGGAATCGGTGCTGATGCCCGCGCCCGTCAGCACGAAAAGCCGCGGATGGCGTTCGACGAAATCATGCAAAGCGGCAAGCGCGTGAGGTTCGATCAGCGTGGACATAGAGTCGATGAAGCGGCGCGAGAGAGTGGTTGCAGAGAGTGGTTACAGCGGGTCAAAAGGCAAACGCTTACTGCTTCTTGCCCGGCTCGCCTTCGTGCTCAACCGGCTGCGCGTGCCGCGCTTCCCACGCAGCCAGCGCCGCGCGATACCGCGTGACCTCTTCCGCGTACAGATCGAACACGCACGGATCGCAGCCGCTATCGCAGCATTCGCTGGGGTCGGGCCGCGTGGGCGGCGTAGGGCGCGGATCGGCGGTGGCCGGCGCCTCCGAGTGCGTGGCCTCGTCAGCAGTCACATTGACTTCCAGTGGTTCGGGAAGCGTCAAGTATACGTCGACTGCCCGCGCCGCGTTGTGTCACATCCGCGTCATCCGCGGCCGACGAACGGCATCTTGCTCGCCATGATCGTCATGAACTGCACGTTCGCCGACAGCGGCAGATTCGCCATGTGCAGCACGGCATCGGCGACATGTTCGACGTTCATCAGCGGCTCGACGGCGATCGTACCGTTGGCCTGCGGCACGCCGCGCGCCATCCGCTCGGCCATTTCCGTCCCGGCGTTGCCGATGTCGATCTGGCCGCACACGATGTCGTAAGGCCGGCCATCGAGCGAGACCGATTTGGTGAGACCCGTGATCGCATGCTTGGTCGCCGTGTACGCGATGCTCAGCGGCCGCGGTGCATGCGCGGAGATCGAGCCGTTGTTGATGATGCGGCCGCCGCGCGGCGTTTGTGCCTTCATCATCCCGAATGCCGCGCGCGTGCAGAGGAACACGCCCGTGAGGTTGGTATCGACGACGGAACGCCAGTCGTCGAGTTCGATCTGGTCGATTTCGACGGGCGGCGCATTGCGGCCCGCGTTGTTGAACAGCACGTCGAGCCGCCCGTAGCGCAGCCGGATCGTGTCGAAGAGCGCGGCGACGCTCGCGGCATCCGTCACGTCGCAGGCGACGGCGAGTGCGTCCTGGCCGCGTGCTTGCGCATCGGTTGCGAGCGCATCGAGTGGGGCCTGCCTGCGCCCAGTCAGCACGACGCTATAGCCATTGGCGAGCAGCTTGAGCGCCGTCGCCTTGCCGATGCCGCTGCCCGCGCCCGTCACGAGCGCCACTTTGTTTGCTTGCGTTGTCTCTGCTGTCTGCGTCACACCGTATCTCCAGGTCGTGCTGCCCGCGACGCGGCGCGACGCAGGCCCATCAATCGAGCGCGCGATCGTTCGGCTTCGCGAACAGCTGTTTCATCTCCGCCGACAACGGATAGTTCAGGTTGATGCCCTTCGGCGGAATGGGTTGCGTGAACCACTTCTGATAAAGGTTCGCCGCTTCACCAGAAGTTTGCAAGCGCGCGATCACGCCGTCGACCAGTTTCTTGAAGCCCGGATCATCTTTGCGAAACATGCAGCCATACACCTCCGACATCGGCGACGTGCCCGTGATCACGTAGTCGTCGGCGTTCGCCTCTTTCGCTTTCGCGCCGTACAGCAGCGGATCGTCCATCACGAAGGCGACGGCACGCCCCGTCTTCACGTTGAGGAACGACTCGGCGTGATCCTTCGCGCTGATGAGGCGCATGTTCATCGACTTCTCAGCGTTCATCTGCCGCAGCAGACGCTCTTCCGATGTGCCCGCCGTTGTCACCACCGTCTTGTTCGCGAGGTCGCCGAAGTCCTTCACGCCCGAGTCCTTCTTCACGATCATGCGTACGCCGTACTGGAAGAAACTGTTCGAGAACGCGGCCTGGTTGTCGCGCTCTTTCGTGTGGGTGGTCGAGCCGCATTCGATATCGATCGTGCCGTTCTGCACGAGCGGGATTCGATTCTGCGACGTGATGGGAATCTCGCGCACCTTCAGGTCCGGCAGCTTCAGCTCTTTTTTCACCTCGTCGACGATCTTCAGCGCGATCGCCTGCGAATAGCCGATCACGTGCTGCTCTTCGTCGTAGTACGAGAACGGCACCGACGATTCACGCACGCCGAGCGAGATCGCGCCCGTTTCGCGGATCTTCTTCAAGGTCGCGCTCGAGTCCTGCGCGTGCGCGTTGCCTCCGCAGAGGGTGACTGCGATCAGTGCTGTGAGCGTTGCGTGCTTCGTCATCGTTGTTTTCATGGTCTCTCCTGTTATGGATGTGTGTGCAACGAAATCAGCGGTCGTATGCGTAGGCGTCGATATCGACGGACGGCGCGCGGCCCGCGATCACGTCGGCGATCACGCGCGCGCTGCCGCACGCGAGCGTGAAGCCCAGCGCGCCGTGGCCCGTGTTGAGCCAGAGGTTGCTGTACGGCGTTCTGCCGATTAGCGGCTTCGAATCGGGCGTCGCGGGACGGTGGCCGCACCAGGTCTGCGCGTTCGCGTAGTCGCCGGCGGCGGGGAAGATTTCCTGTGCCTGGCGCTTCAACAGTTCGACGCGCCCTGCCCGCTGCGCGTCGCTCAACCCCGCAATCTCGACCATGCCCGCAATCCGCAAGCGCCCGCCAAGCGGCGCGTAGACGATTTTTCGATGCAGGTCCGTCACGCTGACGCGCGGCGTGTGGAGCGGATCGGCGTTGTGAATCGTCAGGCTGTAGCCCGTAAGCGGATAGACGGGCAGACGCACGCCAAGCGCATCGAGCAAGGGCACACTGCCAAGCCCGAGCGCGACGACGAATGCATCGGCTTCGATATCGCCCGCCGCGGTGCGCGCCGCGACGATCCGCCCGCCTTCGCTGACGAGTTCGCGCACGGGCGTCTCGTAGCGGATCGTCACGCGATGACGCCGCTGCAGCGCATCCGCCAGCGCAACACCGAAGCGATGGCAATCGCCCGCTTCTTCCGACGGCGTGTGGATACCGCCCGCGATCAGCGGCTGCGCGTGCGCGAGCGCGGGTTCGAGCGCGACGCACGCGCTGCCATCGAGCGCACGCTGATTCGAGCCCGCCGCGACGAGCAGTTCCATCTTGCGGCGCGCGCGCTCGAACTCGTGCGCGTCGCGATAGACGACGAGCTTGCCGTTACGCACGTAGTCGAACGCAATCGACTCGTGCTCGACGATCTCATGCAGCGCCGCCTTGCTGAGCGCGCCGAGACTCAGCATCTCCAGTGCCGTCTGCCGCGCGCGACGGCTGCGGCACGCGAGCAGAAAGGCGACGCACCAGCGCCACTGCTGCACATCGAAACGCGGAATAAAACGCAGCGCGGAATCGCGCTGCAACAGCCACGCGGGCAGCTTGGGCAGCACGGCGGGATCGGCGAGCGGCGCGACGTAGCTGTAGCTCAACTGGCCGCCGTTCGCGAAGCTCGCTTCGAGCGCCGCGCCGCCGCGCGCCTCGACGATCGTGACATCGTGGCCGTCGCGGGCCAGGCTCCAGGCCGTCGTCAGTCCGACGACGCCCGCTCCGAGGACACAGACATGCATGAAGGCTCACTACCTTGCGATTACATTGCAGGCGAGTGTCGCGCGCCGAAAACGGCATATCAATTGACGAGATGCGAGGCTGCATAACCTCAGGTTAAGGGTGCGCGTTTCCCCGCGCCTGGCCTACGCAAAATGCGCGCGCAGCACGTCGACGAACGCATTGCCCGCCTGTGAAGTCAGCCCGCCGTCGCGCCACAACGCGAACACGCCGACCGACAACGGCGGTGTAACCGGCCGCACGGTCACGGCTTCCGCGCCGCTCTTCGCGGTCAACTCGTCGAGCAGCGCATGGCCGATGCCGCGCGCGGCCAGCGCGCGGGCGACGTGCCACGTGTGCGCCTCGACGGCGGGCGCGTGACCGTCGAGGCCCAGTGCTTCCAGCGCATTGCCGATCATCTCGCCAAGCGGGTCGGCATTGCCGATACCGATCCAATCGCCTTCCACGAATTCTTGCAGCGTGATCGGCGCGTTGCCTGCGGCTTCATCGCGCGGGCCGACGCACACGACGGGCGTACGCCCCAGCTCGGCGGACGCAATGCCCGGCCGCGCCGGCGGATTCAGCGCCACGGCCAGATCGAGATCGCGCGTGAGCAGCGCGTTCAGCAATTCCTCGGTATGACGCGTCTGGATTCGCAGCGACACACGTGGATACGCCGCGCGAAACGCCTCGACGGCGGGCGGAATCAGGCTCAGGCCAAGGCTCGGCAGACAGCCGATGCGTAAGTGCCCTTCGGGTTGCCGCGCGAGATTGCGCGCGAGATCGCGGATACTGTCGAGGTTGGTCTGCAGCTTCTGCGTTTCGGAGAACAGCAGCTCGGCTTCGCGCGTCGGCTGAAGACGGCCATGCACGCGGTTGAAGAGCGTGAGGCCCGCGCTGCGCTCCGCGTGCGCGAGCACCTTACTGACGGCGGGCTGCGAAACGCACAGCAACTCGGCGGCTTTCGACAGCGAGCCGGTGCGCATGATGGCGTGGAAAACTTCGATGTGGCGCAAACGCATGGCGCGGGTTCGGGTCGGCGGGTCGGTGGAAAGGGGTCAAGGATACTGGCTTCGGCTCCGCTACGGCTTCATTACCGTTCCATTGCAGCGCCCGTCCCGGCTTCCGTTCCGCAGTGCCCCTTTCCGTCAATTCTCCGAACCCGGCGGCCGTCGATCTCTTTCCAACTCTGCCAATTTCGAGACAGGACGCGCGCCAATGGTATCGTTCGCGTTTGACGTGCATCACGACAGTCCTGCTGGTATGACGAAACGGAATCCGGCAGACGAAACGCATCATGAATCAACCGAATCCGCCGCTGCCGCGCGCCGCCGACCATGCCGCGCCCGCGCGCCGCTGGCCCCGCACAGGCAATCCGCCGATGTTCAACGCCACCATCGCGTGGCATGCCGCGATGGTCGCGGGCTGGGTGCTCACGCCCATCGCCTGGCCGTGGTGGCTCGCCGGCATCTTCGCGAGCCATATGGTCGTTGTGACAATTGGCTTGTGGCCGCGCTCGTCGCTGCTCGGCCCGAACTGGACGCGCCTGCCCGACACGCCGCGCAACGCCGACGCCGTCGCGCTGACGATCGACGACGGCCCCGACCCGGTCGTCACGCCCCAGGTGCTCGATCTGCTCGACGCGCACGGCGTGCGCGCCACTTTTTTCTGCATCGGCACGCGCGCGCAGCGTCATCCGGCGCTGATGCGTGAGATCGTCGCGCGCGGACACGCGGTCGAAAACCACTCGCAGGTCCACGTTCACACGTTCTCGGTCACGCTGCCGCGCGGACTGACGCGGGAAATCGACGCCGCGCAGCACACGCTCGAAGCGCTGACGGGCGAGCGCCCGCTGTTCTTCCGCGCGCCCGCCGGGCTGCGCAACGTGTTTCTTGAGCCGGTGCTGCAAAAACTCGACTTGCGGCTCGCCGCCTGGACGCGGCGCGGCTTCGACACCCGCGAGCGCAACCCGCAGCGCGTGCTGGAACGGCTCGTCGATGGACTCGCGGCGCGTGACATCCTGCTTCTGCACGACGCGAGCGCGGCAAAGGACGCGTCGGGCAAGCCCGTCGTGCTCGACGTGCTGCCGCGTCTGATCGAGACCGTGCGCGCGCGCGGACTGCGCTTCGTGACGCTGCGCGAGGCGCGCGACGCCTGACTGACAGCGCCGCGCGCGGCCTGCGAACCGCCTAGGCGCGCCGCCGGACCAGGTGATAGATCACTAGCAGGATGATTGCGCCGATGATCGACGCGATCCACCCCGCCGCCTGCCCCGGCTGGTACCAGCCAAGCGCGCGCCCGACATAGCCCGCGATCAGCGAGCCGGCAATGCCGATAATGATCGTCATGATCCAACCCATGCTGTCGTCGCCCGGTTTGAGCGCGCGCGCAATCAGACCGACGATCAACCCGACGACTATCGTGCCAATGAGGGAAAGCATGCAAACCTCCGATCAGAGTTAGCACTACGGTGCGCTGCTACTGCTCGCTACAGACGACATGCGGCCCCTGCCCGTTTTTCCGCCGCATGCCGCGACTGTACCGTTTCGGAACGCGCGCCATCGGACACAGCCTGGCGAACGCGCGCCATTGTCGTCGGGATTCCGGCGCGGACGCCGGATGCCCTATGCCCTTATGCCCGTCAGATACGGAAATCGGCGGACATGTCCTCGTCGGTGCGCGCCTCGAGCTCGCCGCTTCGGCACGCTTTCATGAACACGTCATAATCGCGCTCGACCTGATCCGCATACGCCGCCGCATACTCGGCCAGCGCTTCCGCGAACTGGTCGCTGCGTCCAATATACGCGCTGATCTCGATCGCCTTGCCGCCCGCCTTCGCGTGTGCGCGCGCCAGCGCCCAGCCGCATAGCCGCGCATAGCCGTTAAGCTGATCGACGTCGAACAGGTCGACGCTGGGCGTCAGTTTCATGTCGCGCAATTGCCGGAAGTAGAAATGCCGGCCCGCCGGACCCGTCGACCAGCCGAGAAAGATATCGCTTGCGGCCTGCAGCATGCGCTGGCCTAGCACGACGCGCTCGCCCTCGTGCTTCGGCTCGAACTTGCGCGGCCCCGCCTTGAAATGCTGCGCGATCACCGAGCGCCGCGCCTCCTTGACCTGCAGAAAGAGCGGCTTGCCGTGCGGATCGACGGTGAGCAGCACGAGACAGCGGGTGCCGACACTGCCGACGCCGACCACCTTGAACGCGAGATCGTGCGGCACGAACTGCTCCAGCAGTTCGCGCCGATCTTCGTTGAGCGTCTTGAGATAGCCTTCGTACGTCTCGTGCATCAGCTTGCGCCAGTCGCCGATCCGGAACCAGTCGTCCTCGGCATCGAACAGCGTGCCCGAGCCATGCACGTGGAACAGGCTGGGCGGCATGTCGCGCATCACGTAGCGGTCACCGTCGCGCTCGCACAGCTTGTCGAGCATGCTTTCGTGCGTGCGGGTGGCCGCCTTCTCCATCCCTCGACGGATCAGGCGGCGATTCTCGGCGTTCACCGCCATGTCGACCATCCGGTCGAACGTGATCCGCTCGTACCACAGTTCCAGCGCGCCGCATCCGGCGTACTGCGCCATGCGGTCGCGATACTGGTTGGCGGCTGTCATCACGAGATCGTAGGCGGCGCCGCTGCTGAAGCGCATGTGCCGCGCGGCGACCACGAAGCTCGCGACGAGCCGCTTCAGGTCCCATTCGAAAGGCGCGGTGGACACTTCGTCGAAATCGTTCAGATCGAAGATCAGTTGACGCTCGGGTGTCGCGAAGCCGCCGAAATTCAGCAGATGTGCATCGCCGCAGATGGGCAGCGTCAGCGACGTGTGCGGCGTCATGCTGAGATCGTGTGCCTGCAGGATCGCGCTGCCGCGATAGAACGTGAACGGCGACACCGCCATGCGCCCGTAGCGCAGCGGCACGAGGCGCTCGACGCGGCCTTCG